>BNUB01000016.1 GCA_025997045.1 Betaproteobacteria bacterium
TGCAGTACCACGCGCCGAGCGGGTTGTATCTGACCAAGTATCGGGCGTATGACCCGAGGACGGGGCGGTGGCTGTCGAGAGACCCGATTGGGGAGGCGGGTGGGTTGAACCTCTATGGGTATGTGGGCGGAAATCCGGTGAGTCAAGTTGACCCGTTTGGATTAAGGCCTTGCAACCAAAGTTGGTGGGATAATGTAAAGGAGAACTATCATAATACTATAGACCATGATGAGTTGGCCTTGCCTTTTTCACTGGGGCTTGGTGGCGTGGTTGCCGCGAATATGAGGGGGTATACTATTTTTCAGGGGCTGTTAAAGTGGCATAGTGATACAAAGACTGTACATAGCCTTTGGGGTGGGTATTTTGAACGGATCAGAACTCCAGGGTTGTTGAGACTGACAGCAGCAACGGCAGCTATACAGTATGTAGGTGTTCAATTGGCGTGGCATGGCGGCGTATTAGTGGGTTCTGGCATCCGAGCATCGTTAATTGATACGCCGGATGACTCGTGCGAGTGTGCACAGTGAACATTTCTTTGGGTTTTAAAGGCTTGTTTGCACATATTTTACTGCTTGTATGGTTTTGGGTCTTTGATGGGGATGGGATGGGGGTAATTAAAGGCCCTATATCGTGGCGCGTAGGTGTTTTTTGGGTGGGGGTTGTCTTGATTTTGTCACGCGCAGATCTTCTTGTGTTTTATGGCTGCGCTAAGAGGTTTAATTATTTTGGGGGTGAGATAATGGGAAAGAAGGAGTTTTATGCAAAAACTGTTTTTTATTACGTTATTATTTTAGGGCTGATAATGGTGTTGGTAATGGCATCCATTCATGAGTTTTCATGGTTTGTGAAAGGCTATCTGAGTGCTATGTTAATTACAATATGGTTGTTTTTCTTTGATTATGCTTTTCCTTCTTATGCAAGATATCAACGGCTTATTTCTGAAGGAGGGTGGATGCGTGGGAGCAAAATAGAGGGTAACCATTAGCCTACTCGGACTAAGCAAATATCGTGGACGTTTTACGATTATCTGTCCAATCTATCACGGCGTACGCCTACGAGCCCAACAACGAGGTCGATTTTGATCACTTTTCACCGCTGTTTTTCCGTCCTAAGTGCTCTGCTCGCTGCGATTTTGGCAACGCATTCGTTATTCGCCATAGCAGAAGATGATACCAATGGCATTGCGTCAGTTTGCCCCGCAGGTGACTGTAGCATCAGCGCATCGGGCCTTAAACCCTATGATGCCATCGTGATCGGCCATCCGCTAAAAGTGCTCTCGCAAGACGAAATGCGCGTCCTTTACCGTTGGGCGAAGCAAGGAGCGTGGAAAGATTTTACCGATAGCGAAACTGACTATCTTGAACGCAACCGTGTGGTGTTACTGCCCACTGGCGCTGAAAGCAAAGCGGTACTCGTCCATATGGCGACCCCCGATTACGATGACGAGGCTTATGTATCTGGTGCACTTATCCGCTATACCCCACGCGCAATGCCGGAGAGCTACTACCCGGACGGGCGACCCATTCATAGCGTGCTCGCCGGTTGCGTAGGTCTGGTGTGCAGTGCGGGGGATAATGCTTGCTTCAAAGAATATCCACAGGGTATGTTTCGCTTTAACGACGGTATCGAACTCGACCCGATCACCAAAAAACCGTTTGATGGCGGTCATGTGATTGACCCGGTTTCAATGCGCGAAAAAGTTGCTGCTAATCGACAACTGCGGCGTACTGCACACTCTCAGTAAATTTAAGGAGAGAATAGTGTTCGTTTTTGCTGTTAGCACCAATCGGTATGATATTGGCCTGAATGTGTCAAGTGAGCAGGATCTCGTAATGAATAGCTCTTGGATAATTTCTTTCCACTTTGCGGTGTATTTTATTCCACTGTACTAAACACGTGCGCAAATCTGTCCTTAATCTTGCGCCCGCGCCAGTTCAAGCAGCCCTTCCAGCGCGGCGATGATGGTCTGGCGGCACACGGTCTTACGCTCGCCGGGAAAATAAGTGCCTGGCGTCGGTCGTGTTGGCTCAGGATGAAAAAGTCTTCAGTCATGGGCGTTTTCTCTGCCAATTGCCTGCGCCATCCAGGTGGGGAACGAAGCGCGAGCGGCGGCTAGTGTGCGCCATTCTGCTGGAGGGAGTTTTTGCCGCAGTTGAGTCAAGGCGCGCGCAGCATGTTTCTGACAGGTAGCGTCTGATGAGCCTGCGATAGTAGTAATGCGAATGTATTACCATTGAGGCGTTCAAATTCCAGCCGGGAATTGTCATGCCTGCCTGCTACCCTTGAAGTCGAATCCACTCTGACCGACCGTTACCAGACCACGGTGCCGGAGAGCGTGCGCCGCGTCTTGCTTCGCTCATCCGCTGTTTTGGCGCTCCTACTTGAGTTCTTCAAGCTTCCTGGCGAATTCGGGCGCGGGGATCGGGCGGCTGTAGAGGTAGCCCTGGAAGATGTCGCAGCCGTGCTTGAGGAGGAAATCGCGCTGTTCTTCGGTTTCCACTCCTTCGGCTACCACCTTGAGATCCAGACCGTGGGCCAGGGCGATGACCGAGATGGCGATCTTGCCGTCGGCGTCGGCGTTGCCGATGTCGGTGACGAAGCTCTTGTCGATCTTCAGCACATTGACCTGGAACTGCTTGAGGTAGGACAGCGACGAGTAGCCGGTGCCGAAATCGTCGATGGAGAGCGAGATGCCCATCTTGCGCAAGCGGACGAGCATCTCTACCGTGCGCTCGATGTTGCGCATCAGCATGGATTCGGTGAGTTCGAGTTCGAGCAGATCGGGTTCGATGTGGGCGGCGGTGAGGCTGTCGCGCACCAGTACGGGCAGATCGTTCTGGAGGAATTGCTGGGCGGAAAGGTTGACCGCGATCGGCACCACCGGCAGGCCGGCGGCGCGCCAGGACTGGATTTGCTGACAGGCGGTGCGCAGCACCCATTCGCCGATGGACACGATGAGGCCGGACTCTTCGGCGAGCGGAATGAAACGGATGGGTGGCACCAGCCCCAGTTCGGGATGGTGCCAGCGCAACAGGGCTTCGGCGCCTTCCATGCGGCCGGATTTGGCCTCGATCTTGGGTTGATAGAACAGTTCGAGTTCACCGCGTTCGAGCGCGCCGCGGAGTTGGTTTTCCAGCAGCAAATCCCCGAGCGAGGAGGTGTTCATGTCGGCGGAGTAGAAGCGGAAGCTGTTGCGCCCATCTGCTTTGGCGCGGCTCATGGCCGCATCGGCGTTGCGCAGCAGCTCGGCGGCATCGTCGCCATCGGTGCCTGAGATGGCGATGCCGATGCTCGCGGTGACGGAAATATCATGCTCGCCGAGGAGGTAGGGACGACCGACGCTGATGATGAGTTTGCGTGCGATGCCCGCAACATCCTGGGCCTGGCTGATGTCGGGGAAGATGAACACGAATTCGTCGCCCCCCAGGCGCGCCACGGTGTCGGTGTCGCGCAGCAGGCTCTGGCTGCGGTGGGCGACCTGCTGGAGCAGGGCGTCGCCCAGCTCGGAACCCAGGGTGTCGTTGATGTTGCGGAAACGATCGAGGTTGAGGAACAGTACTGCGGTATGACAGCCGATACGGCGCGACTGGGCGAGCGCTTCGTTGAGGCGCTCCTGCATCAACAGGCGGTTGGGCAGGTTGGTGAGCGAGTCGTGGCGGGCGAGGTGGTGGATATGGTCTTCGGAACGTTTCAGCTCGGAGATGTCGGAGAACACGCCGATGTAATGGGTGATCGGCGGCGGGGTCTCGCTGCTGTTGGTTTCACGCACGGCGGTGATCGACAGCCACTCGGGATAGACTTCGCCGTTTTTGCGCCGGTTCCAGATTTCGCCCTGCCATTTGCCACGGCGCTCGATGGCTTTCCACATGTCATGGTAGAAGGTCGGGGGATGGCGGCCCGAGGCGAGCACTGAGGGCGGATGGGCGCGGATTTCGTCCAGGGGGTAGCCGGTGATGGCGGTAAAGGCCGGGTTGGCGACGAGAATCTGCGAGCGCGCATCGGTGATCACCATGCCTTCTGCGGCGCTGGTAAACACGGTGCCGTAGAGGCGCAGTTCGGCTTCGGTGCGGTGCAGTTCTTCGATGTGCTCTTCGAGGCTGCGGTTTGATTTGCGCAAGGCGCGGGTGGCGCGGCCCAGGCGGGTGAAAATCACAACCAGATAGGCGGCCAGACCCAGTGCGGTCACGAACAGGAGCAGGCGGTAAGTCTGGGCGCGTACCGATGCGGCCTCATAGCCACGACCATAGATCTGGATGATCTGCTCTCCGGCTGCTGCGGTCGGAATCTCAAGGATTTCATGCAGTTGCATGTCGACGGTGGCCTTGCGCCCGACCATGACCCTGGCGTGGTTGACCACGTTTTTGAGTGCCCCGCCAAGGCTGGCCGACATGGAGGCGACTTCGCGTTCAAGCTCGTTGGCATGGTTCTGGATGTGCACCGCCAGATCGTTGCCGCCTGAGACCATGTAAGTCATGACTTCGCGCGCCAGGGTGTCCACTTCACCGCGCAGGCGTGGCAGATCGCCGGTCTGGAGCTTGGCCACCGCGACCGGGAAGTAGCGGGTCGAGTTGCGCAATACCGCGTTTTCGCGTTTGAAACGCTCGATGTGAGCGGTCTTGCGCCGAATCATGGCGTTGAGTTCTTCAACCTTGTCCTTCACCCGGGTGGCGTCACTCTCGGCCAGGAAGGAGGGAGGGGCGCGCAGGGTGTCGACCAGATGAGCGAGTTCGCCGGTGCCACGGGCGAGGATGTCAAAGTTCTGGTAGAGGCCGAAACGGGTGGCGAGGACGGCGGCGTTGAGCTCGGCGTCGATCTGGTGGATGGTGCGCAGCTCGCGGGAGTAGTTCTGGTGGTTGGAGATCGAGACCGCGTCCGCGTTGTGAAACAGCCACGCCAACGTCGCCGAGGCCACCAGCACCATCAGGATGGCCTGGGTAAAACTACTGCTCAAGCGACCATTCAGGCGTCCGGCTGCTGCCTCGGGGGATGAGGAAGACGCGGGTGACGCGGTATCGGGCGTGTCGGGATCAGGGGATGGCGGGAATCCGTTTGCGGTCGCCGCGTTCGCTGAATCACGTGGGATGTCGCTGGCACTCATGGCTGTAGGCGCTCGCCGTGGTATTCACCGGTCAGACTTTCGAGGAAGGCAATGATGTAACGGCGGTCTTCGTCAGAAATATCACGGCCAAGCTGGTAGCGCGCCATGATGTCGACCGCTTTATCAAGGGTGTCGATGCTGCCGTCGTGGAAATAGGGTGCTGTCAGCGCGACATTTCTCAAGCTGGGCACTTTGAACACGTTACGGTCTTCATCCAGGCCGGTGACGTTATAGTGTCCGAGGTCGGCCTTGGTCAGATTGCCGCGGTCGGCGAAGTAATCGCCCATCACCCCGAAACGCTGGAAAAAGTTGCCCCCGATGTTGATGCCCTGATGACAGGAAATACAGCCGAAATCGGAAAAACGACGATAGCCTTCGAGCGCCTCGGCGCTGATGGCGTTGCTGTCACCATTGAGATAGCGGTCAAAAGGCGCATTGGGCGTAACCAGGGTGGATTCGAAACGGGCGATCGCGTCACTGATGGTCGCATCGCTGATGATGCCGGCGTATTCACGTTTGAACGCCTCGCGGTATGCGCTGTCGCCCTCGAGGCGGCGAATGACAGTCGCCCAGTCACTGGCCATTTCGACGGGATTCAGAATCGGCCCGGCAACCTGTTCAGTCAGATTGGCAGCGCGTCCATCCCAGAACTGGCGGAAATTGAACACGGAATTGAACACGGTGGGGGTATTGACCTCGCCCAGCGTCCCGCCGACGCCGGGCGAGAGCTTGCGTCCGTCATCACCACCTTGGGAGAGGATATGACAACTGGCACAGGAGATCGTGCTGTCGGCGGAGAGTTGCGGGTCGTTGAACAGGCGCTCGCCGAGGGCGATTTTACCGGCTCCAAGTTCCTGCACGGAAGGGACGGTGACGGGGCGAATCGCACTGCGCTGGATGCGCATGCCACGGAAAGGATCTGTGTCGTTGCGCGCTTCAGCCGTCGCCGTGGGGTCTTGTGGCGTGGCGGAACCGCTGTCCGGTAGTGTCAATCGTATAACCAGTACCAGCGCAATCAGCGCAAGGGCACCATAAAGCAGGAAGTGTAGGGTATGACGATTCATGGGAACCATTGTAACGGGGTTTGATGTGTACACCAATCAGGCTGCGGGGCAGAGTTCTCTGTCTTTTGCTGCCGGGACAGGCGTCTCCGGCAGGTATGCTGCAACCTGACAAATGATCGAGGCCAGATAGGGAATGCATTGCAAAGACAGAATGCAGATCCACAATTTGGCTTCAACCGCTCCGGCCCCATGTTGGCAGGCGAGCGCAATTGCTGCCAGTACCAGTGCGAACAGCATGCCCAGTTCTTCACGGATGGGGCCAAAAAAGGCGAGGGCGCCCTTGGCTTTCCAGCCCTTGGGCGTCACCACGAACACCCCTTTCTGCTTCACCAGACCGGTAAATACCCCGCGTGCGATGGCGTGCGCCAGCCCCACGGAGAGGATGGAGGCGCCGAGGATGTCACGCCAGGGGCAGGCCATGGTGCGGCGGTACAGAATCGGGCCGAGCGCGGCCTTGAACGCCATGAAGCCGAGGATGGGCAGGGCCAGCGTCACCACCGGCAGGGAAATGGAATTGGGGAAAAAGAGGATGCCGATTGTCCACAACAGGCTGCCGTAGGCGAAGACCAGTTGCAGGGCGTCGCTGAACCAGGCAAACCAGCCGGTGAGGAAATGGTAACGCTGGGCCAGATCAAGTTCGCTGCGGCCAAGCATCTGCGGCAGATGGGCTTTGAGGATTTGCATCGCGCCGAAGGCCCAGCGGAAACGCTGGCTCTTGATCGCGGCAAAGTCCGACGGGGTGAGGCCGCGTCCGAGGATGTGGTCGACGTAGCGGGTGTCGTAGTTTTTCTCGATCAGGCGCAGACCCAGCTCGGTGTCTTCACAGATGCACCACTCCGACCAGCCGCCGACTTCCTCCAGCGCCAGCCGTCGCACCAGGGTCATGGTGCCGTGCTGGATCAGCGCGTTGCGCTCGTTACGGTGGTGCATGCCGATGCGAAAGAAGCCCTCGAACTCCCAATTGCACCAACGCCGGAAAGCCTGGGTTTCCCATTCGCGGTGCGCCTGCGGCGCCTGTACTACGGCTACGCCGGGCTGGTCGAAATGGGGGACGAGGCTGGCGATCCAGGCGCGGTCGACGACGTAATCGGCGTCGACCACGCCGATCACTTCGGCGCGGGGGTCGGTCACGCTCAACCCGTAGTTGAGCGCGCCGGCCTTGAACCCGGGCCAGTTCATCAGGTGGAAGAAACGGAACTTCGGCCCAAGCCCGGCGCAGCGTTGTTCCAGTGGTCGCCACAGGGCTTCGTCGCGGGTGTTGTTGTCGAGGATGAGCACCTCGAAATTCTCGTAGTCGAGGGCGGCGAGGCTGTCGATGGTGGCGATGACCATGTCCGGCGGTTCGTTGTAACACGCCAGATGAATGGAGACGAAGGGCTGCTCCGCCGACGCATGCGGGGGCAGGGGCATGAAGCGCCGCCGCCACTGGCGCTTGAACAGCACTTCGCCGAATTCAAAGCCGTGCGACAGCAGCACCGCAGCGGTGAGCCCGGTGGCGCTGATGAGTACGGTGAGGCCGATGAGATCGCGCTGGGTGAGGAGGTAATAGGTGGACGGCACGTCGAACCCGACCACCAGCGTGGTGACGCAAGCCTGGATCATCGCCGCGAGAAACAGCCGCCCGCCCACGCTCCAACTGGAGAGGAAAAAAGCGGCGAGGAACATCGGCAGCACGGCAATCAGCGCGGAATAGCCGGCCTTGATCGTCCATCGTGAGTCGCGCTCGATGATGCCTTCAGTGATTTCGTACTTGGGGCGGCGGTCGGCGTCGAACATGCCCCAGTAGGGGCCGGCCCAGCCTTCAATCCCGGTCTTCCACGGCTGGTCGATGGCTTCCATGAGGAAATAATCGAGGGTCAGGGTGCGGGGATGGGCGAGGAAGGCGCGCACGAAACGGGCCTGGTTGTCCTGCGAGGCGACCGCAGTGGCGATGGTCGGGCCGTTACTGGGCCAGCCGATTTCACCGATAACGATTTTTTTGTGCGGGAAGGCGTTCTGGATCTGGTCGTAGCGCATCAAGGCGTATTCCACCGCCTTTTGGGGGGTCGACATATCCCAGCGGTCGCCCTCGTGATAAGGCAGGAGGTGGACGAGAATGTAATCGACATGGTCGGCGAGTTCGGGGTGCGCCAGCCAGTTGCTCCAGGTTTCGGCGGTGGATACGGGGCGGCGCTGCTTTTCCCGCACTTCGTCGAGATAGGGAATCAATTGCGCGGCGGTGAGATTGTGCCGCTCCAGCACCTCGTTGCCGACGACGACGCGCTCGATGTGGCGCATCGTGTTCGAGGCTTCAATCAGACCGTCGATCTCGATGGCGTTTTTGTCGCGATCGCTGTCAAGCCAGGCTCCGGCGGTCACCATCAGGTCATGTTCGCCAGCCACGCTCAACAGGTCGGGCAAATCCTTGACCCCGTAAGTGCGCAGGCGTTCGGTCGTCCTGGCCAGCAGTTCAAGATCGGCGGCGACCTGGGCTTTGGTCGGAAAGCCGGGCGGGTCGGAGAGCGGACTCTGGTCGCGCTGAAAGCCGTTATAGGCGAAGCCCTTGATGCTGAGGCGGGTGCCCTGGTAATTGGTGCCGTGGCTGGTTTGTTGCCAGATCAGGTATTGGGCGCAGGCGACGATGGCAGCAATGGCGGCGGCGAGGAGGATGCGCAGGGTGAGTGAAGCAGCGTTTTTCATGCGGTGTTCCGGCTTGGAAAAAGCGGGAATCCAGGTGAGGACATGGGAAGGAAAAAGATCTGTGCCAGAATTGACGCCGGTGAATGCCGGGAGCGAATCAATGAGTGCTCATTTTAATGCGCCGGACAGCGTAGCGGGTGTGGTCAGGTTTCGTATCTTCGCCTCCGGGATCGGGCTTGGGCTGGCGCTACTGGCCCTGCGTTATGGTGTGATCGAAAACGGTCTGTTGCCGCGTGACTGCGGCCCCGCCGGGGGGGCGTCCTGGCAGTGCGGCTTGAGCTGGCTGTTGGTGCAAAGTTTTCAGGCCCAGCGCCTGGGCTGGTTGGCGTTGGTGTTCGGGGTGCTGGGGTTCGCGGCAAACGTGAGGCGGCTGGCGTGGGTCGGCTGGCTCGGCGGCATCGCCGGTCTGGTGCTGTATTGCCCCGATTACGCTGCGGTGGGCATGTTACTCGGCCTGTTTGTCCTCCTGCGCGGGGAGGTAATGGCGGGTAAAGCGCTGATCAAGCACAGGCCAGGCCAGCGCGAGACCCGTCAGTAGCCAGAGCACCGCCTGCGGATTGAGCGGCTCCATCATCCAGCGTCCGAGCACGCATAAGGTGATGAGGGTGGCGCACAGGCGCTCGGAACGGGAGAACTCCCCGCCGCGCTGCCAACTGATGACGCCATACACCGTCGCCGGGGCGAGGTAGAGCAGGTTGGGAAAGTCGCGGTAGCGCGGGTCGACGAACAAGAGCAAGGCGGCGATGGCGGCGGCAAAAAGGATGAAGCCGCGCAGCAGCGCCAGCCATTCCGCCGCGACTCCTTTGTGTACCCATTCCCGTTTTTTTATCCGCTGCCAGGCCAGATCGGCCGGGAGCAGGCGCTTGCCCTGCCAGCGCGCCAGCACGAGGCCGACGAGCACGGCGGCGAACGCGACCGCGCCGAGGGCAAGCCACTCGATCATGTCGCGGTAAGCGAGCCATGCGTGTTCGGCGTGGAGCACGGCAATCAGGCCACAGTTGGCGCCGACGAGCGTGACGGCGGCCAGACGCAACGGCTGGAAGGGACGCACGCGGCCGATGAGGGCGAGGCAGAGCGCCAGCACTGCGCCGATGGCGCCGCCCACGAGCGGAGCCTGAATGCTGTCGCGCTCGGCCACCGGCCCGGCCAGGGGGAAATTGGGTTGCAGGGTGTCGGCGTCGAGCATGCCCCAGTAACCGCCGACCGTGCCTTCGAGACGGCGTTTCCACGGCTGGTCGATGGCTTCGATCAGGTTGTAATTCCAGCCCTGGGCGTGGGCGAGGTGCACGAACTCGCGCACGAAGCGCGCCTGATTGACCCGTGACGGCAGGGAGGCTTCGCGCTGGCGTCCGGCGCCGGGCCAGCCGGTTTCGCCGATCAGGAGCGGCTTGCCGCCAAAGTGGGCCTTGACCTTCGCGCGTGTGGCGACCACATGTTCCAGCGCCAGCGCGATGTCGACCGGTTCGTCTTCCCAGAACGGCAGGATGTGGATGGTGATGAAATCCACCGCGTCGGCGAGGCTGTCGTTTTTCAGCCAGAATTCCCACACATCGGCATAGGTGACGGGGAGGGAGGTGCGCTCGCGGGCGTAGGTGATCAGGGCGCGCAGCTCATCCACGCTCTGCTCGCGCCGCAGCAGGACTTCGTTGCCCACGATCAGGGCGCCCACCACGTCGGGATGGGTATTGGCCAGTTCGATGGCGCGATCGAGGATGAGGGTGTTTTTCTCCCGGTCGTATCCGATCCACGCCCCCAGCAGCACCTTGAGCCCCAGTTGGCGCGCCAGCTCCGGCACCTGGTCGAGTCCCATGTCAATAGAATAGAGGCGCACGCAGTCGGTGATCGGCGCGAGGGCGCGCAGGTCGGCTTCGATTTGCGCGCGCGGAATCACCGTGTCGGGGTCGAACGGGGTCTGGCCGGGGCGGTGGAACGGGGCGTAGGAGACGCAGCGCAGTTTTTCTCCTGCACCCAATTGCAAGCCGGGCATCGGCACCGGAGTGGCGGCGGTGAGGAGCCACCAGATCAACGCGACAAGACCGGACAGATGGACGAGGACAAGCGCGGCCCACAGCCTGCGGGGAGATTCGCTCATGCAATCACAGCGTCAGTTGCAGGTTACGGTCGCCCCACACTTCGTCGATGCGATTGACCGTGGGCCAGAACTTGTTTTCCGCCACCCAGGGCAGGGGAAACACGGCCTGTTCGCGGCTGTAGGGCCGCGTCCATTCGCCAACGAGGTCGGCCTGGGTGTGGGGGGCGTGCTTGAGCGGGTTATTGGTGGCATCCCACTCGCCAGACTCGACTTTACGAATTTCGTCACGAATGCTGATCATCGCCGCACAGAAGCGGTCGAGCTCGGCCAGCGGCTCCGATTCGGTCGGCTCGACCATCAGCGTGCCCGCGACCGGGAACGACACCGTGGGGGCGTGGAAGCCGTAATCCATCAGGCGCTTGGCAATATCGGTTTCGCTGACGCCGCTCGCCGCCTTGAGCGGGCGGATATCGAAAATGCATTCGTGCGCTACCCGCCCGTGCGCGCCGCTGTAGAGCACCGGATAATGGGCATCGAGCCGACAGGCAAGGTAATTGGCGTTGAGAATGGCGATTTCGCTGGCGCGCTTCAAGCCTTCCGCGCCCATCATGGTGATGTACATCCACGAGATCGGCAGGATGCTGGCCGAGCCGAAGGGTGCGGCGGCGACTGCGCCTTGGCCCTTGTTCGGGCGGGCGTCGTCCCCGGTCGGCGTGATCACATGATCGGCGGCAAACGGGGCCAGATGCGCGGCGAGCCCTATCGGGCCCATGCCGGGGCCGCCGCCGCCGTGCGGGATGGCGAAGGTCTTGTGCAGGTTCATGTGCGACACATCCGCCCCCATGAACGCCGGGGCGGTCAGCCCCACCTGGGCGTTGAGGTTGGCGCCGTCCATGTACACCTGGCCGCCGTGCTCATGGATGACGGCGCAAATTTCGCGGATCGTGGTCTCGAACACGCCGTGGGTCGACGGGTAGGTGATCATCAGGGCGGCGAGCTCGTCGGCATATTGGCTCGCCTTGGCGCGCAGGTCGTTGATGTCGACGTTGCCGTGGGCATCGCAGGCGACGACGATGACCTTGAAGCCACACATCTGCGCCGAGGCCGGATTGGTGCCGTGGGCCGATTGTGGAATCAGGCACACCTTGCGCTGGTTCTGGCCGCGACTTTCGTGATAGCGCGCAATGGCGACCAGCCCGGCATATTCGCCCTGGGCGCCGGAGTTGGGCTGCATCGACACCGCGTCAAACCCGGTAATCGCCCGCAGCGCGCCCGCCAGCCCGTCAATCAGTTCTTTGTATCCGGCGCACTGGTGGGGCGGGGCAAAGGGGTGAATATTGGCGAACGTCGGCCAGGTGATCGGCAGCATCGCGCTGGTCGGGTTCAGCTTCATGGTGCACGAGCCGAGCGGGATCATCGAGTGATCGAGGGCCAGGTCGCGGTTTTGCAGCGCCTTCAGGTAGCGCAGCATGGCGTGTTCGGTGTGATGGGCGTGGAATACGGGATGGGTGAGAATGGGGTCGGTGCGCAGCAGGTGCTCAGGGATGATGTGGGCGGCGGCGGCGCGCAGGTCAAGCCCGGCGAGGCAGGCTTCGTCGCTGTTGACGCCAAAGGCCCGCAGCAGCGCGAGCAGATCGGTCTGGGTGGTGGTCTCGTCGACCGTGATGCCGAGCGTGCTGTCGTCGACCTGGCGCAGGTTGTACCCGGCTTTTTCCGCCCGGCCCAGAATCGCCCGGGTTTGCGGCCCGGTGTGGACGCTGATCGTGTCGAAAAATGCCTGTTCGCTCACCTTGAAATCGTCACGCAGCGCCAGGGCCAGCGTGATGGCGAGGCGATGGATGCGGGCGGCGATGGTTTTGAGCCCTTCGGGGCCATGCCACACCGCGTAAAACGCCGCCATGTTGGCGAGCAGCACCTGCGAGGTGCACAGATTGGAATTGGCCTTCTCGCGCCGGATGTGTTGTTCGCGGGTTTGCAGCGCCATGCGCAGCGCGCGCTTGCCCCGTGCATCTCTGGAGACGCCGATGATGCGTCCCGGCATGGCGCGCACATGGGCCTGCCGGGTGGCGAAATACGCCGCGTGCGGGCCGCCGAAGCCCGGCGGAATGCCGAAACGCTGGGTTGAACCCAGCGCAATGTCGGCCCCCAGCGCGGCGGGGCTTTGCAGCAGCACCAGCGCCATCGGGTCGGCGGCGACCGCGACCACGGCGCCGCTCGCCTTGAGCGCGCTGATCGCCGGCGCGAGCGCTTTGACTTCGCCGCTGGCGGCGGGATATTGGAGCAGGGCGCCGAACACCTCGCGTTGGCCCGCGTCTGCGGTTTTGCCGCTGATCAGCTCAAAACCGAAAAAACGGGCGCGGGTGCGCAGCACATCGAGCGTCTGCGCCAGCACGTCGTCATCGACAAAGAAGGCGCTGCTCGCCGATTTCGACACCCGCCGCGCCATCGTCATCGCCTCCGCCGCCGCAGTGGCCTCGTCGAGCAGGGAGGCGTTGGCGACTTCCAGCCCGGTGAGATCGACGATCAGTTGCTGGAAGGTGAGCAGGGCTTCGAGCCGCCCCTGGGCAATTTCCGCCTGATAGGGTGTGTAAGCGGTATACCAGCCGGGGTTCTCCAGCACGTTGCGCAGGATCACCGCCGGGGTGTGGGTGCCGTGGTAGCCGAGACCGATCAGCGATTTCTTGTCCTCGTTTTTGGCCGCAATGCCTTGCAGCCGGGCCAGCGCTCCGGCCTCGCTCTGGCCGGGGGGCAGGGCGAGGGGCGCGGACAGACGAATCGCCGCAGGCACGATTTCGGTGATCAGGGCGTCAAGACTGGTGGTGCCGATGGCCGCGCACATGCGGGCGATGTCGGCCGGGTTGGGGCCGAGGTGACGGTGGGCAAAATCGTCGTGGCGAAACAGATCGGCAAGCGGTGCTTCGAGGAGAACGTCGGTCATGATGATGGCCCGGCAGAGACGGGATTACTCTGCGCTTGAGTCTGCGATTGAGTTTTGGTAGGCCGTGGCATCGAGCAGCGTGGCGAGCGCGCTGCTGTCGGCGGGGCGCAGTTTGAACAGCCACGCGGCGTAGGCGTCGCGGTTGACGCCTTCCGGGGCGTCGACCAGCGCCTGGTTGCTGTCGACGATCTCGCCTGCCAGCGGCGCGTAAATATCGGAGGCCGCTTTCACCGACTCGATCACGGCGACCGCCGCGCCCGCTTCCACGACCCGGCCGGATGCAGGCAATTCAAGAAAAACGATGTCGCCCAGGGTTTCCTGGGCATGGTCGGTGATGCCGACGGTGACAAGTCCGTCGGCTTCAAGCCGCACCCACTCGTGGGAGGCGGTGTATTTCAGTTCAGCGGGAACATGGCTCATGGGGACTCCGGCAACAAGGGAAGATCAGGCTTAAACCAGTATTTTGCCACCGCGCACAAACGGCGGTTTGACGGTACGGGCGGCAAGGTGTTTGCCGCGCACCTCGACCTCGACGGTCTCGCCCGCCGTGCAGGCGAGCGGCAGGCGGGCGAGGGCAATGGATTTTTCCAGCGTGGGGGAAAAACCGCCGCTGGTGATCTCGCCAGTGCCCGCCGCGGTCACGACTTTCATGTGGGCCCGCAGCACGCCTTTATCCTCCAGCAGGACGAGGCCGAGCACCTGACGGGTGGGCGGATGGGCTTCGAGTGCGCTGCGGCCGGTAAAAGCGCGCGCCGGGTTGCGCAAATCGACCGTCCACGCCAGCCCGGCATCCAGCGGCGACACGCTGTCGTCCATGTCCTGACCGTACAGCGCCATCCCCGCTTCCAGGCGCAGGGTATCGCGTGCCCCCAGCCCGCACGGCGCAACCCCTGCGCCCAGCAGCGCGTGCCAGATCGTAGCGGCCTGTCTGGCGGGGAAGGCAAGCTCGAAGCCATCCTCGCCGGTGTAACCGGTACGGGCGACAAAAATATCTCCAGGCTGCATGGCCGAGAACGGCGCCAGCGCCGCCGCAGCGGCTTCGATCTCCGGTAGCGCCTGCCAGGTTTTCTCCCTGGCCCTGGGGCCTTGCACGGCGATCATCGCCAGATCGCGGCGCGGGCTGAGGCTGACATTGGCCGTGTTGTGGGCGATATGGCGGCGCATCCACGCGATATCCTTGTCGGCGGTTCCGGCGTTGACCACGATGCGGTAGTGGTCGGAATCGAGCTGATAGACGATGAGATCGTCGATCACCCCGCCCTCATGACCGAGCATGCACGAATACAGCGCCTTGCCCGCGACTCCGCTGGCGGCGAGCCGGGTGACGTCGTTGGCGAGCAGTTTTTTCAGCCAGGAGGTGGCGTCACTGCCGTCGAGATCCAGCGCGAGCATGTGGGAGATGTCGAACATCCCCGCGTCGCGGCGCACCGTGTGGTGCTCCTGGATTTGCGAGCCGTAATTGACCGGCATCTGCCAGCCGGCAAAATCGACCATGCGTGCGCCTGCGGCAAGATGAAGGTCGTAAAACGGCGTGCGAAGACCAGCGGCGGGGGAGATTTGGGCGCTCATGATGGCACGTGGCTGGACGGGAGGGAGAGGGCTGCCCGCCAGCGGCAGGTGCCTGTGGCGGGCGTGATGCGGTGGGTCACGATAGCATCGCCACGACCATCGCCGCAAGCGGAAGTGAATGCGTTACACTTCCAGCCCTTTGACGGTGGATTGCCGCTACCGTCAGCCTCTATCTTATTGTCATTACGGAAGTCGTGATGTTCGAGTTCGTTCGCAACAATCAACGTATTGCCCAGCTCATTCTGGCCATTCTTATTGTGCCCTTTGCCTTCTTCGGGCTGGATTCCTATTTTCGCGGCGGAGCGGGAGGCGGGGAAGTCGCCAAAATCGCCGGCACGCCCGTCTATCAGGTTGAATTTGACCGCGCCCTGCGTGAGCAACAGGATCGACTGCGCGAAGCGACAGACGGGCAGGCCAATCAGGCGCTGCTGAATTCCCCGCAAGTGCGTCGCGCCGTGCTCGAAGATCTGGTCAACCGCCGCGTGCTGTTGCGCTACGTCGACGAGATGCGGGTGGCGGTGAGTCCGCTCCAGTTACGCCAGACCATCGCCAGCATCCCTGCATTCCAGGATGAAAAGGGCGAGTTTTCGCTGGAGCGCTACGAGGCCGTGCTGGCGCGTCAGCGCACGCCACTGACGCCCGCGATGTTCGAAGCCCAGGTCGCCCAGGACACGCGCATCCAGCAACTGGTGCTGTCGGTGCGCGCCGCCACCCTGGTGGCGAAAGAATCCGCCCGCCGCCTCCTCGCCGCCCAGATCGAAGGCCGCACGGTGCGCGAATGGCGTTTCCCGCTCGCCTCCTATCGGGCCCGGGTCAAGATCGAAGAGGCCACCATCCAGAAGTATTACGATGACAACGGCAGCCGTTATGAGCGCCCGGAGCGGGTCAAGGCCGAATACGTCGTCTTTGACGAAGCCACCTTGCGTGATCAGGTTGAAGTCAGCGCCGAGGATGTCCGCGAGAAATACGACACCGACATCGCGCTCTACACCACGCCGGAACAGCGCCGCGTGCGCCACATTCTCATCCTGGTGGCCCAGGACGCGGAGGAGGCAGAGGTCGCGGCAGCCCAGGCCCGGATCGACGAAATCGCCGCCCTGCTCAAAGCCAGACCGGCCCGGTTTGCCGAGCTTGCCAGGGAACGTTCGCAAGACCCCGGCTCGACAGCCCAGGGCGGCGATCTGGGCGTCATTTCCCGTGACGGCTACGACAAGGCATTCGTTGATGCTGCGTTCTCCGCCAAAAAGGACGCGATCAGCGCGCCAGTGCGCTCGGACTTCGGTTTTCACCTCATTCAAGTCACCGACATCCGTGCGGAATCGGTCAAATCCTTCGCCTCGGTGCGTGACGAGATCGCAACGGAACTGCGCAAGCAGGCTGCCGGGCAGCGTTTCTCCGGGCTGGCGGACAAGTTCTCCAGCACCGTGCATGAGCAGTCCGACAGTCTGGCCCCGGTCGCGGAAGAATTGGGTCTCAAGGTGCAGACCACCGACTGGCTCGACCGCAATAACGCCACCATCGGCGCGTATCGCAATTCCGAGTTGATCAACGCCCTGTTCTCGACCGATGCCGTCGAGGGCCGCTACAACACCAAGGCCGTCGATGTCGCCCCCAACGTGCTGGTTTCAGCCCGTGTGGTCGAACACGAACCCGCCCAGCGCCTGCCGCTGGAGACCGTGCGCGCCGCGATTGAAGAACAGTTGCGCCGCGAGGAAGCCTTGCGGCTGGCGCGCGAGGCAGGGGCTGACACCCTG
The DNA here is from genome assembly GCA_025997045.1 of Betaproteobacteria bacterium. Lineage (GTDB taxonomy): Bacteria > Pseudomonadota > Gammaproteobacteria > Burkholderiales > Rhodocyclaceae > WRNU01. The sequence continues at coordinate 17,135 of BNUB01000016.1, forward strand.
GCGAAGCTGGAAAAAGGCGAGGCTGTGGAGGAGGCATGGAGTGCGGGCCGCAGCATCCAGCGCATGGCCCCGCAGTTGCCGGGCGTCGCCGCCCGCGCCGTTTTTGCCGCCCCGGTAAGCACTTTGCCCGCCCGCCTCGGGGTGGAATTGCCCAATGATGCTTACGTGATCTACCAGATCGACGCCGTTGATCATCCCGTGATCGCTGACGATGACCCCCGCCTGGCCGACGTGGCGAACCAGTACGGGCAGATCGTCGCCGAGCGCGATTTTGCCGCCTTCCTGGATACGCTGCGTACACGCTATCAGGTGGAGATTTTTACGCCGGCGGAGAGTAAGGACGAATAAGAATCTGGCTCTGTTTTTCCTGAACTTGTCGAAGTATTGGAGAATGCACTTCGACAAGTCAAGGAGAGCGGTTGCATAATCGTGGTCTGTTCACGTTCTTATGTGTAGAATGTGGGCAGAACATAAGGAGAGGCAATGAATTCAACAGAAAAATTGAACACGTCGGCGGTGATGGCGGATGAGGCGAAGGTAATCGCCGAAGACGATGATGGGTTGGAAGGAGAGGAGGAGGAACATGCTTCAGAGATTGAGGTGCCTTTCGACCCGACAAAAATTGACATCATTGTGAAGCCGATGTCGATTGGCTCGCTCGAAGATCGCTTAGACAATAGCGAGCTAGACTTGACGCCTGACTTTCAGCGCCAAGCGAACCTTTGGGATATCAAGCGAAAATCACGGTTGATCGAGTCGATTCTGCTTAGAATACCACTGCCCTCTTTTTACTTCAGCGAAAATCTGGATGGTGTGTACGCTGTTGTCGATGGCCTTCAACGGCTGTGCACGATATTTCACTTTAAAAATGAGGTGTTACTTAACAAAGTTACGGGAACAGCACTTGCATCGTTCAAATTGGAAGGGTTGGAATATATTAGAGAATTAGAGGGGTTGACTTTCAAAGATCTTGATCGAAAATTTCAGCGTCGTATTGCTGAGCTAGAGATTACTGCAAATATCATTCGGGCGAATACTCCTGCGGCAGTTAAATTCAATGTCTTCGCTCGCCTTAATCAAGGAGGTATGCCTCTAAAGGCGCAGGAAATTCGGAATGCAATTTTCCCTGGAGAATGGCGTAATCAACTCCAGCGGCTTGCGAAAAACAATAAATTCATTGAAGCAACAGACCACAGGGTGAGAACTAATCGACAACAGGACATGGAACTGGTTCTGCGTTACGTTGCTCTTTGGCTGCTCAATGAACCTTACAGCAGGCTAGCCAACCAGACGCTAGATGAGTTTTTGAACGACACGGTTGAAAAGAAACTCTTCCACTGGAACTCAAATGAGTGGAAGCAGGCGGAACGAGCATTTTATCATGCTATTGATGCTGTTCTCCGGGTCAGAGGGGATCATGCGTTCCGTAAAAGTGTTAGTGGGCGGCATAAAAGCCCGATTAATCGGGGTCTTTTTGAAGCGGAATTGATCGTTTTTGGTTCTTTGGATGAAGATACGCTCGCGCGTGCGGAGACTCAAAAATCCAAGATCGAAGAGCTATTTTTGAATGAGCTGAATGGGAATACGACTTTCAGTCGCTCTCTGTTGTATGGTACGGGGTATTCCGAGAAATCCAATGCGCGCATCAAGGGTTGGAAGAACATCATTACGGAGGCTGTCCATGCTTGAGAGCATCGAACTTTACAATTTTAAGTCCGCACGCGAGCTTAAGGTCAGACTTGCTGCGCTTACAGTTCTCACAGGACTGAATGGCTCCGGTAAAAGCACGGTTTTACAGGTGCTCGCATTGCTAAAGCAGAGCCTTCATACAGATGCCAGGCCTCAAAATCTTGTGCTGCGGGGACAACTGATCCAACTTGGACGTAGCGAAGATGTTCTATCCGAGAACGCCGGGGATGATGATATCCGCTTTATTATCCAGACACCCAAGGGGCGAACAAGCCTGTCCGCTCTAGCCGAGCCAGACTCAGATACGCTCAAGCTTAGCTGTGACGGTAGTGTAAAAGACGTAGTCAATGCACTGGATAAGGGGTTCCAGTTTATTCAGGCAGACCGAATTACTCCTGCGATCCAATACCAGCAGGCCAGCACACCAGACCGAGCTGCTGGTTGGCTCGGATGTGGAGGAGAATACACGGTCGACTTTCTGTTACAGAATGAGACCAAAAAAATCTCGCATAAGCGGTTTGCGCCTCCATCTCCAGCTTTGTCTGACGATTTGCTGAAACAGGTAGCACCGACTGGGAGCTTGCTGGATCAAACATCGGGCTGGTTGCAGCATCTCAGTCCCGGAGTACAGCCAAGAGCTACGGCAGTCAAGTTGTCAGATTCCGTGTCTCTGAAATTCTCTTACATTGGGATCGGTTCGAATAGACATGAACGCCGTCCTTCCAATGTCGGATTTGGACTGACTTATTGCCTTCCGATCATTGTGGCTTGCTTGGCTGCACCGAAAGGGGCATTGCTGCTGCTGGAGAATCCGGAGGCACATCTTCATCCGCGTGGTCAATTTGCGCTGGGGTTACTCTTGGCACGTTGCGCGGCGGATGGCGTACAGATCATCATTGAAACTCATAGCGATCATGTACTCAATGGTGTTCGTATTGCGGCAAAGCGTGCCGATATTTCAAGTGATGATGTTGCCGTGCATTTTTTCTCTCGTAATATCGCAAGCGGTGAAACTTCTCTCATTTCTCCTATTTTGCATGCTAATGGGCGTTTCAGTGAATGGCCCGACGGTTTTTTCGACGAGTGGAGCAATGCGCTAGATGAGCTGCTGGAGGATTGATTCATGGTGACACCCGTTTTGTTTCTTGATGACGCATCGCGCCATAAAGAAGGTACGATAATAAGTCGAGAGCGCGCCGAACAGACTGCTGGCGGGTTGATCAAGACGTTGCAGAGTCTTCGCAAGATCAATAAAAAGTTTGCTCTTAACACTGCATATTCAATCTCTCAATATCAGGTTGCTGATAATTTTCCTCTTCAGGCTGTTCTCCGCAGAGAGGAATGGGACTTCATTCGAATGATGAATACTCATTCTCCCTTTTCTGATGGGCTAGATAAGCTGCTGTCGGATGAGATTTCTAGTATGGATCTCCGAACAAAACAGGATAAAGTTTCATCCATTGCTTTGGCTTGGGCAACTCTGTTGGATTCAGCAACGGTCAGTTTTGATGCGCATATAGATTGGTCTCAGGCTTGGGTTGAAACAATCTATTGTAAACTTGATGATAATGGATGTATTTCAGAAGCCGAAAAACGTATTAGAAATGCAAGCCGAGTAACGCATGCGAGTGAACATACTGCTTGGTTAAAGCAACTTGGGCTTTCGACTGATCCAACTGCTACTCAAGTATGGGGTGAGAAAGCAGATCGTTTTCCGAGTCTCCGTTTCTTGCCACGAGTAGAAAAAGATCTTAAGGCACTGGAAGGCAGTGGTGTCCCTTTTCGTCAGGCGTTGAAGTCGCTTGAAGCTTTGGAGAAGGATGTCGTTATTTGGAAGGGTAAAGGCATTCAATGGCCAGAATTTTCCACAAAGGCCAGTCCAGAAGCTGATGATCGTAAAAAACTGTGTTGGGTACATGATGACGTGACGGGGGGGAAAGAATGTTTCGATTGGCATGTTCGTTTTACTGGCGGGGTGGCAGGGCGTACCCATTTTCGAGTTGATGAAGCAAGCATGTCCATCATCGTGGCTTACATCGGCGGAAAATTGACAAGAGAAATTACGGGGTAGTCAATTTACGTGGAACTGAGAATAGGGAATAAACCACGATTTTAGTGGGTAACACAAAAACAGTCAACGTAATCATGGTTGGTTATCATTTCCTATTTTTGACTAGATATTCCTTAGTGCGAAAAACGTCGGCACACGATGCCCAGTAAGATAAGAAAGCTGTCAATGCCGATGGCAAAAATAAATTTTCCTTTGCTGTCGTTGTCTACCACGATCGCTGCTTCGGGGTAATTTTTGTCGTAAGCGACTTCCACTTGCGTTCCTGCTCTCGTATAAGTCCGAGTGGCATTTCCTTGCTCATGTTTCCTGCGCCGTCCCGAGGACGAGAAGGTGCGAATCTGCTTATCCGCATCTTTGTAGGATATTGTCAGTTCTCATTCAAAACTATTATTGCGTCCCCCCAGAGGATTGAAATCATATTTTTAATCCACGACCTCACCTGATGTGCGCAGGTTTCTTGAACGCAAATCTGCGTTATGCGATACATATCTTCCCACTGGCTTCATCTTCGCTTCACACAAGCCTCATTCGCTTCGAATTCTCTTCATATCACCCCGCTAAGGTGGTGGCATCAAGGCCGTGGGCCTTTTCGGGGAGGTTCGATCATGTTGCTACGCAAGCTGTCAAGCAGTGTGTTGCGTCTGGGACTGCGCACGGCGATTGTGGGTTGGGGATGCGCCGGAGTGTTGTTGGGGGTGACGCATACGGCGCTGGCTCAGGAGGATGGGGCTGCGTCCGACAGAACGGAGAGCCCTTATTTTTTCGTGTCGGGGGCGGATGCTGCGGTGGATGCGCTGCCGCTCAAGTCGACGAATGTTGAGGTGAGCATCGCGGGGGTGATTGCCGATGTGACGGTGACGCAGGTTTATCGGAATGAGGGCCAGCGTGCGCTGGAGGCGAAATATCTGTTTCCCGGCTCCACCCGTGCGGCGGTGCACGCGATGAGTGTGGAATTGGGCGGGCGGGTGATTCATGCCCAAATCCGCGAGAAGGAACAGGCGCGGCATGAATACGAGGAGGCAAAAAGTGCGGGCAAGACGGCGGCGTTGTTGGAGCAGCATCGACCCAATGTGTTCCAGATGAATGTGTCCAACATCATGCCCGCGGATGAGGTGCGGGTTGAGTTGCATTACACCGAATTGCTGGTGCCGGAGGCGGGGCAGTATCAGTTTGTTTTTCCTGCCGTGGTGGGGCCGCGTTATAACAGTCCGGATTCTGAATCTGCGCAGGATAAATGGGTGGCGCAGCCTGTCTTGCGGGCGGGGGTGGAGACGTCGGCAAAGTTTGATTTGCAGGTGCGGCTTGATACGCCGGTGGGCCTCAAGGAGGTGGTGTCTCCTTCGCATGGGATTCAGGTCGAGCGGGTTGATACGCATCATGCCCGGATCGGGCTGCAAAAGGGTGCGGTGGCGAATAACCGCGATTTCATTCTCGATTACCGGCTGGCGGGAGATGCGATTGAATCCGGGGTGATGCTGATGCGTGGCGAGGAGGAAAACTTTTTCCTTGCCATGGTCGAGCCGCCGCAGGATGTTGGCGCGAATCTGATTGTGCCGCGGGAATATATTTTTGTGGTTGATATTTCCGGTTCGATGTACGGTTTTCCGCTCGACACCGCGAAGCAGATGTTGCGCGAATTAATCGGGGGCTTGAGGGCTGGCGATACGTTTAATGTGTTGCTGTTTGCCGGTAGCAGCCGTTTTTTGAATACGGATGCGGTGGCGGCGACGCCGGAGAATATTCGCGCCGCCTTGCGCCTGATCGACGAGCAGGGCGGTGGGGGTAGTACGGAGTTGATGCCGGCGCTGCGCAAGGTGTATGCCCAGCCCAAATCGGCAGATGTTTCGCGCACGATTGTCGTGGTGACGGACGGGTATGTGACGGTTGAGCGCGAGGCGTTTCGGCTGGTGCGCCAGCATCTGGACGAAGCCAATCTCTTTGCTTTCGGCATCGGCAGCAGCGTGAATCGCCACCTTATGGAGGGGCTGGCGCGTGCGGGGATGGGCGAGCCTTTCATCATTACCCGGGCTGAGGACGCGAGGGCGGCGGCGCAACGCTTCCGGCGCATGGTGATGGCGCCGGTGCTCACCCAGGTGGCGGCGCAATTTTCCGGGGTGGAGGTCTATGACGTGGCGCCGGAAAAATTGCCTGATGTGCTCGGCGAACGTCCGGTGATTCTGTTCGGTAAATGGCGTGATGGCGGGCAGGGCGGGGCGCCGTATGAGTTGGTGGTGAGCGGGCATAACGCGAACGGCCCTTACCGGCAGCGCCTGCCGCTGTTGGAAGCGGTGGGGAACAGCACGGGGCAATACGGCGGGCTGCGTCACTTGTGGGCACGCCAGCGCATCGCGGAATTGAGCGATCAGGAGAATCTGGAAGGCGGTCGGGCCTTGCGCGGGGAGATTACCAGGTTGGGGCTGAAATACAGTCTGCTGACGCAATACACCAGTTTTGTCGCCATTGATCAGCGCGTCCGTCGTCCCGCTGGTGGCGAGCTGGTCAGTGTCGACCAGCCCCAGCCGCTGCCGGCGGGCACGAGCAATTTGGCCGTGTCCGGCAATGTGCCCAGCTCGCCCGAGCCGGAGAGCCTGGGGGCGCTGCTGGTGATGCTCTCCATGTTGGCGATGGTCGCGCGGCGGCGCTATCGGCAGCGCCAGCATCATCTGACGGCGTGAGGGGCGAATCATGATCCGGGCATGGCTTGCGCGCAGAATAGCGTCGCTATCAATCAAGGTCTGGCTGGCGCTGCTGCTGGCCGCGGTGTGGCCGCCGCTGCACTGGATGGCGAAACGCCTGTTGTGGGACGGTTCCGACGATCCGCTGGGGCTGGCGGCCCTGCTCGCGCTGGCCGGGCTGGGCTGGTGGCAGCGCCAGGGCTGGCGTCGCACGCCGGGCACGGGCTGGCTGACGTTGATGCTGGTTCTGGTGCTGGGCGCGAGTGTCGGTTGGGGGATGCTGCCGCCGCTCGTGTGCGCGCTGTGGGTGATGCTCGCTTTTGCCGCAGGGCTGCTGGCGGTGTTGCCGGGCAGCGTGGCGGCGGCGCCGGTGGTGGGGCTGGCGCTGCTGTCGCTGCCGGTGATGGCGTCGTTGCAGTTTTATGGCGGCTACCCGCTGCGCGTGTTGGTGGCGGAAATGAGTCGCTGGCTGCTGTGCGGCTTCTTCCAGATCGAGCGCGAAGGTGTGGTGCTGCGGGTCGAGGGCCAGCAGGTGTTGGTCGATGCGGCGTGCTCCGGGGTGCAACTGGTGTGGATGGGGTATTTCACCGCGTGCGCGGTAGCCTTGATGGTGGGGCGCGGCAACGCCAGCTTTCTGTCCCGGCTGCCTGGCGTTGGCCTCATCATTCTGGCGGGAAATGTGCTGCGTAATACGCTGCTCGTGGCGACGCAGGCTGACGGCGTTTCTCTGGCGGAGTGGTTACATCAGGGCATTGGCCTGCTCGTGCTGGCGGGGGTGTGCGCGGCGATTGCCGGGTTGATGCTGGCGCGGCTGAACCCGCGTGCGGGCGCTCTGCCCGTGGGCGAGCCGCAGATGCAGGGAGTCTGATGTCATGAAGATTGCGCTGTCCACGCTCAAGTGCTGCGCCGCCGTGCTGTTGCCCGTCTGTATCCTGATGAACGTCATCAACCTGTGGCATGCCCCGCACGCTGAACCCGCGCTCGCCAGTGTTGCGCCGGAATGGCCGACGAGATGGGAGGGCGCAGCCTTGCGCCCGCTGGCGCTCTCGGCGGTTGAAGCGCGTTTTGCGCAAGGTTTTCCCGGTCAGATTGCGCGCCTGACCAATGAGCGTGATGTGCTGGTGTGGCGCTACGTTACCCGCCCGACGCGCATGCTGCACCCGGCTGCGGACTGTTACCGCGCTGCGGGTTGGCGCATCAGTGACGAGCGCCTGGAGCAGACGGAGGTGGGGCGTTGGCGCTGTTTTACGGCCCGTTCGGCGCGGGAGGGTGAGGGCGCGCTGCGCGTGTGTGAGCGCATCACTGACGGGGCGGGGCAGTCTTTCACCGATGCTTCGGCGTGGTATTGGGCTGCCGCGCTGGGACAATCCAGCGCGCCGTGGCAGGCGCTGACGGTGGCGAGGCCGCTGTGAGGGGGGAAGGGATGGTGCGTCGGGCAGGCTGGACAGGGCGGCGTTCTGTCTTTATGATTCGACCCCTACTAACTCAAACGTTAGAGCGCATATGAGCCTTTCGGTCGCTCCAGAGCTACTTCAACCGGTGCAGCCAAAAGTCGCAGGCAGGCTGATAGGCCTATGGGAGAAACGAACCGCGAACACATTTCGCGGCGTAATTGAAATGCAAGCGAAATCTGAGGATCACGCGACTGTTTCAAATGAAGTGCGCCAGATCGTCAAAGAAGAGTTTTCGCCTGGTTTTGTCGTTCCGTTTGCGTTTGGCGCCGTCTTGCACTTCGAGGGCAAAGCTCCTTCAGCAGAAGAGATGCTCGGCTATGTAGACACAAAGGCCCGCTCACGAGGTACCTGGCAGTGGCTCATCGTTGCAAATCAAGCAGGAAGAGCAGTATTCGGCATTCACACGTGGACAGAGGGTTATCTCACGCCTGTCTATGTCTCCCTGCTCAAGCAGCTTGAAGCTGCAGGCTATGCCTGCCAAAGCGTCACAAAGCCTCCAGACAAGTTCTTTGTCAATCTCTGGCGCCTTGGCGCAAGTCTCGGGAAAGCCCGGGCTGTCCTGCTCGGCCTTGGAACCGTATTTGCCCTTGTCGCCCTGGTCTTCAAAGTTCTGGAGCGGTGGTAAGAATGCGCTCTAACCCTTCCATCCATAAAATACCATATACATGCCGCATCAGACGCAACGGCTCATGCCGACAATACGCCTGCGCTTTCCAGCCGGAACAGCGTGTAGCCCGGACATCTAAAGCCCCCTCGCCCGCGAGCGGGCGAGGGGAGAGACTCTCTTTTTTACAGGTTGCGTTCCTTGAACTGCTTCAGGCGGGCCTGATAGAAGGCGTCGTCCGGATTTTCCTTTACCAGGGTTTCGATCGCGCTCTGGTACGGGGCAATGGCGAAGATCGGTTCAAGCTGGCGCGTGCCGTCGATGAATTTCGACTCCACCAGTGACTGCCAGAATTTCGCCACGCCTTTCACGTTGGGGTCGGTGGTCTGGTCGAGGTTGGGCGTATAAAAGCTGTTTTCGAGCGTGTCACGATCCAGCTTGACGTACTTGGCGATGGAATCAATCGTTTCCTTGCGGTGATCCTGCGAGAAATGCTCGGCCTGGAGCAGGGCGCGCAGGAAACGCTCGACGACCTCGGGTTTTTCAAGCTGCTTGCTGGAGACGATCAGGCGGCAGCAGGGATGGCCGGGGTAGATGTCGCCCGAACGGACGACGACCTTCAGCCCCTGCTGTTCTGCGCGCAGGTCGAACGGCCCCCACACGACGCCCGCATCGACCTGGCCGGATTTGACCGCTTCGATGACGGCGGGCGGGTTCTTCAGTTCGAAAAATTCCAGGTCGGAGCGCCAGTCGATGCCGGCTTCATTGAGGGCGGTACGCACCACGGCGTCGCTCGAAGCCAGACGGACGGTGGCGACTTTCTTGCCGCGCAAGTCGGCAATGGCGCGGATGTCGTTGGCGCGTTCCGGCTTGACGATCACCGAGCCGTCCTGCCCCATGATGCCGCCGATGATCTTGATGTCTGAGCCCTTGGAATAGAACAGCAGGGGCGCGGGCGTGCTGAACGAGCCCGTATCCAGCTTGCCGGCGACCACCGCATTGATGCCGTCGGCGGAGTTCTGGAACTCGACGAGTTCGACATCAAGACCTGCCTTGGTGAAAAAGCCCTGTTCCTGGGCGATGAAATATTTGGCGTGCCCGATCGCGGGCAGATAGCCGACCTTCAGCGCATCGGCGGCTCCGGCGTTGCCAGCGGCGAGCAAAGCGCCCGCAGACAGGAGGGTGGTCAGCCCAGAAAAGATGCTCGTTTTCAGTTTCATTCGCTTTTCCTCAGAAGGACATGGAGCCTGTGATGATCGCAGTGCACGAGGGCGTGGTGTCGAAGAAAAAGTTATTTGCTTAGAGGCAAATCCGGGCCGAGCCGCCCGGCTTGCGCGGCGGCAGGCAGCGCCGGGGACGGCTGGTTTTCGGGTACATGGGCAAGCGCAGCGGGGGGAGATTTACCCGGTCTGTTTATGATTTTATCATTGGCGCATGTTTCGTGTGGTGAACATCATTTGCTGCGTTACAATGGCGCGGACAGGCATGCGGGTAGTGGTGGGGGACTCCAGAATGATGAGCGGTAACTTCCTTTTTGCGACAGGGCTACGCTTCTGCGTATTGCTGCTTTCCCTCATTTTTGTGACGCCGACGTTTGCGGAACCCGCCAGGCGGGTGACACTGGGCATCGTGCCCTACAGCTCCACCATCTCCCTGTTCAAAACCCACAAGCCGCTGCGCGACTACCTGGTTGCGAACTTCGACCCGGCGGTGATCCTGATGTCGTCGACGAGCTATCAGCAGTTCTACCTTGACGGCCTGAATGGCGAGTTTGACATCGTCAGCACCAGCTCACACTTTGTGCCGGGCCTGATGCGAAAGGGATATGTGCCGCTGGTGCAGTATGGTACGCGGCTGGCTTTTACCATCATTGTGCGTAAAGACAGCGGGATTAAAACGGTGGCTGATCTGCGCGGCAAACGGATTGGTCGCCCCGGGTTCCTCTCGCAGTATTACTGCCTCGGGGTCGAATGGCTCAAACACAACGACCTGTATCAGGAAGAAAACATGGTCGGCCTGAACTCGCACCTGACAGGACTCGTCGCCCTCTCAAATGGCATCATTGATGCGGTGCTGGCCACGCCGCAGAACATCGCGCAGCTACCGCTTGAACAGCGCCGCCAGTTCGAATCGCTCGACATCACCGGCATCTCCTTCCCCTCTCTGTTCTACATGGCGCACGAACGCCTCGGCAGTGAGAGCATCGGCAAGCTCCATGCTGTGCTCAACGCATTTCCGAGCTCGCAGGAAGGCGAGCGGTTTTTTAGCGAACTCACCGCGTATGGCGGCTTCAAACCCGTCACCGCGGCTGATCTTGAAGAACTGCAAAGCTACGGCGAACTCACCGAAAGGATTCTGCGCGAGCAGACAAACAAAGATTTGCCTGATTAGAAGAACGGGTTGGGTTAAATTGGCGGTGAGTCTTGAATAAAATCAAGCGTTGATTAATAAATTATGTTATTCGTTTTTTGCGAATAAAAAAAGACGAAAATATTGTTTGGTGAATCGTGCTGGATGCTGATAGTTTTTACTCCCTCATTCCAAGGGCGGGAGTAGGTTTATATGTCGGATATTCAGGTTCAGGTTGGGGCGGATCGTCTTCCGTTACCGCCAGGCAAGCCTTACCAAATAAAAAGTGAAGCAGAAGCGCTGGCGATTGCCAGTGAGCTGGCGGCGGAATTCCGCCTCGGCGCAGCCAAACGGGATCGTGACCGGCTGCTGCCGTGGGATGAAATCGAGCGTTACACCAGGAGCGGCCTGGGCGCGATCACCATCCCCAAAGAATATGGTGGTCTCGGGGCCTCGAATGAGACGCTGGCCAAGGTGTTCATCACCATTTGCGCGGTCGACCCTTCGCTCGGACAGATTCCGCAAAACCATTTTGCCCTGATCCAGACGATCAAGGATCTGGGCACTGAAGCGCAGAAAAAACGCTGGTTTGACGATGTGCTCGCGGGAAACCGTCTCGGCAATGCCGGGCCGGAGAAAAAATCGGTCGCGGCAAAAATACAGGATGCGACCGTGAAGCTGACGCAAACCCCTGAGGGCTTGCGCGCCAGCGGCACGCGTTATTACTCCACCGGCTCCCTCTACGCTCACTGGGTGCCATTGCGTGCGGCGGACGAACAGGGTCGGCCCATCCTGATTCGGGTCAGGCGTGACGCGCCGGGGCTCAAGGTCGTTGATGACTGGAGTTCTTTCGGCCAAAAAACCACGGCCAGCGGCACGGTGATTCTGGATAAGGCGCCGGTCGCGGCAGAAGACGTGATCGAGGTGTGGAAATTTGCCGATGTGCCGACGCTCTCCGGCCCCGTCTCCCAGCTTGTCCAGGCCTCGATTGATACCGGCATCGCTCTTGGCGCATTTGCCGAAGCGCTTGATTTTGTGCGTGAACACAGCCGCCCGTGGCTGGATTCGGGGGTGGCGCAGGCGGTGGATGATCCCTACATCATCCATGATGTCGGCGCGCTGCAAATCCAGGTGCATAGCGCGGAAGAGGCAACGCTCGCTGCGGCACGCCTGATTGACGAGTTGGGGCGCGAACCGGTCAGCGCCGAAGGCAGCGCCCGCGCTTCGGCAGCGATTGCGGTGGCAAAAGTGCTGACGGTTGAAGCGGCGCTTGATGTCAGCGAAAAACTGTTTGAGCTGGCCGGTTCGGCTTCCACCCGTGCGATCTATAACCTGGATCGGCACTGGCGCAATGCGCGCACCCATACGCTGCACGACCCGGTGCGCTGGAAGTTTCACCTGCTGGGCAATTATTTACTGAACGGCGTGCTGCCCAAACGCCACCAATGGAATTAAAGGAGGCGGCATGAGTACGCAACAGGGCACGCAACCGGGCAGGCAATACGATCCGGCGCCGACTCCGGGCACGCCCGCGCATATCATCCGCGACGACGCGGAAGCAATCGTGGCAGCACAGCAATTTGCCGCCTATATCGAACAGGACGCGCAAGAGCGCGACGAGAAGCGCATCCTGCCGTGGAAGGAACTGGACGTTTTCAGCCAGAGCGGATTATGGGGCGTTACCATCCCGAAGGAATATGGCGGCGCGGGCGTTTCCAACCATACGCTGGCGCAGGCCGTGGTCACGATTGCGGCGGCTGACGGCAATTTCGGTCATATCCCGCAAAACCATTTTTATGCGCTGGAAGTGCTGCGGGTAGGAGCGTCGGAAGAACAGAAAAAATTCTTCTTCGACCGCATCCTCAAAGGCGAGCGTTTTGGCAATGCGCTCGCCGAAACCGGGCACAAGGATTTCAAACGCCGTACCGTCCTGACCCGCGAAAAAGACGGTTGGTTTGTACACGGGAAAAAGTTTTACGCCACCGGTGCGCTGTACGCGCACTGGATTCCCACCCTTGTCACCGCGCAGGAAGAGCAGGGCGAAAACCGCTACCTCGTCATCATCCCGCGCACCGCGCCGGGGGTGACGATTATCGACGATTGGGACGGTTTTGGTCAGCGCGTCACCGGCAGTGGATCGGTGATTTTCGACCGCGTCCGCGTCGAACCGGAGTGGGTGGTGCCCTTCCAGTCCTCGTTCGAGCGCCCCACCACCATCGGCCCGGTGGCGCAGATTCTGCATGCCGCGCTGGATCTGGGCATCGGCCACGGCGCATTCAAGGCGACCTTGCCGTTCGTGCGCGAACATGGGCGGGCGTGGATAGACAGCGGGGTGAGCCAGGCTACGGACGATCCGCTCCTGCTGGATCGCCTTGGGGATGTCTACGTGCGTCTGCGCGCCGCTGATCTGCTGCTGGAGCGTTCTGCCGGTTTTGTCGATCGCGCCCAGGCCAGGCCCACCGAAGATACGGTAGCCGCCGCTTCGGTCGCTGTGGCCGAAGCCAAGGTTGCCAGCACCGAAGCCAGCCTGCTCGCCGCAACAAGGCTGTTCGAATTGGGCGGTACGCGCTCCACCCTGCAGGAATTCGGTCTCGACCGTTACTGGCGCAATGTGCGCACCCACACCCTGCATGACCCGGTGCGGTGGAAATACCGTTTTATCGGCGATTACGTGCTCAACGGCAAACGTCCGCCGCGTAATGGAACAATTTAAAAGGAAACTTCAATGAGCAAGAAACAGATCCTCCTCAACGCATTCAACATGACCTGCGTCGGACACATTCACCACGGCTTGTGGACGCATCCACGCGACAAATCCAGCGAATTCAATACCCTTGAGTATTGGACCAATATTGCCCGCGTGCTGGAAAAAGGCTTGTTCGATGCTATTTTTATTGCGGATGTCATCGGTTATTACGATGTCTATCAGCAGGGCGTCGATCTCACCTTGCGCGAAGCCATTCAGTTGCCGGTCAACGACCCCTGGCCGCTGATTTCGGCCATGGCGGCCGTCACCGAACATCTGGGTTTTGGCGTCACCGCGACCGTGGGCGCAGAAAATCCCTATGCCTTCGCCCGCCGCGTGTCTACCCTCGATCATGCCACTCGAGGCCGTCTGGGCTGGAATATCGTCACCGGTTACGTGGAGAGCGGGGCGCGTGGCCTCGGCAAAGAGCTGCTGACCGAGCACGACCGCCGTTATGACGAAGCCGACGACTTTCTCGAACTGTCCTACAAGCTGTGGGAAGCGAGCTGGGAAGATGGCGCGGTGATCGCCGACAAGGCGCGCCGCATCCACACCCTGCCGGAGAAAGTCCATCCGGTGAAGCATGACGGCCCCTATTATCATGCCAATGCCATCCACATGAGCGCGCCCTCGCCGCAGCGCACGCCGGTGCTGTTCCAGGCCGGTACTTCGGTGCGGGGCCAGCGTTTTGCCGCACAGCATGCTGAAGGTATTTTCATCGGGGCGCCCGACCCGGCGACCGCACGTGAAACCTCGCGCAAAATCCGGCAGGCTGCGCAGGCCGCCGGACGCAATCCCGAAGATGTCAAAATCTTTGTCGGCATCGCCGTCGTGCCCGGCAAAACCCAAAAGGAAGCAGAAGAAAAATACCTTGAATACCTGAGCTACGCCAACCCGGAAGCCGGTCTCGCCCACTTTTCTTCCAGCACCAATATCGACTTTTCCCGCTATGGCCTGGACGATCCCATCACCTATGGCACCTCCAACGCCATCCAGTCTGCGACCGACCTTGCCGCCCGCCAGAGCCTGACCCGGCGACAGTTGCTGGCGTGGCACAAACTGGGCAGCCGCTATCCCACCATCGTCGGCGACCCCGCGCATGTGGCGGACGAGCTGGAACGCTGGATCGACGAAGGTGAAATTGATGGCTTCAACCTGACCCGCATCGTCGTGCCTGAAACCTGGGAAGACTTTGCCAATATCGTTGTGCCCGAGCTGCAAAACCGGGGCCGTTACCGCACGTCTTATGCTCAGGGCACCTTGCGCCAGAAGCTGTTTGAGCGCGGGAATTATCTGCCGCCGAATCACCCCGGCGCGAAAGTCAGGCTGCATGCCTGAAACACAGGGCGGGTTTCAAGCCCGCCCTGCATCAACATTTATAAAGGAGTACTCCCCATGTCACGAGCTGTTTCGAGCAAATTGATTTACGTCTTTGTCGCCCTTGTGGTGATCGTCGTCGCGGCCCTCGCCTTGTGGCCGCAACAGAAAACCGACAAGCTGCGCGTTGGTGTGGTGCCTGGCGTCTATGCCGATACGGTTAAAGTGCTGGCAGACGAAGCCAAAACGCAAGGGCTGGAGATTGAGGTGATTGAATTCACCGACTGGACGACGCCCAATGTGGCGCTCAATTCCGGCGATATTGATATCAATTTTTTCCAGCATCAGCCATTTCTGGAAAACGCCATCGCCAAACAGGGTTTCAAGCTCACCGGCGTGGGCAAAGGGATTCTGGCCAATTTCGGGCTTTATTCGCTGAAACACAAATCCCTTGAAGATATTCCGCAGGATGGCAAGGTCGGTATCGCCAATGACCCGGTCAATCAGGGCCGCGGTCTGCTCTTGCTGCAAAAGGCCGGGCTGCTCAAGCTCAAGCCCGACGTCGGTTTTCTTGGCAGCCTGAACGACATTACCGACAACCCGAAGAACCTGAGCTTCGTCGAAGTGGAAGGCCCGCAGCTCGTGCGCATTACCGGGGATGTAGATCTTGCCCTCGGCTACCCGCATTTTATCGTCGCCTCCAAAGCGTTCGACCCATCGAGCGGGCTGGCCTACAGCGGCATTGAAGACCTGAAATTTGGCGTGCAGTTCGTAGCCCGGGAAGCGAAGAAAGACGACCCGCTGATCAAGAAGTTTGTTGAGCTTTTCCACCACTCTGCTGCGGTGAAAGAAGCTGCCGCCAAAGGCTTCAATCACGATGAGCGCCTCTACACGCTGGTGTGGACGCAGTCATAAGCCTGAATATCCGACCGAAGAGAAGCCATGTCAGTCAACGAATTCGTTATTCCCGGTCTGATGCCGCTATTGCAGCGTCAGGCCGAATCCGGCACGGTCGCAAAGCTCGTCAATGCGCTTGACGCCAGCCCCTTGCGTGAGACCCGCACCGATGCCGTGGCCGTGGCCGACAAAAAGGCCATCGGCACCGTGCGCTTCGAGGCGTTGGGCAAGGTGTATCAGTCTTCCGCCGGCAAGGTGAGTGCGCTGGAAGACATCAGCCTTGATATTCAGGCCGGGAGCATTTTCGGCATCATCGGCAGGAGCGGCGCGGGCAAGTCTTCGCTCCTGCGCACCATCAACCGCCTGGAGACCCCCAGCTCCGGGCGGGTATGGGTCGACGGGGTGGATGTTGCCGCGCTGGATGAAAACGGGCTCGTTGCCCTGCGGCGACGGATCGGGATGATTTTCCAGCACTTCAATCTGCTCTCGGCGAAGACGGTTTATGAGAACGTGGCGCTGCCGCTGCGTGTGGCGCGTGTGCCTAACGCTGAAATCCATCAGCGCGTGACCCGCCTGCTCGAACTGGTGGGCCTGGCGGACAAGCACGCCACCTATCCCGGACGCCTCTCCGGCGGACAGAAACAACGGGTCGGCGTCGCCCGCGCGCTGGCGACCAATCCGGAAATCCTGCTCTGCGATGAAGCCACCTCGGCGCTCGACCCGGAAGCGACCCAATCCATCCTGGCCCTGCTGCGCGACATCAACCGGCAACTCGCCATCACCATCATCCTGATTACGCATGAAATGAGCGTGATCCACGAAATCGCCGACCGCGTGGTCGTGCTGGAAAAAGGCCGCATCGCCGAAGAGGGCGAGGTGTGGAAGGTGTTCGGCAATCCGCAACACGACGCCACCCGCGCCTTGCTCCTGCTGCTGGAGCACGATCTGCCGCAGGATTTACGCGCCACCCTCGTGCACGAGCCGCCGCAGGACAAGGCGTTTGAGCGCATCCTCGCCTTCTCCTATACGGGGGCGGGCGGGCTGGAACCGGATTTCATCCGTATCGGCGAGGCGCTCGATACCCGTGTGCGCCTGATCCACGGCGGGCTTGACCGCATCCAGGGCCACGCCCATGGACGGCTCCTGCTCGCCGTAGATGGCAGGGCGCAACTGCCGAAGCTGGATAATTTGACCACGGGGCAGGGCGCGATTGCGCATGACATCCAGGAGATCGGCTATGTCGTTTGAATTAAGTATCCCCTTCGCGCAATACACCAGGGCGTTTGCCGACACCTTCACCATGGTGGGCATCTCCGGCGCGATTGCGTTTTTCGTCGGCATTCCGGTTGCCGTGCTGCTGAACGTCACCACCCCCGGCGGCTTCCTGGCCTCGCCCCGGCTTAACCGGGCGGTGGGGAGTGTGGTGAACAGCTTTCGCGCCACGCCCTTCATCGTGCTCATGGTCGCCCTCATTCCTCTCACCCGCCTCATCACCGGCACCTCCATTGGCGTGTGGGCGGCGATTGTGCCGCTGTCCATCAGCGCGACGCCCTTTTTTGCCCGCATCGCCGAAGTCAGCCTGCGCGAAGTCGATCCCGGACTCGTCGAGGCGGCACAGGCGATGGGGTGCAAAAAATGGGAGATTGTGCGCCATGTCTATTTGCCCGAAGCCCTCCCCGGCATCATCGGCGGCTTCACGATTACGCTGGTGGCGCTGATCAGCTCCTCCGCCATGGCCGGTGCGGTCGGTGCGGGCGGGCTGGGCGATCTTGCCATTCGCTACGGCTATCAGCGCTTTGACACCGAGGTCATGGTCATCGTGATCGCGGTGCTGATTGTCCTCGTCACTTCCGTTCAGGCTGCGGGGGATTATTACGTGCGCTGGCTGAGAAACCGCTGAACGCGGGTGGCCCATCACCCCGCGCACTTGCGCAGATGTTGCAGGAAGTTACAGAATACGCATGACAGAGGTCAAAGCATTGACGGGAGCATCCCATGCGGTTTCTGAATTCCATTCGTGGTCGCCTGCTGGTAACGGTTTTGTTGCTGAACGCATGCGCCGTTGGCGCCTACACCGCTTACGGTTACGTGACGAAAAAGGCGGATACGATGGCGGCGCTGGATGCGCAGCTCATTTCCGCCGCCGCCATGGCCGCCGAGCTTGTGCCGGACAGCGTCTATGACGAGGCCGCAAAGGGGCGGATGGAGCAGGAGGTTTTCGAGGATTACGGCAAGCGCCTTTACCGCTATACCCAGACCGCAGACATTGAATATGTATATTCGTTTGTAATGTCAAAAGAAGGCTATCGTTACGTGCTGGATACGGCGGGGCCGGAAGAAGTCGAGAGTGGAGAATTTGAGGACGAGGCGCTTTCCCTGTACGCGGACCCAAGCCCTGTCATTGCGCAGGCGCTCGCGGAAAACAAAAGGAAGTTTGACGAATACACGGATACATGGGGCAGTCACCGCAGCGTTTTCGTGCCCATGACCAGCGCTGCGGGGACGCGCTACGTGATCGGGGCGGATATCTCCAGTACCAGAATTACCGAGGCGCAGCGCGAAATCCTGCTGGTTTCCCTGTTGATCGGTCTGGTGATTTTTATCGCCTTTGCCTCCATCAGTTATTACGCTGTCGGCAGGTTGTTGCGCCCCATCGGCGAGGCGCAGCAGATCGTGCGCGTCATCTCGGAAAATCGTGACCTGACCTTGCGTGCGCCCTCCGGGGATGACGAAATCGGCAGCCTGATCGTCGATTTCAACGCGCTGCTCGACGAAGTGCAAAAACTCATCGCCAGTTCAAGCGATAACGCCACGTCCACCGCTTCGGTCTCGACCCAACTCGATGCCACCAGCAAATCCATGTCCAGCCACGCGCAAGCCAACGAGCGCACGGTGGACAATGTCGTGGCGGGTGGCGGCGAAGCCAAGGGGCTGCTGGGCGAGATGGACAACAAACTCTCCGGCGTGGTTGGCATTGTCGATGTGGCGGCGGGGGAGTTGGAGCAATCCCGGGCGCAGGTGGTGCGTGTGGCCCAGAACGCGGACAGTTCGGCGGTGGCGCAGCAGGCGCTGTCTGCTCACCTCGAACAGATCTCGCGCGAGGCTGCCGAGGTCAAGACGGTGCTGGGGGTGATCAAGGAGATTGCCGAACAGACCAATCTGCTGGCGCTAAATTCCGCCATCGAGGCGGCGCGGGCGGGCGAATACGGGCGTGGGTTCGCGGTGGTGGCCGACGAAGTGCGTAAATTGGCCGAGCGCACGCAAAAGAGTCTGGCGGAAACGGAGGTCGTTATCGCTACCATCACGCAGTCGATCACGGAAGCCGCCAACACGATGAAAAAGAACGCCGGTGAATTTGCGGAAATGCGCCACGAGGCCAGCGAAGCGGAACGCCTCATCAACCAGAGCGTCGGCACCATGGTGGAGACGCGAACATCGGTGGCCGCAGTGGCAGACGACGCCCAAATGGTGCTGGCGAAAACCCAGTCCGTGCTCGACGATGTGGAACATATCGGTGAGCAGACCGCGCAAACCACGCGCGAAATTGAAGAAATCACCAAAATAGCGACCGCGTTAAACCAGATGGCCAACGGGCTGAAAGATGAGCTTTCGCGCTTTGTGAGCAAGAAGTAGGGGCGGATTTCAAACCTCCCGACGGGTCGTATCTTCCAGCGCGAAGCACTGCAAATTGCCGTTGCGATGGGACAGTGGACATGCCGTTGCTCCGCTCGTACAATGCGAGGCTTCAGGACACCAGTTCGCCGCGAGTCGGCGCAAATCGGCTCAAACTCTCACTCATCAATCGAGGAAAACTCCATGAAGATCGTCTCCGCCTTGGTCGTTACCGCTGCACTTCTGATTTCAGGGTGTGCATCTGTAGAAATGGCATCAAAGGAAGAATCAGCAAAAGCAAAAGAATTCAGCATCCCCTCGCAAGGCAATGCCGGCGTATATGTTTATCGTGACAGCGTCATCGGAAAAGCATACAAGAAAGACATATGGATTGACTCGAAGTGCATTGGAGAAAGTGCGCCAGATGTGTTTTTCTATACTGAAGTTGAGGGCGGAAAAACGCACACAGTTGATACGGAATCTGAATTTTCACCAAATAGCCTTGAGATATTGTTTGAAGCTGGCAAGAACTACTTCATTCGGCAGTTCATCAAGATGGGTGTGTTCGTTGGCGGTGCCGGGCTGGAGCAAATTCCCGAAGAGCAAGGCAAACAGGATGTCGCCAGGCTCGAAATGGCAAAGCCGGGCAAATGCAGCGCACCATGACCTTCGTTCAAGCGGACGCCGCTGTCGCGGTGCCGCTTGACTCCAACGTTAGCCCATAGGGGTTTTCGATCCACCCCAAAGGAGTTAATCATGCTTGAACAACAAAAGAAGGAAGATCCGCAAATGGATCCGAGGGCGGCGGCTCTCATCAATGCCATTCGGGAACGCAGCAAAGAAGATCCCCTGGTTGGCGCAAAGCTGGGCGCCAAAGAAGTATTTCAGCGGCTGCTTGAGGGAATGAAGGACTCGAAGGGCGTTCACATTGAGTCTCTCCTGACGGCATTGGGCGCTTTGGTCGGCTATGCATGCCAAGCCGATCTTCGCGCGCAGGCCCTGGCTAAAGGTATGCCGGAAACAGCACCGTTCCAGGTTGTTGGGACAAAGGATGGCAAGTACTATTTCTTCGGCGACCCATTAAACAACATACTCGCCGGGGATCAATACTCCGTATGGAGTGTGGTAGGGGGCGCTGCACAGCATGCGGGCGCCAAAGAGTTCCCCGATCTAAACGAAATCTTCCAATACACAGCTTCCGTATTGGGTAGCGAGCAGTTTGGGATTCCTCGTGTTCCCGAGAATCACAAGCCTGGAGATATACCACTCAATTACCTGAAGGTTCTTTGGCCAGCGCTATTTCCAACCATCAAGCTGTTTTGCCCGAACCCAACGGATTGGCCAATCCTCTATAGCCTTGCAATTCAAGAGGCAATCTACGCAGGCAAGGGAGCGATTGATCCCGACTTGGCATTTCGCATAGTCATGGAAAGTGCCATTCCAATGTCAAAGGTTGATCTTGCCAATTCCTGACATGGCGCTCAACCTCGCTCCCTTCGATCGCTGGACGCTGCGCGGTAAAGCCGCGCAGCGCCGGGTAACGCTACGTTAGGCACAATATGACAACACCCATTGCTATGGATACTTCGGTAACCCTGCGGCAGGCCTTCCTAGTCATGTTTGCGTATCTCGAAGAGTACTATGAGTCTGTCGGTAAACCTGATGAAATTGGCTGCCTACTCAGTGAGATCTCACTCTGGGACACAGAAAGCGGCGGCAAGGAACCTATGGATGGAGCAGTATTTCCTCAATGGCTCAACTGCGCTAGCGCAGTGCTCGCTGCTGAGGCAAGACCGGAAGGTTATCGTGGAGCCGATATCCTGTTTGACGACAAATCACCCACACTCAAGGTTCAGCGTTAATGCTTCAAGAGTTTTCCGTAAAACAGGGTTATGACAAGCTTCATCGCCTAACACTTCGTTGCAGCGGACAGCCAAAAGCTACGCTTTTGTCTGCCGCTGAATTTTGACGTTAGGCCTTATGAACTCTGCGTCGTCACCGAGTCCGAGCGTTAGCCCCGTCACGCTACCTTTCACACCCGAGGCCGTAATTCAGGTGCTTAAGTGGGGCGCGCATCCTGAACGGTCACCGCACTCCCACAAACAAATTGCGGAGTGGTGCGATCGATTCTGGTGTCAATACATAGATGTTGACGCACCACCCGAAATTGAACGTTTGCTTCCCATCCTTACCGACGTTGAAACCCAATGGGATTTATATCTCGCTAACACTTATCAAATCGAAGAATTGCGTTCCCGTTCATTCGAAGATGAGCACCTTCCCGTTGAGTGGTTCCAAGACTGGCTGTCCAAAGCAAAGGCATATCAGCGCGCATTCAGGCGCCGCAACGGCGGGCGGGTTTGAAGCCCGCCCCTGCGCCCGCATGATCAGGATTCATTTATTCCATATATCATAAACGGTGGGGCAGGTCTGGTAGGTGCCATCCGTATGAAAGGTTTTCTTGATGCGGTTGTATCTGATGATGCCCTCGCACGCATAGCCGTGCAAAGCGCTTTCCAGTTCCGGCCACTTATCAAACAAGGCTTTATCTTTCATCCAGCGTGGCGGGTCATCAAAAGTGATTCGCTTGCGGTAGTGGATGACCGACGACCATAATTCGGCGCCATCGGGCACGGCGTAGTAAGAAATCAGCTTGTTGCGGTGTGGCCCGAGATACAGCCTTCCTGCGCTCAGCGGCTCACCTGGAATGGCAGCGGATGTCCATCTGTCGTGATATAGAGGCGTCAGCCGGTAGACATATGTGTTTTTTCTGCGGCGCATACCGGGCAGGCCGGGTCCTTGCCAAATGAAATGGTGCGAAAGGTCTGGGTCAGGGCGTCGATCAGCAGCAGGCGACCGGTGAGCGGGGTGCCGATGCCGGTCAGGAGTTTCAGCGCTTCCGCGGCTTGCAGGCTGCCCACGACGCCGGTGAGGGGGGCGAATACGCCGGTGACGGCGCAGCGCAGGTCTTCGACGTCCTGGCCGTCGGGAAACAGGCAGTGGTAACAGGGCGATTGGGGGCGGGAGAGGTCGTAGACGCTCACCTGCCCGCCAAAACGGATTGCTGCGCCGGAGACGAGCGCCTTGCGCTGGCGCACGCAGGCGCGGTTGATCGCGTAGCGGGTGGCGAAGTTGTCGGAGCAGTCGAGCACCAGATCGGCGGCGGCGACCCGGGCTTCCAGCGCCTCGCCTGCCAGACGTTGATGGAGTGGGATCACCTGAATGCCCGGGTTGAGCGCGGCGAGGGCGGTGGCGGCGGAGGCGACTTTGCTTTGGCCGATGCGCGCCGCGCTGTGCGCTATCTGGCGCTGCAAGTTGCTCAGTTCCACTACATCGTCATCGGCCAAAGTCAGGGTGCCGACTCCGGCGGAGGCCAGATAGAGGGCGGCGGGCGAACCCAACCCGCCCATGCCGACGATGAGGACGTGGCTGCGCAGGAGACGCTCCTGCCCTTCGATCCCCAGTTCGTCGAGCAGGATATGGCGGCTGTAGCGCAGGAGTCGGGTGTCATCCATGCAAGCCGGGGTGGGCGTCACGTTTCATTGTGGGGATCGAGGAAAAACTCTCTCGCCAGCTTGAACACCACCGGACTCAGCAACAGCAGGGCGATGAGGTTGGGGATGGCCATCAGGCCGTTGAACAGGTCGGAGAGGTTCCACACCAGTTTGAGTTCGGCAAGGGCGCCGACCGGCACGATCAGGGTGAAGAAGATCCGGAACGGCAACGCGGCCTTGTGGCCAAAGAGGTAAATCACGCAACGCTCGCCATACACGCACCAGCCCAGGATGGTGGAGAAGGCAAACAGCACGATGCCGATGGTGACAAGCCACATGCCGAAGCCGCCAGGCATGACGCTGTTGAACGCCGCCGAGGTCAGGATGCCCGCGTCCTTGTCGATGCCCGGCGCAATCCATTGTCCGGAGACGATGATGACGAGCGCGGTCATTGAACAGACGATGATGGTGTCGAGGAAGGGGTCGAGCATGCCCAGCAAGCCCTGTTTGACCGGATTCTTGACGATGGCGGTGGCGTGCGCGATCGGGGCGCTGCCCATGCCTGCTTCGTTGGAGAACAGGCCGCGGGCGACGCCGAAGCGGATCGCCATGGCCAGGGTGGCCCCGGTAAAGCCGCCGACGGCAGCATGACCAGTGAAGGCGCTCTCGAAAATCAGGGCGAAAGCGGCTGGCACTTTGTCGATGTGGATGCCGAGCACGATCAGGCTGCCGGCGACATAGACCAGCGCCATCACCGGCACCAGCGTGCCTGCCACCGCGCCGATGCGCTTGACCCCGCCGACCAGCACCAATGCCGCCAGAATGAACAGCGCGGCGGCAACCACCTCTTTGTCCAGTTGCAGACCATAGTTGCTGCCCAGATTGACGACGTTCAAGGTGATCGCGTTGGCCTGGGCCATATTGCCGATGCCGAACGAGGCTACCGTGCCGAAGATGGCAAACAGGGTGGCCAGCCATTTCCAGTCCGGCCCCAGCCCGTTTTTGATGTAGTACATCGGCCCGCCGACAAATTTGCCATCCGGCGTGACCTCGCGGTATTTGACCGCCAGCGTGGCCTCACAGAACTTGGTCGCCATGCCGAACAGTGCGGTCATCCACATCCAGAACACCGCGCCGGGGCCGCCCATGAGGATGGCGGTGGCGACGCCGACGATGTTGCCGGTGCCGATGGTGGCAGCCAGCGAAGTCATCAGGGCGCGGAAGGGGCTCAGCTCGCCTTCGTGGTCGGGGTGGTGATGACGCCCTTTCCACATCACGGCGAAAGCGTGGGGCAGCCTGCGCCAGGGCTGAAACCGGAGGCCGATGGTGAGGAAGACACCGACGGTCAACAGCAGGGGGATCAGTACATATGGCCCCCACACGATACCGTCGAGCAGGTCGATAAAATTACTGAGCGGTTGCATAGCGTTCATAACGGGGGGACTCACAAGTAGAAGAACAGGGGCTTGGGTGGGGAGATTATCTGGTGCGTTTTTTCTTCGCGGCGTCGAGCTTGTCGTAGAGCGCGACGAACTCCAGCGTGACCTTGTGGTGGGGGTCGAGGTGAATCAGCGGTTTGGCCTGCTCGTGCGATTCCTTGATCTTCACTGAAGCCGACAGATACGGCTCCAGCACCGGCAGTCCCTCAGCGATCAGCTCCTGCACCACTTTCTGCGGCAGGGTGGCGCGGGGCTGGAACTGGTTGACCACGATGCCTTCCACTTGCAGGTCGTGGTTGTGGTCGGCACGGATTTCATCGACATTGGCGATGAGCGAGTAGAGCGCATGCCGCGAGAACTGGTCGCAATCGAAGGGGATCAGGCAGCGGTCAGCAGCGATCAGCGCCGAACGGGTAAAGAAATTGAGCGCCGGTGGAGTGTCGATGAAGATCTGGTCGAAATCATCCGCAAGCTCATCGAGCGCCTCGCGCAGCTTGTAGATTTTGTAACGCGATTCGAGCTTGCCCTGTAGCTCTTCCAGCCGCCGGTCCGCCGGCAGCACCGCCAGGCGTTTGAACGGCGTCGCCACGACAAACTCGGCGGTGGTGCGCGGGTTGAGCTGAAAGGTGAGGGTTTGCTCGAAGAAATCGGTGATCGTCGCTTCCAGTTCGTCAGCCTGGGCACCGAGCAGGTATTGGCTGGAATTGCCCTGGGGGTCGAGATCGATCACCAGGGTGCGTTTGCCTTCCTGGGCGCTGATCGCCGCCAGATTGCAAGTGATGGTGGATTTGCCCACGCCGCCCTTTTGATTGAACACCACGCGCCGCATTGTCTTCTCCCTCTGGTCTCAGGTCTTGAGTATTGGCGGCATTGTGCCAAAACCACCATGATGCGGGCAGAAAATCTTGCGCAGGGCATGTGCCGCTGTGCTGTCGAGGGGACAGGTGAGGTGAAAATCCGGTGAATTTTGCCGGTCAGGGGAGAGGTCAAGGGAAAACCCTGTATGGCTTGGCCTATACGCGAACCAGCCCGAAAAGCTAGAATTGCGGTTTTTAGTTTTTGCGGCGAAAAACGGTGCGTGTGCCGGATTTTCGCCGCAGACTTCAAGGGTGTTCCTGTCGTGACGGGAGCGGGGATGCCCTCAGGCAACACATCACTTCCGTTCCGAGAGGAAAACATGGATCAGGATTTCATCGCCGCGGCACTCGACTATCATCGTGCCCCGACGCGCGGGAAAATTTCAGTGGTGCCGACCAAGAGTCTGACCAACCAGCGCGAACTGGCGCTGGCTTACTCGCCGGGCGTCGCGGCCGCGTGCGACGCCATCGTGGCCGACCCCGAACAGGCCCGTGAACTTACCAGCCGCAGCAACCTCGTGGCGGTCGTCACCAACGGCACCGCGGTGTTGGGGCTGGGCAACATCGGGCCGCTCGCGTCCAAGCCGGTGATGGAAGGCAAGGGCTGTCTGTTCAAGAAATTCGCTGGCATCGACGTGTTCGACATCGAACTGGCGGAGAAAGACCCCGACAAGCTGATCGACATCATCGCCGCGCTGGAGCCGACCCTGGGCGGCATCAACCTCGAAGACATCAAGGCGCCCGAGTGTTTCTACATCGAAAAGAAACTGCGCGAGCGGATGAAAATCCCGGTTTTCCACGACGATCAGCACGGCACCGCGATCATCTCGTCGGCGGCGCTGGTCAATGGACTCAAAGTCGTCGGCAAGCAGATCGAACAGGTCAAGCTCGTGTGCTCGGGCGCCGGGGCGGCGGCGATCGCCTGTCTCGACCTCATGGTGAGCCTGGGGCTGAAGCGCGAAAACGTGTTTGTGTGCGATTCCCGCGGGGTGATTTATCAGGGGCGCGACGCGGACATGGAGCCGACCAAGGCCCGTTATGCCCAGCACACCACGGCGCGCACGCTGGGGGACGCCATCGTCGGCGCGGACGTGTTCCTGGGCCTGTCCAAGGCCGGGGTGCTCAAGCCCGAGATGGTGGCGAAAATGGCGGACAAGCCGCTGATCTTTGCGCTCGCCAATCCGACCCCCGAAATCCTGCCCGACGAAGCCCGCGCGGTGCGCCCGGATTGCATCGTCGCCACTGGCCGGTCGGATTATTCCAATCAGGTCAATAACGTGCTGTGCTTCCCCTTCATCTTCCGTGGCGCGCTGGATGTCGGGGCGACGACGATCAACGAAGAGATGAAGCTCGCCTGTGTGCATGCCATCGCCGAGCTGGCCCAGGCCGAGCAGAACGACGTGGTGGCCTCGGCCTACGGCGGCGAGTCGCTGAGCTTCGGCCCCGATTACATCATCCCCAGGCCCTTCGACCCCCGCCTGATCGTCACCGTCGCCCCGGCCGTGGCGAAGGCGGCGATGGCGTCCGGCGTGGCCGTGCATCCGATCACCGATTTCGATGCCTATACCGACAGCCTGAGCAGCTTCGTGTACCAGTCCGGCATCGTCATGAAGCCGGTGTTCTCCGCCGCACGCGAAGTGCCGCTGGAGCAAAAGCGCGTGCTCTTTGCCGAAGGGGAAGATGAGCGCGTGCTCCACGCCGCACGGGTCGCGGTCGAAGAAGGGCTGGCGCGCCCGGTGCTGATCGGTCGCCCCGACGTGATCAAGACCAAGATCAAAAAGATCGGGCTCAATTTTGTCAGCGGGCGCGATTTCGAGGTCATCGACCCCGAGTATGACCCGCGTTGCGACGAACTCAGTCGGGTGTATTACGACCTGATGTGGCGCGATGGCGTCACGCCCTCCCTGGCCAGGGTCAGGGTGCGTCACGACATGACCTTGCTCGGCGCGCTGCTGCTGCGCCAGGGCCATGCCGATGCGCTGGTGTGCGGCACGGTAGGCACCCACGAGCACCACCTCAGCCGCGTGCGCGAGATCATCGGCCTGCGCGCCGATGCCAAACAGTTTGCGACCATGGAATTGCTCTCGCTGCCGAACCGGGTGCTGGCGATCACCGATACTCACGTCAACGAAAGCCCGACCGCCGAAGAAATTGCCGACATCGCCCTGATGGCGGCGGACGAGCTGCGCCGTTTCGGCCATGAGCCGCGCATGGCGCTGCTGTCCCATTCCAACTTCGGCAGCTCGTCTTCGCCCTCGGCGATCAAGATGCGCGCCGCCAGTGAGATCCTGCACAAAATCGCGCCCAGGCTCGAATGTGACGGTGAAATGGCGGGTGAATCAGCGATGTGGCCCGAAGTGCGCCGCGAGCAACATCCCGATTCGCGGCTCAAAGGCGAAGCCAACCTGCTGGTGATGCCCAATCTGGATGCGGCCAACATCTCCTTCAACCTGCTGCGCTCGGCCAATGACGGCGTCGTCTCCATCGGCCCCATCCTGCTCGGTGCGGCCAAGCCGGTGCACATCCTCACCTCTTCGGCCAGCGTCCGCCGCCTGTTGAACATCACCGCGCTGGCGGTAGTCGACGCTGTCGGCCTGCGCAACCGCTCGAACGGGTGAGTGATTAATCATGCAACACCCTGTAAATTTCCTTGACTTTTCCAAAAAAGGCACAACAATTTTCGCAAGCAAGCAAGCAAGCAAGCAAGCAAGCAAGCAAGCAAGCAAGCAAGCAAGCAAGCAAGCAAGCAAGCAAGCAAGCAAGCAAGTAAACAAGAAAGCAAGCAAGCAAACAA
>BNUB01000017.1 GCA_025997045.1 Betaproteobacteria bacterium
TCTGCTACCGGTGGCGGTGGCGTTGTAGTTCCCTCTCTCACCCCGGAAAGCTACAATCATCGCACAGAATGATGCTGTAGCAGCCTTGTTGTAGTTCCCTCTCTCACCCCGGAAAGCTACAATTGTGTCACTAACATGGTGTAATCTGTATTAGTTGTAGTTCCCTCTCTCACCCCGGAAAGCTACAATGATGCTTCCAACCCGTTATCAACAAAAAATGTTGTAGTTCCCTCTCTCACCCCGGAAAGCTACAATCGGTGGCCCAGCCGTTATCCGGGAATGCCGGTTGTAGTTCCCTCTCTCACCCCGGAAAGCTACAATTATTTAGCCTCACGCACCGCCCCGGGATTGGTTGTAGTTCCCTCTCTCACCCCGGAAAGCTACAATACACGGTCGATTTCATCGAACTCATCAACTGTTGTAGTTCCCTCTCTCACCCCGGAAAGCTACAATTGCGCCACCACGCGCCATTGCTGGTCTTGCGTTGTAGTTCCCTCTCTCACCCCGGAAAGCTACAATCTGCACTTCGACGGCCAGGTTTCGGCGATGGTTGTAGTTCCCTCTCTCACCCCGGAAAGCTACAATTCCACGCCGTCGACCCCGCCGCGCCCACGGGTTGTAGTTCCCTCTCTCACCCCGGAAAGCTACAATTGCAACCGACCCCCACGCATCCATTTTGGCGTTGTAGTTCCCTCTCTCACCCCGGAAAGCTACAATGAAACCTTTGTAGTTAAAGGCTTACAACCTGTTGTAGTTCCCTCTCTCACCCCGGAAAGCTACAATTCAGGCGATACCTTGCTGGAGCCGTGGAGGGTTGTAGTTCCCTCTCTCACCCCGGAAAGCTACAATAGGAGGCGCAGGAGGCGTATATCCGCGCCTGTTGTAGTTCCCTCTCTCACCCCGGAAAGCTACAATTTACGCCGCCTGCGCCTGTCGCTACGTCGAGTTGTAGTTCCCTCTCTCACCCCGGAAAGCTACAATCTAGCACCCTGAAATCCCCGCCCAGCTTGATCTGTGCGGGGATTTTTTTACCAAAATCCTCCGCTGCGGAAGGCGTATACCAACGGAGCCGGGGATTTTTCAGCAAAAAACTCTGCCGCATGGTTGTTGATCCGCCCTGCTGGGTGTTGCCTCAAAACAACAAGAGTTGCGAGGCAGACCCCTTCTTTTCAGCAAAGCGAGGCAAGCCGACCAACAGTTTGATGCCCGCGAACTGTTTTTCCGTGACGGTCATGCAGCGCACGGAACCGGCGGGCGGCAGGTTGTCGGCGAGCCGTTTCTGGTGTTTTTCCTGATCGTCCAGCCCGGATAGCAGGCGTCCGTACACTGACCATTGGATCATGTCGTAGCCGTCATTGAGCAGAAAGCGGCGGAATTGTACGTACTCTTTCTTTTCCGCTTTGGTCACCATCGGCAGGTCGAAGAACACGATCATTCTCATGAAGCGTCGTGTCTCCTGGCTCATTGCTCAGTATTCCAGCGCGTGGGTTTTCAGCCCGATGAGCGCCGGCAGATCAAGGGTGTGACCGTTTTCGCCGTTCTCGAATACCCGGCATAGACTTTCCACGGCATACTCGATGGCGGATAACACCGACATGCGACCACTTGGCATGTCTACGTCCGCATTCAACAATTCGACCAGCCCTGCCTTGTCTTCCGGGGTGAGTCCTGCCTTTTCTCCCCCGGCGCGCCTGGCTTCGCGGAATACGTGCAAATCCACCAGCGGACGAAAGGGTTCGATCAGGTCATCCGCCAGATTGAAAGCATTTTGCTCGTTGGCATGAAAAAGTCCGATGGAAGGATGCAATCCGTGCGCGACCAACCCACGGGCAATCGCGCCGCGCAGGATGGCGTAGCCGTAGTTGAGCGCGGCGTTAATCCAGCCTTCTTCGCCACGATAAAAACCGGAACCGAACAGGTGCGGAAAGTAAAATGCCGCCGCCTGTCCTTCCAGATTTTCCATATCGCCAGAGCGCACATCCGCCGCAATCGCTTCCAGACGTTTGCTGCCTTCCCGTTTGGCAAAGGCGAGGCAATGCCCTTGGTTCTCGATTTTGCGCCGAACCATTGCTGCCCATGCCTGCTTGATGAGCGGCTTGCCTGCCTGTAGTTGCAGACGCAGCATTCGGGTTGTGCGCGAGTGATTCAGAAAGGGCAGGAATACGCCATTGGGCTGATGGTTGTCGCCCAGCGAATAGAGGCTGATGCCATATTCCGCGCAGGCAGAAAGCACCGGATGCGTCAGCGTGATTTGCCGATGATTGAGGACGACCACGGCAATATCCTCAAAGGGAAGCGTTACCGTCTCATCCTGCTCGATGGCAAGTGAAAAATGCTCCCGCTTGAGGCGAGCCGGGCGGGAAATCATGATGCTACGCCAGCCCACGGCGCGGCTCCGGACGAGCGGGATAGATGTTGCCCAAGACGTCTACCCCGAATTTTTCGAGTTTGACCGCAGTCTTCACACCGATACCGCGCATCAGACCATCCTTGCCTACGGACTGACTGCGGTCATGTGCCCAGAGGGTCATGTTTCCAGATGCTCGATCAATTCCTGAGTAGTATCCAAAGAAAATTTCTTTCTTCTGCGTAATCCGCACCAAATCATTTGGATACAACGAAAAACACCAATCAAAGCTCTCATCAATCAGCGGCCATTCTTCTTCATCCTTGTGCGCAACAATTGTCCGATTCGGCAGCCCGGCTATCCGATGGTGCACATACACTGGCACAAGATGGAACTTGCCTGCCTTGGTGAAGACATCCACGCGCAACATGCTGTCGTTTTTGGCGATGCCGCCACGGATGGGAATGCCGGAGAGTTTGTCGATGACCATCGTCACTGTGCGGACAATGGGACCCGTCGGATTGCCGTCTTTATCCGGTTTCCTGAACGCTGTCCCGGCGGGAAACGCCTTGTCGCCCTTGCCGCCGTGTTCTTCCAGGCGTTTGCGGATCGCCGCGTAAAGGCGTTCGTTGCGGTGCGGGTCAATGAGATTGTCCATGTCTTTCAGGCTCAAAGCCGAAAGCGCGACTTTCTGGGTGACGCCGCCCTGCGGACGCAGGCGTTCGGGTTGCCCATAAATCGTATCCTTGTGCGCCGCGCCACTATTGCGCCGCTGGGGTGCGCGTGACACAAACAGCGGGCGCAGGGTTTTCAGTTCTTCCGCGCTGTAGGTGCCAAGACGCTCAACTTCACTCCGCAGCTTGTCCACATCATCCATTTTCAGGCGGGCTTCTACCTCGTGATGAAAATGCGGCCAAGGTCTTGGGAAATCATTTTCCAGCTTGTGCAATGCGGCAATGTCGAGCACTTCGCCCGTTTCCGTATCCACAAAACCTTGCCGGACTTGTTCCAGTTCTTTCCTGCGGCTGTAATCGGCAAGGCGTTTGACCATGCCATGACTGCACGCGGCAATGACGGCGGCGTCGAGCGCGTGATGACGGTCGCTTTCGGCACGAATTTTCAGGATTCCCCAGCGGGCGCGTAAAAATGCCGTCATCTGACCGGAAAGCACGACGCAACGCTGGACAGTCGAACCATCGGTGCCGGGCGCCAGCTTGAGGGCGCGCTCGATGTAATTCTTGAAGAAGCGGCAGATATAGCGCGTGTCGTTCAGATTGCGCTCACGAAAATCCTCGGCATCCTTGGCGTCGAAGCTCTTTTTCAGCAGACGGCTGCGTTTGGCTTGCCGGTAGTTTTTGTTCCCTTCCACAAAGCTTACGAAATTGCGCCAGCGTTCTCCGTTTTCGCCGCCCGCAAAGGAAGTCAGATATTCGTAAGGCGTGCGGTTGCCCTTGTTCTGGTTCTCCTCAGACAACACTAACACTTTGTTGTTCTTGCTGTTATCGAAGCTGCGCGAATAGGGCAAAACGTGGTCGATTTCTACATAGTGACGCTCAAAAATGACTCGTTCTAAATCGAGTGGCTTCAAGGAATACGCGCATTTCCCGCCTTGTTCACGGTAAAGCTGGTATTGCGCGAATCCAGGAGGATGAGCAGGGTCGTTCTCACAGAAAAGGTTGAATTTTTGGGAATATTCTTCAGCATCACGCTCGTTGTTTTCACGATACTTTTGTTGCTCTTTCTCAATGTCACGCCGCCCCTCAATGTGTTTCCAGCCTGTCACTGCTTTCGTGCTTCTTGTTACACCATCCGTCCA
The DNA here is from genome assembly GCA_025997045.1 of Betaproteobacteria bacterium. Lineage (GTDB taxonomy): Bacteria > Pseudomonadota > Gammaproteobacteria > Burkholderiales > Rhodocyclaceae > WRNU01. Next base: position 4,164 of record BNUB01000017.1, read on the forward strand.
ATATCCATTGAGGGGGCGGGACAAATCACGCGTCATCTCGATATGTACCGCACTCAGCGCGCCATAACGACGAATGATGGCATTGACGACTTTGCGCGCCTGATTCAAAGCCCGTAGAACGACCGGATTGCGCGGGACGTCCATCTCCTCATTGAACAGCATCCTCCCGTCTTTATCGCGTCCGCTGTAGAGCGGCGGCAGAAATGTGTATTCGCCCGTGCCAGCTTCAAACAACTGGCTATGGTGATAGCCCGCCGACCCACAGGCTTCGTCATAGCGTTGCCCTTGCGCCATGAAGGGCACGATTTTACGAAGTGCTTTCAGGGAAAGGTTGCTGAATTGATTGAAACTCACTTCGGAGAGGGCGGCGACCAGCTTTTCGCCGCCGGGCAAGGCTAAATTACGCAGTTCGGCAACGACCTCATCGCCATCCTTATAAACAGACAATACGCGGGCGATGTCGTCCAATTGTTCCGGGCGTCCATCTTGCGCCGCGCCCGCCATGCCTTGCCATTCCGTGGCAAGACTGTTGCTTTCAAGTTTTTTGCGTAAGGTGTGCCAGGCTGCCAGTTTGACGAGGGCTGCGTCTTCCGGTTTTTTTGCCTTGTCTTCTGTAAGTTGTCGCTCGCTTGGATAAGCCAGCCCTGCGAATTTGAAGTTTTCCGGCAGCAAGCCTGCGCTCATCAGGGCGTTACGCAATTGTTTGTAGGTCAGCCCTTTGCTCTCGTCGCCTTTGGTATAAGGCAAGGGCAAAGCGACTCGGCGTTCCGCTTCATTGAGTGGGCGGGTTGTGCCATCCACGACAATCCGCAAATTGTTGAGCTTGGTCAGCCAGACATGACGTTCGGCGGTGAAACTGGCTCTGGGGGCGCGATATTCGCCCTTCTCGAAGGTGCATTTGCCCAGCATCTTGAGCAATGCGTTGCCAGAGAGCGCGGGTTTTTGCTGCCAGAAAATACCGCTTTTGCGGTCGCCGTTGCCAAGAATGGCAGTCTCCAGCGCGGTATCGGCATATGTGTTGCCAAATCCGCGTTGCGCCGCGAACAGGTCTTTGAGTTCCTGACCGAGCAGGACGCGCGAGAGCGCCTTGCTGTATTCGCCGCGTTTATTGCGTTGCGCTTGCGGGAATTCCGCGAGCGCCATTTCCGCTGCGCTGCGGTAGTTTTTTTCTTCCATCAGCCTGGCGGTAGACGCCAGCCCTTGCTTGACCTTGCCGCCTTCGCCTTTGGCGTCGGTTTCTGCCGCTTTTTCCTCCGCTTTGCTCATCCAGTGAAAACCGCGATGTTTGACAAGATGGTAAATGACGCGCGCCCATTCTTCTGGCGCAAGCAGACGATCCAGTCCTTCGACACGCAGTTGCCAGAGGGTTTTGTCTTTGTTTGTGTAAGGATTGTCGGGGTGGAAGAAGCGGGGGCTGTCAATCAGCCCGCTCCGTTTCAGGAGCCGCGCCAGCTTCTTGAGGCGTTCCGCACGGTGAGACAGCCGATGGCGCATGAGCCGCGCATCCCGCCGCGCCTTGTTGAGCGATTCGCCTTCCTTGGCGGTTTCGGCCTTGTCAAAGGCGCGGACGCCTAAGTCGATGATGCGATCTTCCGCCAGCAGACACCAGCCAACAGAGGCGATACCAATATCCAGACCAAGCGTGTATGTCATGTCGTGCGCCGTTGTTGTCGTAAATGGATAAGTGGGTATAATAAGCGAAGTTGTAGTTTTCCGGGGTGAGAGCCGTTGCTACAATAAGGTGCTGCCTTCGGGCAGCAACCGAATCCGAAGGCCCGGCAGAAATGTCGGGCCTTCTCTTTTGATGGCGACGGCCGATTATTCCGAAAGCATCAATCCGGACACATGAGCCGAGGAAGACGGTATTGATCCACGCAGCGGTCAACACAAAAGGTGTCTGCGATCAAACAACCGCAGGCACCTGTAACCGTGACCTTCCTCACCGCATATCAAACAACTCCTGATGAAAGTATTTCCCCTCAAACCCGCGCACTGCCAGTCCCTGGCGCAGGCTATGACCAAACCCTGCCGGGCCGCAGAACCAGACTGAGGACTCAGCCCACGCTGGCGCCTTTTGACACAGACTCTCGGCATCGAGCTTGCCGTCGCGCGTGCTGTCGATCAGGTGCAGCGTCACGCCGGAGGCGGTGGCCAACTGCCGCAAGTGGGTGACGGAGTCTTCATTCGGGCTTTTCGTGCTGTAGAACAAATCCACCTGATTGGTCGCCTGATTGCGGTGGGCGAGTTCTTCCATCCGCGCCATGAACGGCGTGATGCCGATGCCGCCTGCGATCCAGATCTGGCGCGGCTTGTCGCTCTCGAAATGGAAGCAGCCATATGGCCCTTCGACCGTCGCGCCGTCGCCCGCTTTGAGCTTGGCGTACAGGCTGGTGGTGTAGTCCCCCAATTCCTTGATGTGGAAACTCAGCAGGCCATCTTTTTTCCACGCGGACGAAATCGTGAACGGGTGCGCGCCTTCGCTGTCGCCGCTGAAGGTGACGAAGGCGAACTGTCCGGCGGCATGCCCTTCCCAACGGTCGCGGGCAAGGCGGATGTCTACTTTCAAGGTCTGGTTGGCAGTGCTGTATTCCAGCGCTTCAATGGCGCCGAGCGCCCGGCGCTGGATGCCGATTCTGCGGGTGAGACTGACCACCGCGCCTACCGTGCCGCCGACCAACAGCAGCGCCATCACCCACGCCACCGGGCTTTGCCAGTAATCAAACTTGATCAGTACCACGCTGTGAAACACCAGCACCAGATAGGTGACGGCGAGGATGCGGTGAGTGCTGAAAAAATAGCGGTAAGGAAAGCGTTTCACCAGCGCCAACACAATCAACACCGCCGCGAGGTAAGACGCCCATTCGCCCCAGTGTTCGGCGGGGCGGTGCATGTCCTGCACAAACTGCATGAAAAAGCCGTCGGCCGGCGCACGTGCGCCGCGTGCAGGGCGCTCCAGCCAGCCCCAGCCGACCGCCCATTTGAAGCCCTGGGCCCACAGCCAGTGCACGATGCCGAGCACCAGCGCGGTAATGCCGAGCCATTTGTGCAGGCGATAACTCTTGTCCAGCCCGCCCAGCAGCGGCTCCACGGACGTCGGGCGCACTGCCAGCATCATGGCAATGCTCATCGCGCCCATGGCGATAATGCCGGTGTAATTAACCAGCGCCGCGCGCAGACTCATCAGGGTGTAGGCTTGCCCCCAGGGTTGTTCGGCAATCAGCCACAGCAAGCTCAGGCCGACCAGCAACACGCCGTATGTCCATTTGATTTGCTTCATCACCATCCTCCTGTAACAGAAAAACAATGACGCGAGTGTAGCGGGTCGTCCACGTCGGCATTGTACGGATAAGTACGCCGCCGCCCGCACCGATGCTTTTCCAACAGCGTGCATTGTGGATAGAATGTAGGGCTAGAGAGGAAGGAGACATCGGCTGACACAAGCATAATAATGCCGCCCATCCCCTTGATGCAGCGGGCCATAGCAGCGCACGTTACGGCCCACAATACAACGACATAATAATCGCGTTTCAGGGAGTAACACGAATGAAGTCAAAAAAGCTGGACATCGAACAAGTTGCCTCGTTCCTGCATGACGGGATGACCATCATGTATGGCGGTTTCATGGGAAATGGCACGCCGCCTCGCCTCATACAGGCGATTCTTGATTCGGGGGTCAAGGATTTGACCATGATTGGCGACGACACGGCGTTTTCCGACGCGACCAAGGGGCCGGAAGGCGTCGGTCTGTTGATTCGCAACAAACGGATCAGGAAAATGATCACCGGGCACATCGGTCTGAACAAGGAAGCGCAACGCCAGATGATCGCGGGCGAGATGGAAATCGAACTCTGTCCGATTGGCTCCATCGCTGAACGCATCCGCGCGGGCGGCTCAGGTCTGGGCGGGGTGCTCACCCCCACCGGCGTGGGCACGAGCGTGGAAGATGTCCCGCAAGACCTGACCGTCAACGGACAAAAATATACCAAGAAGCCGGTCTTCAACATCAACGGGCGCGACTTTCTGTATGAAACCCCGTTGCGCGCTGAACTCGCGGTGCTCGAAGCGGTACACGCGGACAAGGCCGGCAATCTCGTCTATTACACCTCGATGCGGAACCACAATCCGCTCATGGCGCTCGCGGCGGATACGGTGATCGCGGAAGTCCACCAAATCGTCGAAGTCGGCTGCATCGACCCGGATCATGTGATGACGCCGGGTGTGCTGGTCGATTACCTCGTGTACCCCAAATAAAGGAGAAAGCCATGACACAAGAAATGAGCGCCAAGGAATTCATCGCCCGTCGCATCGCGCTGGAACTGAAAGATGGCGATACCGTCAACCTCGGCATCGGTCTGCCGACACTGGTCGCCAACTACCTGCCGCCGGGCGTCACCCTGATGTTGCAGTCGGAAAACGGCTTTCTGGGCATCGGTCCGGTGCCGGAAGAAATCACCCCCATCGGTCAGCCGCGCGTCGTGAATGCGGGCGGCGCGCCGTGCAGCATCATCCCCGGCGGTTCCACCTTCGACACCTCGATCTCGTTTGCGCTGATGCGCGGCGGGCACCTCGACGCCTGTGTGCTGGGCGGCTTGCAGGTGGATGAAAACGCCGACCTCGCCAACTGGATGGTACCGGGCAAGAGCGTCCCCGGCATGGGCGGCGCGATGGATCTCGCGGTTGGCGCAAAGCAGGTGATCGTCGCCATGGAGCACACCGCCAAGGGCGAAAAGAAAATCCTCAAGAAGTGCGACCTGCCGCTCACCGCCAAGGGGCGGGTATCCACCCTCGTCACGGAAAAGGCGCTGTTCCGTTTCCATGACGGCAAACTGGTGCTGGAAGAATACGCCCCCGGCGTCAGCGTGGAAGAAATCCGCGCCGAAACCGAAGCGTCCTTCATCGTTTCCGACAAACTGAAAGAAATGGTGATCAGCCAGGTCGGGCTGTAAAATACACCCTCGCACGGGCGGGCCAGGGCTCCCTGGCCTGCCCTTTTTATTTTTTCTCCACCCTCTCTCCCTCACCCATGATTCATTTTTCCCTCAACGGTGAGCCCGTTACGCTTGGCGCGGGCCTGACCGTGCTGGCGCTGCTCGAGCAGCGTGGCCTCAACGGCAAACGGCTGGCAGTCGAGCGCAACGGCGAGATCGTGCCGCGTGCGCACTACGCCGATACCGCGCTTGCCGACGGGGATCGTCTTGAAATCGTCATCGCGGTCGGTGGCGGCTGAACGCGCCTGCCCCCTGACCACAAAGCTCCCACTTGCACAGGTTTGCACCCATGAACGACCCCTTGGTGATCGCCGGCAAAAACTATGGTTCGCGGCTACTGGTCGGCACCGGCAAATACAAGGATTTTGCCCAGACCCGCGCCGCAGTCGACGCCAGCGGCGCGGAAATTGTCACCGTCGCCATCCGCCGTACCAACATCGGCCAGAATCCGGGCGAATCCAGCCTGCTCGATGCGCTGCCGCCCGAGCGTTTCACCATCCTGCCCAACACCGCCGGCTGTTTTAACGCCGAGGACGCCGTGCGCACCCTGCGCCTGGCGCGCGAACTGCTCGACGGCAGCGCGCTGGTCAAGCTCGAAGTGCTCGGCGACCCCGCCTCGCTCTACCCGAACATGCCCGAAACCCTGAAAGCCGCCGAAATTCTGGTGAAGGACGGCTTTCAGGTCATGGTTTACTGTTCCGACGACCCGATCCAGGCCAGGATGCTGGAAGACCTCGGCTGTGTCGCGATCATGCCGCTGGCCTCCCTCATCGGCTCCGGCATGGGCATCCTCAACCCGTGGAATCTCGCCCTCATCATCGAGCGGATCAAGGTGCCGGTGATTGTCGATGCCGGGGTCGGCACCGCGTCGGATGCCGCCATCGCGCTGGAACTGGGCTGTGACGGCGTGCTGATGAACACCGCCATCGCCCACGCCCAGGATCCGGTGCGCATGGCCGGAGCGATGAAAAAAGCGGTCGAAGCCGGGCGCGAAGCGTTTCTGGCCGGGCGAATGGCGAAAAAAACCTACACCGCAGCCGCCAGTTCACCGACCACGGGCTTGATCGGCTCATGAGCGAAAACTTGCACACTGAAGAAAACCCGCCGACAGGACACCGCTTTTCCAGCCGCTCCATCCGCAGCTTTGTCTTGCGTCAGGGGCACATGTCGAACGCGCAGCAGCGCCATCTCGACGAGATGATGCCGAAAATCGGCATCCCCTATCAGTCCGCCGCGCTCGACCTCAACGCCACTTTTGGCCGCAACGCGCCCAAAATCCTCGAAATCGGCTTCGGCATGGGCGAAACCACGGCGCAAATCGCCGCCGCTCACCCCGAAATCGACTACCTCGCCATCGACGTCCACACCCCCGGCGTCGGTGCGCTGTGCAAACTCATCGCCGAGCAGCAGCTCAGCAACCTGCGCATCATCCAGCACGACGCCATTGAAGTGCTACGCGACATGATCGCCGATGACACCCTCGCCGGAATGCATGTATTCTTCCCCGACCCGTGGCGCAAGGTGCGGCACTACAAACGCCGGCTGATCCAGGCCGAATTCCTCGCCCTCGTCGCCCAAAAACTTGTCCCCGGCGCTTATCTGCACTGCGCTACCGACTGGGAAAACTACGCTGAATGGATGCTCGAAGCCCTGTCCGCCAGCGTGCTGGAAAACACTGCCGACGGCTATGCGCCACGGCCCGCCCATCGCCCGCTGACCAAATTTGAAAATCGTGGCCTCGGCCTCGGTCACGGGGTGTGGGATCTGGTATTCACCCGCAAATCCTGAAGGAATCGACCATGATTCGCCGCCTGTTTCAGCTCATCGCCTCGTTGTTTCGCCTGTTATGGCGCATCATCGACAGCATTCGCCGCACGGCGGTCAATGTCGTCCTGCTGGTTCTGCTCCTTGCCCTCCTCAGCACCATCCTCAGCCCCGGCCCGCATATTCCCGACGGCGCAGCGCTGATTGTTCGCCCCTCGGGCACGCTGGTGGAACAAACCTCGGCCCCCTCCCGGATCGCGTTTCTCACCGAGCAGGAACGCGACGAGGAGACCACCCTGCACGTGCTGCTCGACGCCATCCGTGCCGCGAGCACCGACCCCCGCATCGCGCTGCTGGTCATCGAAACCGACGACCTCGACAGCGGCGGACTGTCCAAACTCGGCGAATTACGCGCCGCGATCGCTGAATTCAAAGCCGCAGGCAAGCCGGTGCTGGCGCGCGGCGAGCGCTATTCCCAGAGCCAGTACTACCTCGCCTCGATTGCCGACGAAGTCCACCTGGCCCCCGATGGCTATGCCGTGCTGCCGGGCTTCGCCCGTTACGCCACCTACTTCGCCGGCGCACTCGAAGCGCTCGGGATCAAAATCCACCTCTTCCGCGTCGGCGAATACAAATCCTTCGCCGAACCCTTCACCCGCACCAACATGTCGGATGAAGACCGCGAAGCCACCACCAGCCTGCTCGGCGGCCTGTGGCAACACTTTCGCGCCGACCTCATCGCCGTGCGCAAACTCGACCCGACCCAGTTTGACAACTACGTCAACCACTACCCTGACGCGCTCGAAGCCCATCAGGGCGACACCGCCAAAGTCGCGCAAAACGGCGGCCTCATCGACCGTTTCTCCACCCGCGCCGAATGGCAGGCTCGCATTGCCGAGCGCCTCGGCGGCACCGCCACGGCCAGGCATTACCCCAAAATCACGGCCAAAGACTACTTCACCACCATCAAGGGCGAACGCACGACCGCGCCCGATCACATCGCCGTACTCGTCGCCCAGGGCACGATCAGTGAAGGCACCCAGCCCCGCGACGCTCAGCCCCGCAACGCCACCGGAGGCGACAGTTTCAGCAGGCTGATCCGCGAAGCACGCGAAAACAAAGCGGTCAAAGCCATCGTCGTGCGCATCGACAGCCCGGGCGGAAGCGCGTGGGCCTCGGAACTCATCCGCCGCGAGCTCGAACTCACCCGCAGCGCCGGCAAGCCGGTCATCGTGTCGATGAGCTCGGTCGCGGCCTCCGGGGGCTACTGGATTGCCACCGCCGCCGATGAAATCTGGGCCGAACCGACCACCATCACCGGCTCCATCGGCGTCTTCGGTCTCTACCCCGAAGTCGTCGAGCCGATGAAGCGCCTCGGCCTCAGCGTCGACGGCGTCAGCACCGGCCCCCTCGCCAGCGCCTTCGACCCGCGCCTGCCGCTGTCCGACGCCGCCCGCGCCTCCGTGCAACGCTCGGTCGAACACACTTACCGCAATTTCCTCAACATCGTCGCCGCCGCCCGCAAGTTGAGCGTCGAAGAAGTCGATCGCATCGCCCGCGGTCGGGTATGGACCGGCGTCGAAGCCAAAGAAACCGGTCTCGTCGACCAACTCGGCGGCCTCCACCAGGCCATCGCCGCCGCTGCCACCCGCGCCAGACTCACCGACTACACCATCACCTGGCCCACCCCCAGCCTGCCGCTGCTGCAACAAATCCTGCAAGAGCTTGCCGCCAACGCCCGGGGGAGCGCCGTCACCAACGCCCCCGCCCAACGCCTCGTCAAGCGCCTGTCCGCCGAACTCGACGCCCTCGCCTACTGGAACGACCGCGGCAACCTGTACCTGCATTGTTTGTGCGAAACGCCGTAGAAATCCGGCAAAAATACCGTGCGCCCCGTTCACCTCAATAACCATGTCACCTTCATTTATTTGTTCTTTGCCGCGCAGAAAGTAGTGAATTGACAGCGAAAGGCGCACCGCTATACTCTCCAGCCCACGTTCCCCACTGCCCGTACACCCGTGCTTCCGCTTCGACGCCGCTCCATCGCACTGTTTTTGACGCTCCTGTTTCTTGCGATGCAGGCGTTCTGGCTTGTCCACCGTCTGGAGCACAGCCTGACGGCGGACGAAAAGAATGAGGCGGCGTGCGAATTCTGCATCTCGATCCACGGCATGGGAGCTGTGCCGCTGGCCTCGGCGCAGACGCTGGCATCCGCCCTGACCTCGGAAGCCCCACCGCAAACGACCTCTCCGGCACAGCGCAACGCTGACCCGGTTCACCCCCGGCAGCAAGGGCCGCCCCGACTCTCCTGAAAAACCGCATTTCATCCAGCGCCCGGCATGGTGAAGCCTGTCGGGGCGCTGCGCATTCCATTTTTCAGGAGCAATTTCATGCAACACAAATTATTGTTTGCGGCGCTGGCCTGCGCGTATGCGTGGCCAGCTGCGGCACAAAACCCCCAGAACAACGCAGAACTCACCGCCGAACTTGCAACCCTGCGCGAGCAGGTCTCGCAAATGCAGGCAATCTACGAACGCCGGATCGCCACGCTGGAAGAAAAGCTGACTGCGGCGCAAAAATCTCCGGCGGAAGTCTCTGTGCAGGCAGATGCACCCGCTGCGGCGCAGCAACAAGCCAGCGCATCCGCGCCATCGCAAAGTCATCCGGGCGCATTCAACCCGGATATTTCGCTGATTCTCCAGGGCGCGTACAAGCACCGCAAGAACGTCGACGAGCGCCACATCGGCGGCTTCGTGGCGGCGAATCATCACGATAAAGGCGGGCACGACCACGGCGACGACAAGCGCGGCTTCGCGCTCGACCACAGCGAACTCGTGCTGGCCGCCAGCATCGACCCCTACTTTCGCGGACAAACGACAATTGCCGTACTCGACGACGAGGTGGAAGTAGAAGAAGCCTGGCTCCAATCGACGGCGCTGGGGCACGGTCTGGGGCTGCGGGCCGGACGTTTTCTCTCCGGCATTGGCTACCAGAATGAGCAGCACGCGCACCAATGGGATTTTTCCGGGCAACCCCTGATGTACAAGGCGCTCTTCGGCGAGCACGGCTACACCCAGGACGGCGTGCAGTTGAAATGGGTCGCGCCGCTGGCGACCTTCCTGGAATTTGGCGCAGAAACCGGGCGCGGGCAAAACTTCCCCGGCACGGATCGCAACCACAACGGGGCCAACAGCCGCGCCCTGTTCGCGCATGTCGGTGACGATATTGGCGCCTCCCACAGTTGGCGGGCCGGGTTATCGTGGCTCGCCACCCGCGCCAGCGACCGCGAAGGGGATTTCGAGTCCGCCCCTTACGGCGAAGTCTCCGGCCACTTCACCGGGCGCAGCCGGACATGGATTGCCGATTTTGTCTACAAATGGTCGCCGGACGGCAACCCCACACGGCGCAATTTCAAATTGCAGGCCGAATACTTCCAGCGCAAGGAAAGCGGCGATCTCGCCGCCGCCGACGCCGACGGTAACGCGCTGGGCAGCAGCAACTGGCGCACGCGCCAATCCGGCTACTACCTCGCGGGCGTCTATCAGTTCACGCCCAACTGGCGCGCGGGCCTGCGCTATGACCGCCTCAGCAGCGGCAGTCAGCACCTGGACAGCAACCCGGCGGAGATCGACATTGAGCGTTACCACCCGAACCGCCTCGCGGCAATGCTCGACTACAACTGGAGTGAATTCTCCCGCCTGCGCCTGCAATGGGCACGCGACCGCGCCATGCCGGGCGTCACCGACAACCAGATCACCCTGCAATACATCATGAGCCTGGGCAGCCACGGCGCGCACAAGTTCTGAGGAGAACGCCATGCAGCACATCCAACACAAAATCCAGCGAGTGCTGGCGCTGCTTTTCTGCCTGTGCGTCCTGCCTGTCACCGCCTCGGCAAAGGTATCGGTGCTGGCGACGGTGCCGGAATGGGGCGCGCTGGCGCAGGAAATCGGCGGCGAGCGGGTCGACATCTTCACCGCGACCAGCGCCAGACAAGACCCGCACCGCATCGAGGCACGTCCTTCGCTGATCGCCCGCGCCCGCAATGCCGATTTGCTCATCGCTACCGGCGCCGAACTGGAAATCGGCTGGCTGCCCGTACTGCTGCGGGAGTCGGGCAACACGCGCATCCAGCCAGGGCAGCCCGGCCATCTGGAAGCCGCAGGCGAAGTCGTCCTGCGCGACGTGCCTCAGGCTGTCGACCGCTCGATGGGCGACGTGCACGCAGCGGGCGACCCGCATTTTCATCTTGATCCGCACAACATCCTGCCCGTCGCGGCGGCGCTGACTGAACGGCTGGCCCGGATCGACCCCGCCGGAGTCGAGACCTATCGCAGCAACCTCGCCCGTTTCCGTACCCGCTGGCAGGAAGCCCTTGTCCGCTGGGAAGCCGCCGGGGCGAAGCTCAAAGGCACGCCGTTCCTGCAAGTGCATCGCTCCTTTGGCTACCTCGCCCACTGGCTGGGGCTGGTCAGCCGGGGCGAGCTGGAACCCAAGCCGGGCATCGAACCCGGCAGCGCCCACCTGAGTCGCATCGTGACGGCGCAGCAAACCTCGCCCGCCGCGCTGATTCTGCGCGCCGCCTATCAGGATGAAACGGCAGGCCGCTGGGTGGCCGAACGGGCGCAGATTCCGCTCGTCACCCTGCCCTTCACCGTCGGCGGCACGCCAGAAGCAAAGGATCTGTTCAGCCTTTTCGACGACACGCTGGCACGGCTGGAAAAAGCTGCAGGAAACGTCGAATACTCCAAAAATTCTCCCATCCCTCCTCGTGGAGGAGGAGCCGGGGGAGAGGGAGTTTTCACATCGGGCAGGACGCCATGAACCTGCTGCAAGTCGAAGATGCCGTCACAGGCTGGCAGCGTCCCGCCCACCGCCCGGTCAGCTTTACGGTCAGGCGTGGCGAAATCGTTGCGCTGGCGGGACCGAACGGCGCTGGGAAAAGCACGCTGCTGCAAGCCCTGATCGGCGGCAACGGGGCGCGGCTTTTCTCCGGTCACATTCGTCTCATCCCCCAAACCCGCATCGGCGTGCAAACCCAGCACCAGCCGCCGGTATCCGGCGTGCCACTCACCGGCGCTGAACTGCTGAATCTGACCGTGGCTGATCCACGCGGTCTGCCGGAATGGCTCGCCCCTCACCTCACGCAGCGGCTGGACAAACTCTCCGGCGGGCAGCGGCAATATCTGGCGCTGTGGACCATCCTGCAAGCGCCCGCCGACCTGCTGCTGCTCGACGAACCCGGCAATCACCTCGACCGCACTGGTCTCGCCAGCCTGCCCGCCGCCCTGCGCACCCGCGCAGACCAAGGCGCGGGCATCGTGCTGGTGAGCCACGACGACGAACTGACGCAGGCGTGCTGCAACCATGTCACCCATGTGGAGCCAGACGATGACGCACTCCCTCTCTGAATGGGCCATGCAACTGGCCCTCTTCTGGCGACCCGCGCTAACCGGCGCGCTGCTGGCGGCGACGCTGGCGCTGCTGGGCCTCTACCTGCGCCTGCGCCGCGAATACTGGGCCGCGCTCGCTTACGGCCAGGTTGGGGCAGCGGGCGCGTTGGGGGCGCTGGCGTTGGGCGCGCCGCCCCTTGTCGGGGGCATCACCCTCAGCCTCGCCATCGCCGGACTGAAACACCGGCCGGAAAAGCACCTGCCCCCGGCGGGGCTGTTTCCGTTGTTGTTCGTACTCGGCTGGGGCCTGGGCCTGCTGCTGACCGCCAACCTGCCGGGCGTGGAGCGTCTGGGACAGGCGCTCTTCGAGGGCCAGCTTTACTTTGCCGGGCCGCAGATGCTGGCCGGCGCAGCGCTCGCCCTCGTCGCAACAGTAGCTTTCCTGCGCTGGCAAGGCAGACATTTACTTTTGGCGAACCTGAACCCTGAGCACTTCCGTGCCCTGAAACTGTCCGTCTGGCCCGTCCGTAGCGGCTTCGACATCCTGACCGCCGCCGTGCTGGCGCTGGCGGTCATGAGCCTGGGGGTGATGGGCGCGTTCGCGCTGGTGTTCATCCCGGCCTGGCTGATCTTCGCCTTTGCGCCGGGCTGGCGTGCGGCGCTCATCATCGCCCCGCTTGCGGCCCTGTTGGCCTATGTGTTGGCGTTTGCGCTGGCCCTGGTTTATGACCAGCCGTTTGGGCCGGTGCTGGTGTTGATGCTGGGCGCTCTGGCGGGCATCGCGCCGGTTTTGGCCAAGCTCACTTCAAACCAAAAATCCGCGCCGCGTTGCCAGACAGCAGCACGATTTTCCATGTACGAGACCCCGTGATCAGGCGCAAGGTGAATTGTCCCAGCGGGAAACTAACCTATTTGTAAAATAAACCTGGTAGGTTAAAATGGCCATGGAGAAAGCTACCCCGCATTACAAGCTACCGGCAGTGAAAGCCCTGCTCGCGGCTGGCAAGGTCAGGGCTACCGCCAGCGCCTACGGCGGAGCGCGCAGTCTTGGCATCAACGATCTGGACGGAATGTGCGCACTCATCCTGACGCTCACGCTTGCCAACTTCTACAAGAGCATGACGACCCATGCGGATCATCAAGTCTGGCAGGACGTGTATCACGCCAGAACAGCAAGTGGTGGTTTGAGGGTACCTGAAGCTGACCGTCGTTGATGACGTGCTGATCGTTTCTTTCAAGGAGCTTTGAACATGAAATGCCCATGCTGCGGCGCGGCGGAACTGATTCAGGACACGCGCGACATCCCCTATACCTACAAAAGCGAGTCTACGACCATCCCGGAAGTGACGGGCGAGTTCTGCCCGGCCTGCGGCGAAGTCATCCTGAACCGCGAACACGGCGACCGCTACAGCGAGTTGATCGGGCAATTCCAACGCCAGGTAAACGCTGCCTATGTCGACCCGGCCTATATCGCCAGGGTGCGCAAAAAGCTTGATCTGGATCAACGGCAGGCAGCCGAAATCTTTGGCGGTGGTGTCAATGCGTTCTCGCGCTACGAGAACGGCAAGACCAAACCACCGCTCGCGCTGGTGAAGCTGTTCAAGTTGCTGGATCATCACCCCGGCCTGCTCAACGAGGTCAGAGCCGCTTGATTCCAGCAGGTCAAGACGGTTCCTGGCAACGCTTTCCATGAAATCTCGTTGCTGATACGATTCAGTGTCGTTTTTGTTCTGTCCAGGTTTCGTGGTATTTCGCTTAACCGTAACCATTGCAAGGGAGTAAGCATGAAAAAGCTGTTGAATCTGATCGCCTTCGCGCTCGCCGTTTTCCTGGCGCCGTTGGCTCAAGCCGTCAATTACACGGACGGGTGGTGGAATCCCGAGCTGAGCGGGATGGGGCTTAACGTCATCCATGGCGGTGACACGGTCGCGCTCACTTGGTATCACTACGACGATAGCAACAAGCCCGTCTTTTTAGTGGTTACAGGCAAGTTGAATGGCAATACCCTGAGCGGCAAGCTGTATCGCTCCACAGGTACGCCCCCGGCCCTCTATGACGCCAGCGCCCATCAACAAACCGAGGTGGGCGAGGCGACGCTGACCTTCAACTCCGATAACGAGGCAACCTTCACTTACAATTATGACGGCAAGCCAGGTAGCTTCGATGTAGAGCGCTTCCCTGTTGGCGGCGCGGGCGCTGCGACAAGCCCCAATTATACGGCCGGATGGTGGAATCCCGGGCTTAGCGGGATGGGGCTTAACGTCATCCACGGCGGCGACACGGTCGCGCTCACCTGGTATCACTACGACAATAACAACATCTCCACCTTTCTGGTGGCCTCAGGCAAGTTGAATGGCGACACCTTGAGCGGCAAGCTGTATCGCTCCACGGGTACGCCCCCGGCCCTCTATGACGCCAGCGCCCATCAACAAACCGAGGTGGGCGAGGCGACGCTGACCTTCAACTCCGATAACGAGGCGACCTTCGCTTACAACTATGACGGCAAGCCAGGCAGCTTCAAGCTGGAGCGCTTTGTGGTCGGCGACACGGGAGGTACGGAGTCCGGAAAGATCACCGGAAAATACGCCGGCCCGGGTAAAATCGGTTCCAGTTGTGGGGGTTTTACCATAACCGCCGGTCACTATATCCTGTCAATTACCGACCATGGTGATGGCTCCTACACCTTGAATACCCCTTCATTGGGCGTGACCTACTTTTTCCCCAAGCTGACGGTAAACGGCAACACTTACAGCGCCAATGTCAATGCCGGGGGCACCAGTACCAGCGGTATTACGCTCTCTTCAGGCGGGTTCTCAACCAGCCCGAACAAGAACAAAGTCTATCCGGCAAGCGCCGAACTGCAGTTCGGCCAGGATGGCTCCTTGCTCAACTTCATCCTGACCTCCCACGATACAGCCGGGGGTTGCAAGCTGCTGGATCAATCAACAGGCGCATTTACCAAAGAGTAATTTGACGCTTTCGCGCGCAACGGGGAGACCATCGGCAGGCTGATGGTCTCCCCTGTTTTTATCAGCCACCGGGCAGCGTAAAGCGTTCCCCGGCCTCAATCGCAAAACCGCGCAAAAACGCCCCGACCGGCAAACGCCGCCCTCCGGGGCGTTGCAGTTCGCTCACGCGCAGCGCATCGGCGCCACACGCCACCACCACGCCGCGCTCATCGGCCCCCAGCACCGTCCCCGGATTTGCCGGTGCGCTCTCGACCCGCTGCGCGGCCCACAACTTGATCACCGTGTCGCGCAGTTGCCCGCACGCTGCCGGAAACGGATTGAACGCCCGCACTGCGCGCTCAAGTTCGAGCGCCGGACGACGCCAGTCGAGTTGCGCTTCTGTACGGTTGATCTTGCTCGCGTAAGTCACCCCGTCCGCATTCTGGGGTGTCGCCGTGAGCACAGCGCCCTGTTGCAGGTGGGCCAGGACTTCAACAATGGTCTCGGCGCCCAACTGCGCCAGTTTGTCGTGCAAGGCGGCGGTCGTATCGGCGGGGGCAATCGGCAATGTGCGCGTCAGCAGCGTTGGCCCGGTATCGAGCCCGGCGTCCATCTGCATGATGGTGATGCCCGTTGCCGCATCGCCCGCTTCGATGGCGCGATGAATTGGCGCTGCGCCACGCCAGCGCGGCAACAACGAGGCGTGGATGTTGAGGCAACCCAGGCGGGGCAAGGCCAGCATCTCGGCGGGCAGCATCAGGCCATAGGCCGCCACCACCAGCACGTCGGGCTGGCTTGCCGCCAGGCGGGCGCGTTGCTCAGCGGTGCGCAGACGTTCGGGCTGATCGACTTCGAGGCCGTGTTGCAGCGCGAGCTGTTTGACTGCGCTCGCGGCGGACTTCATCCCCCGTCCGGCGGGACGGTCGGGCTGGGTCAGCACCAGCGGCACGGTATAGCCTGTGCCTATGATCGCCGCCAGCGCGGCAGCGGCAAATTCGGGGGTGCCGGCAAAAGCCACCTTCAGGGGAGAAGTCATGTGGCGTTCCTCACACCGTCTCCCGCGCCTGTTTGGCAAATTTGGTCTTGATCCGGCCCAGCTTCAACTGGGAGAGATATTCAACAAACACCTTGCCGTTGAGATGGTCGAGTTCGTGCTGGATGCACACCGCGAGCAAGCCTTCGGCTTCCAGCTCGAAAGTTGCGCCGTGCTCATCCTGTGCTCTGACCTTCACCCGTTCGGCCCGGATCACCTTATCATAGACGCCGGGCACCGACAGGCAGCCTTCCTCGCCCTCGCACTCGCCCGATTTTTCCAGGATTTCACCGTTGATCAACACCAGGGGCTGGTCGTGGTTCTCGCTCACATCAATCACCACGACCCGCAGGTGAACATCGACCTGGGTGGCGGCGAGGCCGATGCCGGGGGCCGCGTACATGGTCTCGAACATGTCCCGGATCAGGGAGCGAATACCGTCATCCACCACCTTGACAGGAGCAGCGCGACGGTGCAGACGGGGATCAGGAAAACAAAGAATGGATAATAATGCCATGAAAGCTTGCCGAATTAAGCCGTTACGTGCAGAATTTCAAGCGCTTTGACATGAATGACCATGTGTTGCGCCCGAAGTGGGAAAGCGACAACCGGGAGACCGGCTCACTTTATCACTCGCAACCAGCATGGTTTGTGGTATCCCGGGTCTCCAATAAAACCCGTATCAACCGGAAGCGAGCTATGAATCGAATTATATTCTCTCTCCTCATCGGCATCGCAGCCCTCGTTGGAGGTAACACGGCCTTGGCCGCCCCTCCCGAACTGGCCGCGAACGCCCCTGACTCCTACACCGTGGTAAAGGGTGACACTTTGTGGGCGATCTCTGGCCGTTTCCTCCAGCACCCATGGCGCTGGCCCGAAGTCTGGCGGATGAACGAAGCCCAGATCCGCAACCCGCACCTCATCTACCCCGGCCAGGTCATCCTGCTCGACCGCAACGGGCCGTGGCTCAGCATTGGTCATCCCGTCGGCGGTGGTGGTGGCGGTGATGGCAGTCGCGGCGATGGCCAGATCGAGCCGCGAATCTATCATGAGGCGATTGATGAGGCGATCAACACCATTCCGCTGAAGATCATCCAGCCTTTCCTCACCCGTCCCCTGGTGTTTGATTCGCCAACGGTGCCCGGTGCCGGCACCATCGTCGCGGCCGAAACCAGCCGCCTGCAGCTGGGCCTGGGCGATACCGTCTTCGCCAAGAACGTGCGCGACGATGTGGATGACTACCAGATCTTTCGCCCGGCCAAGCCTCTGCTCGATCCTGCGACCGGCAGGACCATTGCCTATGAAGCACAACATCTGGGCACGGCGCGCGTCACCGAACGCACCAACCCGACCACGCTCGTCATCACCGAATCCGTCGAGGAAATCGGCCCGGGCGACCTGTTGCTGCCGACCGAGCGCCCGCAGATTTTTGCCTACGTGCCGCATGCGCCGGTCGATCTGATCGAGGGTCGACTGATCAAGATCTACCGCGGCGTAACGGAAGCGGGCAAGCTCAATGTGGTCGTGCTCAGCGCCGGTACGGAGCAGGGGCTTGAAGTCGGGCATGTGCTGGCCCTGTTCCGCAACCGCGGTACCGCCGTGTTTGGCGAAGGCCCGGAGAAGGAAACTTACACACTGCCCGAAAAGCGTTACGGCACCGTGCTGGTGTTCCGTGTCTTCGACAAGGTGTCCTACGCCCTGATCATGGATACCGACGGTCAGGCGGCAATCGGCGACGCCGCCCGTAACCCCTGAGCGAAGCCATCACCCGCCAGGCGGCGGACGCAGAACTTGTCGCCTGGCTCAAGCTGGCGCTGACCCCCGGACTCGGTTCCGGGAGTCAGCGTCTGCTTCTTTCTGCTTTCGGCCTGCCGGACGCCATTTTTGCGCGCTCCTGGCATGAGCTTGCCGCAGTCGCCGGCAAAGCTGCCGCCGACGCCATCACCGCCTCCGCAGACCCCCGTGCGCTTGACACCGCACTCGCCTGGCTCGATGAGCCCGGCAATCATCTCCTCACCCTGGCGGACACCCGCTATCCGCCCGCCCTGCTCGAAATTGCCGATCCGCCCACCGTTCTGTACGTGAAAGGCGACCCGGCCCTGCTCCAACGTCCGGCGCTGGCCATGGTGGGCGCACGTTCGGCCTCCCCGCAGGGCATCGCCAATGCCGAAGCCTTTGCCCGCAGCCTGGCCGAGGCAGGCTTTATCATCGTCAGCGGCCTGGCGCTGGGCATCGACGCCGCCGCCCACCGCGGTGCACTCGCGGCCAGGCGTGAGGCATCGACGGGCGTCACGATCGCGGTGATCGGCACCGGCGCGGATCGCATTTATCCGGCGAGCAACGCCACCCTGGCACGCGAAATTGCCGTAAGCGGCGTGATCGTGAGCGAATTCCCCCTCACCACCCCACCCAAGCGCCAAAACTTCCCCCGCCGCAATCGCCTGATCGCTGGTCTGACCCGCGGCGTGCTGGTGGTCGAAGCGGCCCTTGGCAGCGGTTCCCTGATTACCGCCCGCCTCGCCGCGGAATCCGGACGCGAAGTGTTCGCCATCCCCGGCTCCATCCATTCCCCGCTCGCCCGCGGCTGCCACCACCTGATCCGACAGGGCGCCAAGCTGGTCGAAACCGCCGAAGACATCCTGGAAGAGATTGCGACCGCCCAGGAACGCGCCGCCATCCCTCGCACGACGAGTTCCCCCTCGCGTCCTGCCCGCCCGGCGCGCAAACCCGCGCCACAGCCGTCCTTGCCCCTGCCCGAGCTGTCCATGGAAGCCACCCGTGTGCTGGACGCCCTCGGCGACGAAACCGGCGATATCGACACCCTGGCGACAACGACTGGCTTGACGATAGACGCGCTCTACGCCATCCTTTTGCCCCTTGAGCTTGAGGGCGTCGTCGCCCGTCTCGCTGGCGGTCGTTTTCAGCGCGTGCGTGTAATGTGAGCCTGGGAAATCATTATGTTTGATGTGCTCGTTTATCTGTTTGAGAGCTATGTTCATGCCGATGCCTGTCCCGAGACCCGCGAGCTTGCCCACACCTTGGCGAGCGCCGGTTTCGGCGACGAAGACATCAGCGATGCGCTCGACTGGCTCGCCGGGCTGAACCGGCCCAAGGCCAACACCCCGCTGCACCGGGCGCCAGCCAGGGATTCGTTCCGGGTTTACGCCACCGCCGAAACCCATCATCTGGATACGGACTGTCGCGGTTTTCTCGCCTTTCTGGAAAATTCCGGGGTGCTCGATGCCGCTGCCCGCGAGCTGGTGATCGAGCGCGCCATGGTGCTCGACGAGTTCAACATCACCCTCACCCGGCTCAAGGTCATCGTGCTGATGGTGCTGTGGCGCCAGTCGCAGCCGGTCGATGGGCTGATTATCAATGAGCTGTTGGTCGACAGCGGCGGCGACGACCAGTTGTTACATTGACCGCGCCTCCATCCGGGTACCTCATCCAGCACAAAAGACGGCCTGAACCCCTGCGCAGGCCACCGCGTCCGATGTCATTCCATTGCCATGAAATTCGCCCGGATACCGACGTCTGGCGCGACAAACGTCCTTCAGAGCGCACCTGCGCCAACCCCCCGCCTGCGCTTTCTTTACTTGCAAGCCTGATAAAGGCGTTTATTATCCGGCGCTCGACTCTCTTCGAACGCTTGACAACAGCCGGGCTGGCATGACTAAAAAACTGATCATCGCAGAAAAACCTTCGGTCGCGCAGGACATCGCCCGCGCACTGGGCGGTTTCACCAAAGAGAAGGACTATTTCGAGTCCGACGACTACGTGTTGTCGTCCGCCGTGGGCCACTTGCTCGAACTGACCGTGCCGGAAGAATTCGAGGTCAAGCGCGGCAAATGGACCTTCGCCCACCTGCCGGTCATCCCGCCCCATTTCGCCCTGCGGCCGATCGAAAAAACCAACGACCGCCTGAAGCTCCTCACCCGCCTGCTCAAACGCAAGGACGTCGATGGCGTCATCAACGCCTGCGACGCGGGGCGCGAGGGTGAGCTGATCTTCAACTTCATCGTCCAGCACGCGGGCGCAGCCAAACCGGCGCGCCGCCTGTGGCTGCAATCCATGACGTCTACGGCCATCGTCGACGGCTTCAAACGCCTGCGTACCGCCGATGAGGTCGAAGGCTTGCGCAACGCCGCCGTGTGCCGCGCCGAATCCGACTGGCTGATCGGCATCAACGGCACCCGGGCGATGACCGCGTTCAACTCCAGGAGCGGCGGCTTCCACCTCACCACCGTGGGCCGGGTGCAAACCCCCACGCTGGCGATCGTGGTCGAGCGCGAGGAGAAAATCAGCAAATTCATCCCGCGCGATTACTGGGAGCTGGAAGCGCGCTTTGCCTGCGCGGCGGGCGAATACACCGGGCGCTGGGTCGACGAAGCCTTCAAGAAACCCGACGACGACGAACACGCCAACGCCCACCGCCTGTGGAACAAGGCCAAAGCCGCAGCCATCCACGCCCGCTGCGTGGGCAAGCCGGGCAAGGTCACGGAAGAATCCAAACCGTCGACCCAGCTCTCGCCGCTGCTGTTCGATCTCACCAGCCTGCAACGCGAGGCCAATGGCCGTTTCGGCTTCTCCGCCCGCACCACCCTGCAAATCGCCCAGGCGCTGTACGAAAAGCACAAGGCGCTCACCTACCCCCGGACTGACGCCCGCGCCTTGCCGGAGGACTACCTCGCCACGGTGAAGGACACCCTCGGCAACCTGCCCGTGGCCTATCTCCCGTTCGCCAACGAGATCACCCGCCAGGGCTGGGTCAAGCCCAACAAGCGCATCTTCAACAACGCCAAGATTTCCGACCACTTCGCCATCATCCCCACCGGCGTGCTGCCGAAGACGCTCACGGAAGCCGAGCAGAAAATCTACGACCTCGTCACCCGCCGCTTCCTCGCGGTGTTCTACCCTGCCGCCGAATACCGCATCACCACCCGCATCACCCGCGTCGAAGGCGAAGCATTCAAGACCGAAGGCAAGGTGTTGGTGAACCCCGGCTGGCTCAGCATTTACGGCAAGGAAGCCGCCGACGAGACCAAAGAAGGCGAAGGCGGCGCGCAACTGGCGCCGGTCGCCCCCGGTGAAACCGTGGCGACCAAAGATCTCCAGATCAAGGCCCTGCAAACCCGCCCCCCCGCCCGCTACAACGAAGCCACCCTGCTGTCGGCCATGGAAGGCGCGGGCAAGATGGTCGACGATGAGGAATTGCGTGCGGCGATGGCCGAACGCGGCCTCGGCACCCCGGCGACCCGGGCGCAGATCATCGAAGGGCTGATCACCGAACAATACCTCTACCGCGACGGGCGCGAACTCATCCCCAGCGCCAAGGCGTTTTCGCTCATCACCCTGATCAAGGGCCTGGGCGTGGGCGCGCTGACCTCTCCGGAACTCACCGGCGGCTGGGAATACAAACTCGCGCGCATGGAGCGCGGCGAGCTCAGCCGCGATGACTTCATGCACGAGATCGCCGCGATGACCCGCGACATGGTCGAGCGCGCGCGCCAATACGAATCCGACACCGTGCCGGGCGATTTCGCCACCCTCACCACCCCGTGCCCGAAGTGCGGCGGTGTGGTGAAAGAGAACTACAAGAAATTCGCCTGCCAGTCCTGCGAATGGAGCACATGGAAAATCGTCGCCGGACGTCAGTTTGAAATCCCCGAGATCGAAACCCTGCTGCGCGAAGGCAAGGTCGGCCCGCTGCTGGGTTTCCGCAACCGGATGGGGCGTCTGTTCAACGCCGATGTCGTGCTCAACGACGAAAAGCAGCCCACTTTCGATTTCGGCCAGCCCAGGGAAGGCGAAGAAGCCGAAGCGGTCGATTTTTCCGCCCAGGAAGCGCTCGGCGCCTGCCCCAAGTGTCAGGCCCGCGTCTTCGAGCACGGCATGGCCTACGTGTGCGAAAAATCCGTCGGCCCGCAGAAAAGCTGCGATTTCCGCTCCGGCAAGATCATCCTGCAACAACCGATCGAACGCGAGCAGATGCAAAAGCTGCTGGCCGAGGGCAAAACCGAGCTGCTGCGCGGCTTCGTCTCGTCCCGCACCCGGCGCAAGTTCTCCGCCTTCCTCGTCCGTGACAAGGACGGCAAGGTCGGGTTCGAGTTTGAAGTGCGCGAACCCAAAGCGAAGGCCGGAGCCAAAGCGGGCACAGCAAAAGCCGGCACCGACGACGCGAAAGACAGCGTGAAAAAACCCGCCGCCCGGCGCACGACAACGAAAAAGGCGCCCTCTTGAGCACGCCGTACCCTCCCGAACTCGTGCGCGATGTTGAACAACGGCGCACGTTTGCCATCATCTCCCACCCTGACGCGGGCAAGACCACGCTGACCGAAAAGCTGCTGCTGTTCGGCGGCGCGATCCAGCTTGCGGGCACGGTCAAGGCGCGTAAATCCTCGCGCCACGCCACTTCCGACTGGATGGAAGTGGAGAAGCAGCGCGGCATCTCCGTCACCAGTTCAGTGATGCAGTTCGAGTATCAGGGCCACACCATCAACCTGCTCGACACCCCCGGACACGAAGACTTCTCCGAAGACACCTACCGCGTGCTCACCGCCGTCGACGCCGCGGTGATGGTGATCGACGCCGCCAAAGGGGTGGAAGTACAGACGATCAAGCTGCTTGAAGTCTGTCGCCTGCGCAACACGCCGATCATCACCTTCATCAACAAGCTCGACCGTGAAGTGCGCGAGCCCTTCGATCTGCTCGCCGAAATCGAGGACGTGCTCAAGATCAGTTGCGCCCCGGTGACGTGGCCGGTCGGCATGGGCAAGGCGTTTCGTGGGGTGTATCACCTGCTCCAGAACCAGATGCTGGTATTTGCCGCAGGCGAGGAGCACCGCAGCGAAGTCGCCGTGATCAAGGGGCTGGACAACGCCGAACTCGACCAGCGCTATCCGCTCGAAATCGGTCAGGTGCGGGACGACGTGGCGCTGCTCCACGATGCCTCGCCGCCCCTGGATCTCGACGATTTTCGCGCCGGTCGGCAAAGCCCGGTGTTTTTCGGCTCCGGGATCAACAATTTCGGCGTACAGGAAATCCTCGAAGCCCTGATTGCCTGGGCCCCGCCGCCGCAGGCGCGTGATGCCGGCGTGCGCATGGTGCAACCGGCCGAACCCGCGTTTACCGGCTTCGTGTTCAAGATCCAGGCCAACATGGACCCACGCCACCGCGACCGCATCGCCTTTTTCCGCATCTGCTCGGGGCGCTACAGTTCGGGGATGAAGGTGCGCCACATCCGCGACGGGCGCGAGATGAAGCTCGCCAACGCGCTCACCTTCATGGCCAACGAGCGGGTGCTGAAAGAAGACGGCGTCGCCGGTGACATCATCGGCATCCACAACCACGGCCAGTTGCAGATCGGCGACACCCTCACCGAAGGCGAGACGCTCGGCTTCAAGGGCATCCCCTATTTCTCCCCCGAGCTGTTCCGCGCCGCCCGCCTGCGCGACCCGCTCAAATCCAAGCAACTGCAAAAAGGGCTGAAAGAACTGGGCGAAGAAGGCGCGATTCAGGTGTTCGAGCTGGAAGACGGCCAGATGCTGCTTGGCGCGGTGGGCCAGTTGCAGTTCGAGGTCGTCACCCAGCGCCTGAAAGACGAATACAAGGTCGATGCCATTTTCGAGTCCGCCGACATTTACACCGCACGCTGGCTGGGCTTTGAGGACGAGCTCACCCGGCGCAACTTCGCCCGCGAACAGGCGATGCGGCTGGGACGGGACGTAGACGGCAATCTGGTCTATCTCGCCAGCAGCCGCTACAACCTGGAAGTCACGATGGAAAAATGGCCCAAAGTCACTTTCCACGCCACCCGTGAGCATCGTCAGGTGCTCAACTGACCCCGCTGACCATGACCGCCCCCGACCGCGACCCCACCCGCCGTGCTGGCAGCGTCATGACCTGGCTCACGGCGCTGTCGGTTCTGGTCGTGCTGTGGCTGTTCTTCGATGCTGTACTCGAACGTCGCAACAACCCCAACCGCGATCTCGCCCTCACCCCGGGTGCAGCGACCGAGCTGGTGCTGAAACGCAACCGTGACGGTCATTACGTCGCCCCCGGCACCATCAACGGCCAGCCCGTCACCTTTTTGCTCGATACCGGCGCCACCCAGGTCGCGGTTCCCGCCCGCCTCGGCAAGCAGCTCGGCCTGCCGCTCGGCGCCACCTCCCAGGTCTCCACCGCCAACGGCTACGTCACGGTCAGGGCCACCACCATCGCCGAACTTGGCCTTGGCCCCTTTGCCGTGCGCCAGATTCGTGCCCATCTCAACCCCGGCATGGATCACGACGACACCATCCTGCTTGGCATGAGCGTGCTCAAGCAACTCGAATTCACCCAACGCGGCGACACACTTATCCTGCGTGCGCCACCGCCCTGACTTTGTATTTCCACCCCAAAAGCCGTAAATCGCATGCGTTCCGGCTATTGACTGGCGCGGTTTGTTAGAATTGCGCCTTTGACGCACCAGATACCGAGATAAAACCGTGAGCACTCCCGTTTCCCTTCGCACCCTTCCCCACCAAAACCTGTTTGGCAAAAACGATGTCTTCGTTCTTTTCGGTGAACTTTTCGGTCGCGGCTACGCCAACGGACTCGTCGCCGAAGCCCGCGCTGCGGGCATGACGCTCGTCGGCATGACCGTGGGTCGACGCGAAGCCGATGGTCGCCTGCGCGCACTCGATGCCGAAGAGCTCGCCACCGCCGAAGTCAATCTCGGCGGACGCATCATCAACGTCCCGCTGATGGCCGGTTTCGACCTCGACGCCCCCGATGACGGCCCCACCCCGACCGAACTGGCGAGCAAGATGACGATCAAAAGCTGGCAAACGGACACACTCGACTGGGCGCGGATCAATGCCTGCCGCGCCGCCGGCACCGCGCGCTTCCAGGCCGCGGTAGCGGAAGCGATGAAACAGCTCGATGCGCTGATCCCCGCCGGGGCCAACGTCTTCTTCGCCCACACCATGGCCGGCGGTCTGGTCAAAGCCAAGGTCTTCCTCGCCATCGCCAACCGCATCTACAAGGGCGTGGGCGAGCGTTTCATGTCCTCGCGCACCCTGCTCGACAGCGATCTGGGCAAGCTCAATCTGATGAATTTCGAGGACGTCACCGCCAACACCTTCGGCCACCTGCTCGAAGGCAGCGCCGCGCTGCGCGCCCGCATCGAAAAAGAAGGCGGACAGGTGCGCTACATCGCCTACGGCTACCACGGCACCGAAATCCTGATCGGCGACCAATACCAGTGGCAGACCTACACCAACTACACCCAGGGCTACGCCAAGAAGCACCTCGAAACCCTCGCCGCCGCCGCCTGGGACAAGGGCATCAAGGCCACGGTCTTCAACTGCCCGGAAATCCGCACCAACTCCTCGGACATCTTCGTCGGCGTCGAACTGCCGCTGTTTCCCCTGCTCAAGGCTTACCGCCATGAAAATTGCGGCGCCTGGGGCGAAGCGCAGTGGCAAGCCTGCCGTGAACTGCTCACCGATGATGCCGACCTCGCCGCCATCCTCGCCCGGCTCGACGTCTACAACACCAGCGAAGTGATGCAAGCCTTCCGCAACTTCGCCGCCTGGCCGATGGACAACACCCCGGCGCTGGCCGAACTGATGATCGGCATCGCCGACAACATCACCACCCTGCACAAAGATCGTCGCGCCCTGATCACCGACCTGCTCTCCGCCCAGATAATCGAAGCCACCGGCGCGCTGATCTTCAACGAAGCCGCCCAACCCGCCGGCCCGGTGCTGTGGCTCAACCACGACATCGTCGCGCGCCAGCTCGCCGCCCTGCACCCCAACTAATCCGCGCATGGCGTTCAGAACCGCCTACCTTCGCCGCGCCGCCTGCCTGATTCTGGGCGTGGCGGGCCATTTGTTCTGGATGAACGCCACGGCGCAGCCCCTGCCCGCCACACCGTGGCAGGGCGCAGCCTTTGCCGGCGACCGCGATGCCCTGGCGAAACTCGCCGCCGCCGGGGCCAGAACCGTCAGACTCTACAGCGAAAAAAACGCCTGGGTACTCGACGAAGCGCACAAACTCGGCCTCGGCGTCATCCTCGGCATCGAGTTCGGCCTGCCGCGCCACGGCTTCCCCCTCGACGACGCCGACGCCCTGGCGCGTCAGGAAGAGGCCACACGCCGACTCGTCCTCCAATACCGCGACCACCCCGCGCTGCTCGCCTGGGGCATCGGCAACGAAGTTGATCTCGGCATGGCAGACCCGCTGCCAATCTGGCGCGAAGTCGACCGCCTCGCCGCCATCGTCAAGGAACTCGACCCTGCCCATCCGATCCTGATGTCGGTCTCGGATGGTGAAGCCGAGCGCCTGCGCCAGCTCGCGGCCTGCTGCGAGCACATCGACCTGATCGGCCTCAACCTGTATGGCGGCGCCGTATTCAATTTCGCCCAACGCCTGCAAGATTCCGGCCTCACCCGCCCACTGGTGATCACCGAACTCGGCCCGCTCGGCCAATGGCAGGCAGGCCGCAAACCGTGGGGCGCACCGGTCGAACTCAGCAGCCGCGACAAAGCCGATTTTTTCCGCCGCGCCCTGGCCGAATTAGGCAAGAACCCGCAAATAAAAGGCGTCTTCCCCTTCCTGTGGGGCGCCAAGCAGGAACAAACCAGCACTTGGCACGGCCTCCTGCTCGCCGACGGCAGCCTCACCGAAATGAGCGACGCGCTCGCCACCGCGTGGGGCACGCCCCCCCGCATCCCCGCCCCCAGCATTCTCGGCATCGGCATCTCCGCCGACGAATTCGCCCCCCGTGAAATCGTCTCCGCCAGCATAGACACCCGCCACGCCCCGGAGAGCGGCGTGCGCTCCACCGGCTGGCTGGTACGCGCCGAAGCCACCGAACTCGGCTTCGGCGGCGACGCCGAACCCGTCCCCGCCTCAGTCGGCGTGGAAATCCTCACCGCCGATGCCACCAGCGTCCGTTTCCGCGCCCCGGAAACCCCCGGCGCTTACCGGCTGTTCATTACCGTGCGTGACGGGCATGGTAAAGCAGCAACAGCCAATTTGCCGTTTCGGGTGCGTGAGGGTGGATAGCCCTTCGTTGCAGCGAACCTTTCAACATCACACTCGCTTCCAAACAGGCGCGCCATCAGCCCATAGACGCTGCCCTCCATGCGTTCCAGCACCTGCGTCACTTCGTGGCGTGTCAGCACCACCGGCAGCCGTGCCGGACGTTTGGCCCGCACCACCTCTGTCAGCCAGGGCAAATCCAGTCCCGGCACTTCCCGATAGAGGAACAACAAAGCCGAGAGCGCCTGATTCTGCGTAGCCGCCAGATGAGCCAGGAAAGCCTCGACCTCCGCGCCTCCCATCTGAGCCGAATGCCGTTTGTTGTGAAACAGGATGAAGCGGCGCGCCCAGTTGACGTATTGCTGTTCCGTCCGTATGCTGCAGTGCTTCAGACGCAAGCGCATCCGCAGTTGGTCAAGCAGTTTTGGAGGAGGTGTGTCCATGGAACACTTAGCAGTGGTAGTATTGTTATGAATCAACAGGTTATGTTGATTTACTCTGTGTTATACACCTTCGTGTGTGTGAGTATACACCTGTGAAGGTGTATACTATACGTTAGGCGGCTAAACCCCCAAAACCACTCAGTATTTGAGGGTCTTAAGTACGTTTATGATTTAGCGGAAAATACGACGCTACTAACGAAAGAGCAACGCACAGGTTATAGACATGGAAAAAGTTGATAGAGAGAGAAATATTTTATCGATTGCAGAGACCTTGCTATACGAGCTATATGGTGACTTTTGTATTATTCCTGAGCAACTAGACAGGCCTGATGCAGCAATTACTATAGAAAAATCCGGAACAACAATTGGCATAGAGATTACTTCTGTCGACAAAAAAAAGACCAGGAGTACTTAAATAACGAGAAAATCACGCGAGAAGTAAGTTCTCAACAAATTGAAGACTTATTAAAAGACGGCAGCTACAGCAACAGACCAATAAAAAGATTGTCTATCTCGTTTCCTTGCGACTATATCTTTGAGAGCATCATCAAAAAGGCAGAAAAATTTCACTCGTACACCGAGTCTGGAAAGTATGGAGAAATGCTTATTCTTGCCTTTAGCTCATATCTAAATGCAGATCACAAATTTTTCAATGAGTATCATAAGCCTTGGACCAATTTCCTTTTGAGTGAGCAAGGTTTCCCTTTTGATAAGGTTATTTTTGTCTGCGAACACACAAGGAAGGCTGTAGTTATTTACGACAAGGCATCTCCATTACAAGAAGCTCCATCAGTAGATTGTGAAAAAGAAGCAGGAATAACCGTGGCGCAAGGGCCAATTTTTCCCTTCGGAGAAACTGTCAATATAACTGACCTTTTTTTGGAAAAGCCGCATGTGTCGCCCGGGAAAAAATCTAAAAAGCAAAAGAAATCTCCGGAGTAATCTCAGGAACAAGAAAGCCGCCTAACCCATCATTCAACACGGACTGGCGCGATAAAACCGCGCCAGCCGGTTAATTCAAACGTTAGCCCTGTCCAATACGATGAGCATTTTTCTACTGCATCAAGTAGCGCATCGCCACAGTGTTCCTGGTCTCGCAAGTTGTCCGTACTTGCTGGTCGTGTTGCAGCACACTGGGCGTACCCATTTCGTTTCGCGCCACTTCAAACCCTCGCTTCCCGACGTTCTTGCTTCGTGGGAAGTTTCGTGCCAAAGTCTAACCTTTCGTTCAAGCGGACGCCGCTGTCGCGGCGCCGCTTAACTCCAACGTTAGCCCGCTATGGCGCTGTTCTCCCTATTCATCAGTTGCGAGGGCATTGGCTCCTTCTCAACACAATTGCGAGCCGAGAATCCATATGAAGCGATCCGCAGCTTCCTTGGCACATCTCAGCTAAATCATTTCCTCTCCGCTCATCCAGAATGGCCACAAGACTTTGCGCTTCGTGATGTCTATGCCTTCATCCCGCTTGAGGGTCTGGCCAATCTGTATTTTTGCGGGCTTGGACAGAAGGGGAAATATGTCCAGATTCACTTAGTTCAAACGGTTCAATGCAGCTCCGCTACCAAGCGGTATTGCGGCCCGCGCCGTAAGTCTGTCACACTCAGGTAAATGAAAGCGCCAACCCACATGCGTAATCGCGGGCTAACCCATCATTCCACAGTATCAAGTAGCGCATCGCCACAGTGTTCCTGGTCGCGCAAGTTGTCCGCGCTTGCTGGTCGTGTTGCAGCACAGTGGGCATGCCCATTTCGTTTCGCGCGACTTCAAATCCTCGCTTCCCGGCGTTCTTGCTTCGTGGGAGGTTCCATGCCAAAATCTAACCTTTCGTTCAAGCGGACGCCGCTTAACTCCAACGTTAGGTGCCAATGAAACTACTTTCCGTACTGCTAGGGGCTACACTTCTTTTCGTGTCGCTGCCTGCTCTTGCTGACGTCGTTTGGCCCGCCCTATACCTCGAAACCCGCTTGTTCACTTGGTGGGCCATTGGGTTAGGTCTGTTCATAGAGTTCTTCTTTGTTCGTTGGCTCTTCGTCCTCTCAGCCTCAAAGGCAGCACTAGCCACGCTCGTAGCAAATGTCGTTTCTGCGTTGCTGGGCGTCGTGCTCATTCCACTGTCCGGCATCGTCTGGGAGTTTGTTCCAGGCTTGCTCATCTACCCACTATTTCACATGGGCACTTTCAATCCCATCACTTGGGCAGCTACTTTCATCTTGGCGTGCCTCGTTACTACCGGGCTCGAAGCTCTCGTTTACAAGTACGGGGTCAAGTTCGCGGTGCGCCGCCGAGAGTTTGGCTGGCTACTGATCGCGAATGCACTTAGTGTGGCTGTAGCGTTCGCCAGCGTGTTTATCGCGCCGGTTCGCATGTAGGCACCTAGCTATTCACTTAAGCGGACTGCCGCGGTGAGGTCGCGGTAGCATGTTGTTCCTCGCGGCGGCAGCCGCTTACCTCAAACGTTAGCCCTGTCCAATACCGCAAGCATTTTTCCACGGCATCAAGTAGCGCATCGCCACAGTGCTTTTGGTCGCGCAAGTTGTCCGCGCTTGCTGGTCGTGTTGCAGCACAGTGGGCGTACCCATTCCGTTTCGCGCGACTTCAAACCCTCGCTTCCCGACGTGCTTGCTTCGTGGGAAGTTCCGTGCCAAAGTCTAACCTTTCGTTCAAGCGGACACCGCTGTCGCGGCACCGCTTAACTCCAACGTTAGGCCACTAGGGACACTATGTCGGCAATCATAGAGCAAGGAAGAATCGCAGAGAACGCACTCAACGAGTGGCTGTCAGATGCCGGCCTTTCCTATACGGCCATTTGCCAGTCTGCGGATACGTTTGCCAGACTTTTTTCTGGCAACGTTAAGCGCCCAGACTTTCTTGTCTTGCTTGAGTCTGTGGGACTATTGGCTGTCGACGCAAAGAACTACGCGTATTCTGGCGGTGTATACACCTTAGAGTTCGAGGCTGAGCTAAGAAAATCTCTCACCTTTGAAAGATTGTTTCGACTCCCTCTTTGGTACGCTTACTACGACATGACAGACGAGGTTACATCTTGGTATTGGATAAGCGCCTTGAAGGTCATCGAAGTCGGCGAGGTCAGAACAAGGGGAGACAATGGCTTAAAGTTCCTTGCTATACGGCGGGAACATTTCGAGCACATTAAAAACCCATCTGATTTGTCAAAGTTGTACACACACCGACTTCCAGGCACTGCAAACATCGCTGCAACCGTTATGCAGCAGTGACCTAGCAATTCATTCAAGCCGACGCCGCTGTCGCGGCGCCGCTTAACTCCAACGTTAGGCTCCAACACATGTCACCAGCTTCGTCTCTCACCGCACGTATGAACTGCCCCTGCTGCGGCTACCCTACTTTGCCGGAACGCAATGCGTACGAGATCTGCGAGCTGTGCAACTGGGAAGACGACGGGCAAGACGAAGAGAACGCAGAGGAGGTGTGTGGCGGTCCAAACTCGGACTACTCGCTCGCCGAGGCACGTAAGAACTTCAAGCTGTACCGAGTCATGTATGCGCCTGAACGCGATCAGCGCATAACCGGTAGGGACAGTCCACTCGAATACGATACAAAGGGTCGGCTCATGGCTGCCTTCGAAAGTATGCTCGGCGGCGAACAGGTCAGCCGTGCGGAGCTTGAAGCTGAGATTGAACGACTTGAGCGCCTACTGCAAGATGAAACAACACGCCAGGTTCGAGAGTACGAACGTAAGCACTCTGGGGCCTAACCCTTCCGTCGAGGGGACGTGCAACATCAGGCTTCGCCTGCTGTTGCACGTCCCTCACGTCAAACGTTAGGTCGCAGCAAATGGAACAAGTGCAGACTGCTGCCGAGATCGTCGCGCGTTATGCCGACGGAGCCCGTTCATTCACGGCGCTCGATCTAGACGACAGGGAATACGACTTTTCTGGATGCATGCTCGATGACGTGGACTTCTCTGAAAGCTTCATCTTTGCGTCATTCCGTGGGGCCAGCCTGGCTAGAGCGAGATTCCGCAATGCCAACGTCAAAACCTGCGACTTCACGGGGGCAAATTTGGAAAGCGCTGAGTTTGAAGGCGCTGCGATCGACGCAGCGGTTTTCGATGGTGCAAACCTCACGGGGGCATCTTTTGTCGGCGCTTCAGAGCAAGGTCACTTGTATCAAGTCGGTGAGATCCCATTCCGGAATGCGACCTAACCAGTCGCTCGAGCCGACTCGCGTCGGCAAGCCGCCGCTCGCGGCTCAGCTTCAACGTTAGCCCTGTCCAATACGATGAGCATTTTTCCACGGCATCCAGTAGCGCATCGCCACAGTGTTTCTGGTAGCGCAAGTTGTCCGCGCTTGCTGGTCGTGTTGCAGCACACTGGGCGTACCCATTCCGTTTCGCGCTACTTCAAACCCTCGCTTCCCGACGTTCTTGCTTCGTGGGAAGTTTCGTGCCAAAGTCTAACCTTTCGTTCAAGCGGGCGCCGTTGTCGCGGCGCCGCTTAACTCCAACGTTAGCCCACACAAGGAGAGATCATGGCACTCGGTGACTTCCGGTCGGTATTCCTTCCCTACTGCCTCAAGAAGCAATCTGATGGGCGCTACGCCGTCCTAAATCGTGAGTACAAACCAGTTGGCTTTTTTACCGGCTCTCACGTCACGTATGAGGATCATCCTGTGCTGGTCCAGATCAAAGGGCTGACAAAGGCCAAGGCAACCAAACTCTCGTGGTCTGGATCTGAAGATACAGACGAGATCTTTTTGTACAACGACGGTTGCGTTCCAACCCACAGCAAAGAAAACATGCGGGCGTACCTAGCCAAACTTGAAATTCTTGCTGGCTTGAGTGTGGCCTAACAATTCATTCAAGCCGACACCGCTTCGCGGCACGGCTTAATTCAGGCGTTAGGTGGTTAAAACCCCATGCCACAAACGTGTGGTGCACAAAGGAGCGGAAATGAAAATTCAGGATGTGTCGAAAACCACTCAGGTTTCAAGTAATGAATGGGGAACCTGTACTGTGTGTGGCAATCTTCTTCCAGACGGAGAGATTTCAAATCGCATCAATCACTATCTCTCTCACGGGTACAAATTACTGCATGTTGGCACAGAAGGGGGTGGAGGAATCCCTGGAGAGGAACGTAACTATGCAACTGTTGCAGTTCTTGGCGTTGTCCCATAACCGCCGCCTAATACTTCGTTGCAGGGGATCGTCAAAAGCTGCGTTTTTGCCGCCCCTGAACTTTGACGTTAGCCCTGTCCAATACGGTAAGCGTTTTTCCACGGCATCAAGTGGCGCATCGCCACAGTGTTCTTGGTCGCGCAAGTTGCCCGCACTTGCTGGTCGTGTTGCAGCACAGTGGGCGTACCCATTCCGTTTCGCGCTACTTCAAACCCTCGCTTCCCGACGTTCTTGCTTCGTGGGAAGTTTCGTGCAAAAGTCTAACCTTTCGTTCAAGCGGACGCCGCTGTCGCGGCACCGCTTAACTCCAACGTTAGGGGTCACACCCATGTCCGCCGTAGAATTTAAGTCGCCGAGGGATGGTGCAACTTTGACTTTCGATGTTAAGCGGCGTTGGCCTGACGAACTCGAATTCAATGTTGCTGTGAAAACGCCTTGGTTTAGCGGCGTCGCCCCGGCGACCACATATGCCTCGGGTTCACCGACTGCGATGTTTCGGGCAATGGCAAACGAATGGAAAGGATGGTCGGAAGCGAAGACTTGGAGTGACATCGAAGGCCGAGTAAGTTTCTCCGCCATATCGGACGTCACAGGCCACATTGCACTTGTCGTCGAGCTAACGGGCCAAGACTACGATAGTCATCTTCGTGTGGTGCTCCAATATGAAGCTGGGCAACTTGAAGGTATGGCAAATGAAATTAAACAATTGCTGGGATAGGAAAGTGGCCCCTAACCCTGCGTTCGAGGCGACCTGCGCGAAAAGCCGCGCAGGCGCCTCAACTCCACGTTAGCCCTGTCCAATACGGTAAGCATTTTTCCACGGCATCAAGTAGCGCATCGCCACAGTGTTTCTGGTCTCGCAAGTTGTCCGCGCTTGCTGCTCGTGTTGCAGCACACTGGGCGTACCCATTCCGTTTCGCGCTACTTCAAACCCTCGCTTCCCGACGTTCTTGCTTCGTGGGAAGTTTCGTGCAAGAATCTAACCCTTCGTTCAAGCGGACGCCGCTGTCGCGGTGCCGATTAACTCCAACGTTAGGCGTCTTCAATCATGTCACGCTTCATGCTCAACCGCGAAGTCTCAGAGCCAGCCGGGTATGCCGAGCGCTCGTGTGTGCTCGTGAAGTACCGACTACCCTTCCTACGGCATTGCTTCGTTCTCTGCCATGAGCCATCTCCGGAGAATCCAGAGTCATCCCCATCCTTGCTAATGACGTTCTTTTTGTCGGAGGCCGAGCGCTTGGCGGCTGAATCAGTAGGCGACGCACAAGCATTCATGCTGATCCATAGCGGCAACTCAATCCGAAAGAGATCAAACTGGCATCTGCACCTCTTCGTAGTCCAGCATCGCTGGCAGAAGGCTTGGGTTTACTGGGTTCTCGGCGTCAAGAACATTGCTCTCGCTCTGTACTACGCCATGCGCAGGGCATTTGGCCTGCCAAACCAGACGCCTGACCCTTCCTTCAAGCGAACCCGCCTACGGCGGTCCGCTTAAGCCAAATGTTCGTCCCTTTAGGAGGTCTTATGTCACGATTATTCCAGTCATTCACGCTACGGCTATCAATAGTTGTTTTGGTGATGGCTGGTCTTACTGCCATAACGCTGTATGAGAAAGAGGTGTCATCTGTCCTGAGGTTGTACGCCAATATGGATATGAAATATACATTGACCGACAAAGAAATTGCACACTTTCGCGAGGCAGCATTTTGGTATTTTTTTATTTTCAGCCTGCCGTTAATTCCTTTGGTCATATGCGCTGGCAAAAAGCACGCCCAAATTGCAATCGCTATTATTTCTGCAGTAGTTCTGTTGCTTGCTGCATCTGTATCACCAGGTGGGGATCAAAAGGGTTGTGATGAGTGCTTAGGCCCAATTCTTCTTTCCGTTGCTTCAACAATTCTCATTTCCTTAATCGCTCCTCTCTGGATTGCAGCGATTGCGTTTTTTAGTCGTTCAGAAGATGGCACTTAGGACAAATCGGAATGAAATATTCCCAGTTGTTTTGTGGTACGACCTGGCCAAACCCATTCAACCAGAGGGTTTTTACGCCCGGCTCGCCGTCGCTCTTGCGACCGAGAAAGCCGCCGAGCTTGGCGATCTGGCGGATGACATCACGAATCGTTGGGGGTTTGGTCGGGATGGGCTTCTTGTCCAGAATATAGGCGTCTTTGCATTCACCGTCCGTAAACAGTTCCGTGGCCGCCAGTTCCGGATGAACGCGCCCCATGCGAACCAGGCGGGCCAGTCACCAGGCCACGACCATGTAGAGAGCCAGCGCCAACTCGATTTTGGCGACGCTACCGAGCTGTAGCGCCTCAATCCGGCAACCGTTTTTGAGCACATTGAAGAAGGTCTCAATCTCCCAGCGGCAGCGATACCAGTCGATGAGTTCGGTGACGGCTTCCAGCGTCCGGGCCACGCGGTTGGTCAGCAGCCGCCATTCGAGCGGCTTGGCCTTTGGTGTGCAGTGTGGGGCGCTGATCATTCTGG
Organism: Betaproteobacteria bacterium; assembly: GCA_025997045.1. GTDB lineage: Bacteria > Pseudomonadota > Gammaproteobacteria > Burkholderiales > Rhodocyclaceae > WRNU01. Next base: position 39,407 of record BNUB01000017.1, read on the forward strand.
GCAGTGCTCAAACCAAGGGGGAAAGACGTGGAAACGCCCGGAAAGCCAGCAACGGTGCGGAACATGGAATGATGACAGGATAAAATATCGGTTTTTGAAAATGAGAAAAAATCGCATTTTTTGATCATGGAACAATCAAAAATGAGCAGCGTTTAAGCATTTTTGATCGTGGAATGATCGGAAGTACCACGGTTCAAGGGCTGCCTGGGTAAAAGGTTCCCACCAGCCCCCTGGTTCACCTTCTGGCCTTGATTTCGACCTGGTGAAGCTTGTCGACAAGCTGCATGACCAGCTCAACAGCATCGTCAGAGCAATCATCCAGTATTTCACCTATCCGCTGATACTGCGCTCGCCGCTTGTCATTCAGTTCGAGAAACATCCTCACGCCCTGCGCAGCTGCATCCGGAATCCCCGCCGGGGGGTATGCCGCCGTTACTGCCAGCGCAACGCGCTGATCGGGCGTCAAGCGATCACCATGCAGCACCAGCCCCACGTCAAGCCTGAGGTCTGGCCGCTTCGCCGCAAGGGCGTAAAGCTCAGTCTCGGGGAAGTTGCCGCGCTTCTTCCGCATGTTAAGTGCCGCCGCAGATATGCCCAAGATGACCGCAACATCCTTGTCATCCCTGACTTTTAGCTGCTGTTTGAGGCGTAGCAGCGCCTCCTCAAAATAATTCATAAAAATCCTTGACAGAACATCACTCGTTGATTAGATTAACGCTGCGTTGTAAAAAACAACGATAGTTACATAAGTCAACAGACAAGGAGCAACACCATGGCACTGACACCCAAGCAAGTTAAAGCGGCCTTCATCATGAAAGGCGTAAACGTTACGGAATGGGCGAGGGAGCACGGCTTCACCACCAACGGAGTGTACCGCGTCTTGAACAACAAAGCAGACGGGCGGCGCGGCGAAGCGTACCGCATCGCCGTGGCGCTGGGTCTCAAGGAAGTGGGCGATCTTGAGGGGGTATCGGAGCATGTCTAAGACCCTTCCCATTGCCGACCTTTTGCCCCAAAGGTCGGCAAACACAAGCACGCCTACAGAAAATCTTGCCAACCCCTGCGAAAGCCTTGCAGGACAAGGCAATGGGGCAAAACAGGGGGCTACTGAATCAAGTAACGCCCCCGGCAAAAGGTCGGCAACAACCAACCCTTTTTTGGGGCTTGATGACGTGGTTGCACTGACGGCGATTCCCGCTCGCACCCTCCGGCATGGTGCCAAAAATGGCAAGTACCCCGGCGCCGAAAAGCGCCCCGGCAACGGTGGCGATAGCTGGTTCATCCCGCTGCGCGCCCTGCCTGCTGAGGCGCAGGCGCGCTATATGGTGCAACAGGCCAGAGCCATGGCCCCCGCAGCCCCCGCCCCGCGGCTGTCCGAAGATGAGCGGGAAGCCTTTTGGGGACGGGTGAAGACCGCTACGCAAAAATGCGCCGACCGCGCTGAAAAGGCTTTACTGGTGTTGCTTTTCTTCTTTGAGCAACTGGCTAATGGCACATGCAAAATGGATGTGTATGCCGCGATCAAGGAGAAATTTAACGTTTCCCGCGCCACCCTCATGCGGTGGCAGGAAGCCGTCGACGGACTCGACAAAAGCGATTGGCTCCCGGCGCTGGTGCCTGACTTCAGTGGCCGCACCAACCGCCCGCCCGCTGAGTGGCCGGGGGATTCGTGGCGCTTCTTTTGCCAGAAGGCCGGAACACCCGGACGGGGCGTAAAACGCGCCTTGGACGAAACAGCAAGAGAGGCGAGCCGCCAAGGCTGGGGAAGCCTCCCCAGTCTCACCACGGCGCGCAATCACTGGCGGGATAATGTCTCTGACGCTGTAAAGGCTGAACTCCGGGGAGATAAAAAGGCATTAAAGGCGCTCATGCCTACGGTGTGCCGTGATTACGCTGCATTCGCCTTGCATGAATGCTGGTCTATGGATGCCCGCCATGTTGACGTACAGGTCAGCCCCGGCGTGGGAATCATGGGTATAAAGGGCCGCTCACATCGCCCGTGGTTTTATGCCATTATTGATTTTAGATCGCGCTATGTGGTGGGGTATGCCTTCGGCTGGGAGCTAAATACCGACCTGGTGCGCGCTGCCTTGCGCAATGCCTTTGAAACCACAGGGCGCGTCATTCCGCAGAGGGCACAGATGGATAACGGCAGGGAAGTTACCGCAAAAGAGATCACCGGCGGTACAGACTGGCGCTTGCGGGGGAAGGTTAAAGACGGTGAAATTATTGGCATTCTGCCCTTGCTGGGGGTGGCTGTTGATTTTGCAACCCCTGCTAACGGGCAATCAAAGCCGGTAGAACGGCTGTTTGGAACGCTTGCCGGGATAGAGCCGGGGTTCAGAGAGGCGTACCTTGGCAACAACCCACAGGCACGCCCGGAAGAACACGACCCCGCTTGTTTCGTTACGGCGGAAGAGCTTGTATCAGCCTACCGCGAAGAGATAGTACGCTATCACAACACCCCGCACAGAGGCGATGCCATGAACGGCAGGACACCGTTACAGGTCTACAACGAATTGATGCGTGCGCCGGGGTTTGTACCTCGCAGGATGACAGAAAGCCAATATCGGTGGACTGCGTTGTCTGCAAAGGCCGTGAGACTGAGCAAGAATGGAACATTCGAGCTTTACGGGCATAGATATTGGAGCAATGAAACCGCTGCCGCGCCTAAGGGTGATTTTGGGTATTACGCTATGTATCACCCCGAAGACTTTAGCGCGCCGGTCTCATTGTATCGCAAAAACAAGCTGATTGCTGAGAACATCCAACAACAGCACCGCGCTTCTGGTAAAAACAAAGAGGATGCCAGACTGATTGCGAAGAAGAAAAACGATTTCAAGAGATCGGTCAAGGCGCAAGCCAAGGCGTTGAAAGACTATGAGGTTACGATTCCGGTAGCCCCGGAAGCGAGCCGCGAAGTAGAAGAGGCGATGAAAGCGTTGCCTGTTGCAAACGTTACGGCGCTGGTTCCCTCTGTTGTGGAGATGCCCCGTCAAAAGACGGCGGCAGAGGAAGCGGAAGCCGCCCGTATTGAGGCTGCACTCAAGAAGATGGAGGCAGAGAATTTTGAGCGCACCCGTGCCCGCTTTGCCGCGCTTCAAGAACCCAAAAAAAGGGCTTCCGGGGTGTAACCGGAAGCCGCAATGATGAACCACCTGACAAGGAGCAATTCTATCATGAATGAGCCAGAAGTGAACAAAATCGAACCGGTGTGCAAGCCGGGGGATTTTGTGATAACCCCGACCGCCACCCGCTATATTGAAGCATTCGAGTATGCCCGCCGCCCGCTTGGAATATGGGGCGCACGCGGGGTAGCTTTGGTTTATGGCGGCTCAGGAATCAGCAAAACAGAAACGGCGCGGCGGTATCAGCGCATGGAGAAAGAAAAGGTTAAAAATTCCCTACCTTTCCCTGTTGTTTTTGTTTCTTGCACCGGGCGCGAATTGAGTATTCGTAACATTTACAGCGCAGTTTTTCGGGCTATTCGCGTGGAAGAAATGCGCTACAACAAGTGGGGAGATTTGGAGCAAACCATTCATGACAGGATTGGGCGGGGTGGGATTGTTATTTTTGATGAGGCGCAATCTTTACCGTTTAGACGGATGGATGATATTCGTAAGGATTTTTGCGATTGCATGGGCGTAGCGGTCGCATTCATGGGAAACACAACGGGTTATGAAAATCTGATCGCCGCCCGATTGACGCAGATCACTCAGCGCGCTACGGCTTCAACCGTTATTGTTGACCATCCTACTGAAGAGGATGTTGACGTCGTCCTTGAAGCATGGGGGATTAAAAACAAGGGTATCCGCGCCCGCGCTTTGAGCATCGGAACCGGCGAAGGTGGACTTCGGGTTATGTCTGAAGTTTTCGCCTTGGCCTGCTCTATCGCCCGCGCCAAAGAGGCTGCCTTGACGCTGGATGATTTCAACCTCGCCGCCGCGAAACACAGAATTGTCAAGTGAGAGGAGAGAACATGAACACGACCACCAACCACGCCGCCCGTATCGCGTCTATCCTGACGCGGATTTTTGAGCAAAAAATCAAAGGAGCCACAAAATGAGCACCAAGCCTGTAGCGCACGAGGTAAAATTAAAATTCTATTCTCTTTCATGTGTGGCGGATACTCTTTCATCCATGCTTTTGGCGGCTGATGTGATGGCTTTCCACCACCCCATGGAAGAAAAGATGAAGTCGGAGAATACCGCCGCGTGGTTGCTCAATGCCGCGATGCCGTTAGCTGACTACATTTGCGTTTACGCAGAGACCCACGACCTGTAGCAGCAACATGACGCGCCCCTCCCAAGCCCGGCCATGCCCCCATGAGCCGGGCTTTTTGTCGTCCAATCCAAGCCCTCCCCCAAGCCTTCCCGTGCTATGTGAAGTCGTTCATCTTCGGTACGAAGCGGTTCGTAGTTCATGCTGCATGAACTGAAAAAACATAGGGATGCCTGGCATGACACCGCAAGCGTTACAGGAAATTAGCACCTGCTACAGTTTCCCCAGAACCATCGCTACCTTGATCGACGTAATCGGCCTTGAGGCCGCTGCCGCGCTGGTGACTGCGTTCCATGGCAGGTGTCTGAGTGTGCCAAATGCATATGGTACAAACGGAGCCGGACGCCGTAAATTTGAGCGGCTGGCTTCAATTCTGGGCCAAGAAAAAGCCGTTATTTTTTGCGAAAATTATATGGGGGAGAGCGTCTATATTCCGTCATGCCGGGCTGCCATAAATCAACTAAAAAACAAGGATACCTATGCAAAAATTACGGCTGATTTTGACAGAATGACCATTGATGAAAGCCTCTCCTCTGAAAGCGCTATTAGTCATATTTGTAATTTATACAATGTATCAAATCGCCATGTTCAAAACATTTTAACCAACCGTTACCGTGCTGGTTAAGCCCAAAAAGGAGCCCCACATGACTGACAAAAAACACTTCGGCATTCTCAGTGCAGAGATTGAAAGCCCTACCGGTGAATTTCAATTGCTACCGGCTGGCAGTTTCCGCGCCAAGGATGGACGCCCAAAGGATGCCCGCACCTATGTATTGAACGAGCCGCAAGCGACCGCGCTGATTGCTGCCTTTAATGCCCAATCCAACCCGATGATGGTCGACTACGAACATCAAGCGGTATTTGCAAAGGAAAATGGCAAACCGGCCCCGGCGGCAGGGCAGGGCGATTGCATCTAAATGACATATACTGTTGTTCTTGCGCAACTTTATATTTTATTTTCCTTAACCTATTGTAAACGCACAATAAATCCCGTCTACTCTCGTTTTTTGAGCGTGCGATGGGGAAGAGTCTGATGGAGTATTTTGCGGTGATTGAAGACCCGAGGCAGGGGGTCGTTAAACACAATCTGGTCGAGATGCTGGTCATTGTGG
>BNUB01000018.1 GCA_025997045.1 Betaproteobacteria bacterium
TCAACCGTCCATTGACCATGCAAATGAACCTGCTGCGTAGCATACTTCTGCGCATCTTCTGTTCTAACGCGCTCGCTCACAAACGCCATGATGCTCCCTCAATAATAAAATCAACCATTTACCCCCCTCGTTCAGCCTCCCGAAAGTTACCTGGACATGTACTCTGGCATAAGCGGCAGCGACGAAGTTACGCGGGTTCGTAGACATGGCTCAGGCTACCATTACTGCCCCACCAGGTCAATCTGCAACACTTCCGCCCGCCCGGTCGTTCTCACTCGCGGGCCCCAGGTGCCTGCGCCGGACGTCACCCAGTAATGGGTTTGGCTGCGGGTGGAGTGGCCGTAGCCGTTTTCGTACAGCGCGGCGATGAGCAGGTTGAAGGGGAAAAGCTGGCCATTATGGGTGTGGCCGGAGATTTGCAGATCGACGCCTGCGGCTTCTGCTTGTTCCAGATGCCAGGGCTGGTGGTCGAGCATGATCTTGAACTGCGCCGCTGCCGCACCGGGCACGCTGGCGATGATCTCATCTATCGTTTTGCGCGGCTGCCCGCTGAAACGCTCGGCGGAGGCGTCGTTGCGGCCAATCAGGAGCAGGTGCGGCGGGGTTTCCGCGGCGGAAATGGGCAGGGATGCGCCTTCGTCGACCAGCAGGCGGATGCCGATCTGCTTCAACAGGCGCTGGCTCAGTTCTCCCCTGTTGCCGATGTATTCATGGTTGCCGGGCACGCCCCAGATGCCGAGCCGGGGTTTGAGGCGTTGCAGGACGGCGGCGGTCGCTTCCACGTCGGAGGGGTCGAAGTCGTATTCGATGATATCGCCGGCGAATAACACGATGTCGGGATGCAGCGGCTCGATCAGGTCGACCACGCGGGCGAAAAATCCGGGCGGGGCGAGGCGGCCAAGGTGGGTATCCGAGAGCGCGACGATGCGCAGCGGCGCAACGCCGGCGGGCGCGGGCAGTTCGATTGCGCGCACCACCGGGTATTGGGTATTGACCGCGCCGATCACACTCCACACCAGGGCCGTGCCGATAATGCCGACGCAGCTCACATGACGCCAATACCCCCGCCGCTCCGGCGCGATGACGAGCCAGCCGAAACCGTGATTGAAGAGGCGGAAGATCCCGAGCAAGCCCCACGCCAGCAGCACATGGAGCACGAACGCGAGCCAGAACGTGCCCGCAAAGGTCAGCGCCTTCACCCACAAGTCGTTGCCCTCAACCATGCGGGACAGCGGATGCACCAGCGACAGCAGAATGGCGAGCAGGCAGGCGCCGAGTTGAACCGGACGCGCAATGCCCGGCCCGCGCAAGGCAAAGTAGAGCCGGATAATCAACGCGACATTGACCGCAGCGTAAAGCCCAAGAATGGCGACGAAAATGTAGTGCACGGGTGACATGGCAGAGGAGAGAAGAGGCAATCCATGATACACGTTGCGTGCTGTCCGCTTCCTCTCAACAAGTAAACATCCTCCGCCCGCTATTCGGGTTTATGCCAGTCGCCGGGGACGCGCCAGACCGCTATCATGCGCAGTTTATTTTTCCGTTCCACACAGGGTCTGGTGAATCATGATTTTTGACGTCAACAACGAAACGCTCCCGCGCGAAACCCTCGAAACCTTGCAACTGCGCCGTTTGCAGGCCACCGTCTCGCGTTGCTACGAAACCGTGAAGTTCTACCGCGAGGCGATGGACGAGCTGGAAATCAAGCCCCATCACATCCAGTCCCTCGCTGATGTCAAGCTGCTGCCCTTCACCAAAAAAGAGCAGTTGCGCGACAACTACCCATACGGCATGTTCGCCGTCCCCCCCGATCAGGTCGCCCGCCTGCACGCATCGAGCGGCACCTCCGGCAAACCCGTTGTCGTCGGCCACACGCAGCGCGACCTCGCCAACTGGGGCGCAATGGGCGCACGCTGCCTGGCCGCGGCCGGCCTGCAACCGGGCGACCGCCTGCATAACGCCTACGGCTACGGTCTCTTCACCGGTGGTTTGGGTCTGCACGGCGCGGCGGAATCGCTGGGGATGACGGTCATCCCGATGTCCGGTGGCCAGACCCAGAAGCAGGTCATGCTCCTGACCGACCTCGCGCCCACCGCGATGAGCTGTACCCCCTCCTACGCGCTCAACATCGCCGAAGAAGCCGAAAAACTCGGCGTCGACATCCGCAAGCTGCCGCTGCGCGTCGGCCTCTTCGGCGCCGAGCCGTGGACGGAAGAAATGCGCTACGAACTCGAATCGCGCATGGGCATCGACGCCCTCGACATCTACGGCCTCACCGAACTCATGGGGCCGGGCGTCGGCATCGAATGTCTGGAGAGCAAAAAGGGCTTGCACATCTGGGAAGACCATTTCCTCGTCGAATGCGTAGACATCGACACCGGCGAGCCGCTGCCCCCCGGCGAAAAAGGCGAAATCGTCATCACCTCCCTCACCCGCGAAGCCTTCCCCATGCTGCGCTTCCGCACCCGCGACATCTCCGTGCTCGACACCGCGCCCTGCAAATGTGGCCGCACCCACGTCAGAATGCGCCGCGTCACCGGCCGCACCGACGACATGCTGATCATCCGCGGCGTCAACGTCTTCCCCACCCAGGTCGAAGCCATCCTGATGCGCACCGAAACGCTGTCGCCCTTCTACCAGATCGAAGTCTTCCGCGAAGGCTTCATGGATTCGCTGCGCATCAACGTCGAAGCCAGCCCCCCGCTCTACGCCAAAGGCCAGCAATACATGGACCACGTCTCCGCCAAGGTGCAAAAAGACATCAAGGATTTCATCGGCATCAGCTGTGAAGTCAGGATTCACCCGACCGGCTCGGTGGAGCGGTCGATGGGCAAGGCGGTGAGAGTGCTGGATCACCGGAAAGAGAAGAAGAATTAAAAGCTGGCGCAGGTGGGCGTCGCTGCGCGTGCCCACGCGGAAATGACACCCCCGCGTGGGCTACAATCCGGGCAACGTCCATCCATACTGAAGGAGCCGATCATGCTAGACAAAGGAAACTCCCTTGAGCCATAAAACCTTCACTCCGCCCCCCGCCGGTTCCCGGCTGCTGATGTCGGGCAACGAAGCCATCGCCCGCGCCGTTTGGGATGCTGGCGTGCGCGTCGCCGCCGCCTATCCGGGCACCCCCTCCACTGAAATTCTGGAAAACGTCGCCCGCTATCCCGATCTGTATTCCGAATGGTCGGTGAATGAAAAAGTCTCCCTCGAAGTTGCCATCGGCGCTTCCTTGACGGGCGCGCGCAGCTTCTGCGCGATGAAGCACGTTGGCTTGAACGTTGCCGCCGACGCGCTGATGACGCTCACGCTCACCGGCGTGGTGGGCGGGCTGGTGATTGCGGTGGCGGATGACGTGGGCTTTTCTTCCTCGCAAAACGAACAGGATTCCCGCTTCTGGGGGCGTTTCGCGCATCTGCCCATCATTGAACCCGCCGATTCGCAGGAAGCCTACGACATGACCCAGGCAGCGTTCGACCTCTCGGAGAAGTTCAACACGCCCGTCATCCTGCGGCTCACCACCCGCGTCTGCCACGTCAAATGTCTGGTCGACATCGGTGAGCGCACCGTCAAACGCGCCGCCGAAGGCTTCGTCAAAAATCCGGCGCGCTGGGTGATGGTGCCCGCCAACGCCCAACGTCGCGTGCCCGAAGTGTTCGCCCGCGAAAAAGCCTTGCGCGCCGAATCCGAAACCACCCGGTTCAACCGTCTGGAAGAGGGCAGCGACAAGCGCGTCGGCTTCGTCACCTCCGGCCCCGCCTACATGCATGTGCGCGAAACCTTTCCCAATGCGCCCATCCTGAAACTCGGTTTATCGTACCCGCTGCCGCTGGACAAAGTACGCGCCCTCGCCGAACAGGTCGACACCCTGATGGTCGTCGAGGAAACCGAACAGCTTGTGGAAACCGAAATCCGCGCCGCCGGCATTGCCGCGCGCGGCAAAGACATCCTCCCCGCCGCAGGCGAACTGCCGCCCTACATCCTGAGAAAAAGCCTCGCTTCCCTGTTGCCGGAACTGGCGCGCGCCGACGAAACGCAGCCCGACGCGCTGAAAGTGTTCCCGCGCCCGCCCACGATGTGCGTCGCCTGTCCGCATCTGGGTGTGTATTACACCCTCTCGCAACTGCGTAACGTCACCATCGCAGGCGACATCGGCTGCTACACGCTGGGCGCCGGGCACCCGTGGAACGCGCTCGACACCACCATCTGCATGGGCGCCTCGATGGGCATGGCGCTCGGCATGGACAAGGGGCGTGGTCCGGATGACGAAAAGAAAAAAATCGTCGCCGTCATCGGCGATTCCACCTTCATGCACATGGGGATGCAGGGCTTGCTCGACATCGCCTATAACCGTGGCAACGTTACCGTTTTGCTGCTCGATAACCGCACCGTCGGCATGACGGGCGGGCAGGATAACCCCGCCAGCGGTCGTGACCTGCACGGCGAAGAAGCCCCGCGCGTCGACTTCGCCAAAATCGTGGCATCGCTGGGCATCGCCCCGGAACACATCCATGTGGTCGACCCCTACATCCTGCCGACGCTGTTCAAAACGCTGCGCGAAGAAACCAAGTACGACGGTCCTTCGGTCATCATCACCAACCGCCCCTGTGTGCTGATTGACGAATACAAACAGGAACCCGCCTACGAAGTGATTGAGGATAAATGCACCGGCTGCGGCAACTGCGTCGAAATCGGCTGTCCCGCCATCCACGTCACCCGCCGCGAAAAGGTGGTGAAACCCTCCGGCAAAGAAGTGGAACTCGCCTTCACCCGCATCGAAACCGCCGCCTGCACCGGCTGCGGGCTATGCCTGCAACCCTGCGCGCCGGACGCGATTAAACCGGCGGTACCGACGTTTCCGGTACAGATTGTGTGAACATGGCATCCATCAGCCAACTGAAAGGCGTCATTTCCAAGCCGTCCATGCCGGTCTGCCTTGACGACATGAATCCTTTTTCGACGTTTTCTGAAAAGGAACCTGACCTCGCCGCCAAAGTAGGCAGCAAGGTTGTGCTACGTTGCTATAACGGCAGCGTGAGCGCGCCGTCGGCAACACGTCCGGCAGAGCATTACTGGCAACTCATTGGTACAGCAGGGGAAGTGGTTCGTGTAGATGCTGTCGCACAGTCTGTCGAACGGGGCAGGGTATTGGTACGTTTTCATACAGATGTTTGCGCGCTCGGACTGGCTTGCCACAATGAAACGCCCAACGCGCTCTGGATACGCACAAGCGATTTGCAATGGATTGATGAAACTGATTTTTAAGGAAACAACATGAGCCAAACCACCAACATCCTCGTCGTCGGCATCGGACAGGTTTCGGTCTCTGATGCCGACGTTTCCGGTAACATTCTTCTGAAAAAAATCACTGGTAAGCGCCATGAAAATTGAATCCATCACAATCAAGAATTACCGCCTGTTCCGTGATGTACACATCACCGACATTCCGCCACTATGCGTTCTGGTCGGCGCAAACGGTACGGGTAAATCCACGTTGTTCGATGTGTTCTCCTTTCTCAAGGATGCGCTGACACAGAATGTCGGCAATGCAATTGCAAAACGCGGAGGATACAAAGAAGTTGCCAGCCGTGGATTTGCTGACGAATCCATTGAAATTACATTGCAATTCCGGTTGGAGATAACGGGTTATGAACGCCTCGTCACTTACGTTCTGATGATCTCCCCGGATCGGTCAGGACTCCCGCTAATCGAACGGGAAATATTGCGCTACAAGCGTGGCGAAAGCGGCGCGCCATTTCATTTTCTGGATTTCAAAAAAGGAAAAGGTTACGCCATCAATAATGAGGAAGATTTCTCGAAACCTGACAGGGACTTGACCCGCGAAGCGCAAGCGCTGGACACACCTGATATTCTGGCGGTCAAAGGATTGGGACAATTCGACCGCTTCAAGGCGGCCAAGGCATTTCGTGCCATGATCGAAAACTGGCACATTTCCGATTTTCATATCGCGGGAATGCGCCCAAGCTCGGAAAGCAGTTATGCGGAACACATGTCGACATCCGGCGATAACATTGCGCAAGTCGCCCATTACATCTATACACACTATCGCGAACAGTTCGAGAAAATATTGGATGCCATGAAACGCCGTGTACCCGGCGTGTCTCTTGTGGAGGCCAGGCCCACCGAGGAAGGTAAATTATTGTTGCGCTTTCAGGACGGGAGCTTTAAAGACCCTTTCATTGCGCGCTATGTCTCCGACGGCACCATGAAAATGTTTGCCTATCTGGTTTTGTTGAACGACCCCAAACCCTTCCCGCTGCTCGCCGTCGAAGAACCGGAAAATCAGCTTTATGTTGAACTCTTGCCCGAATTGGCTGAGGAATTTCGCGCTTATGCCGATCGCGGCGGACAGGTTTTTATCTCGACCCATTCGCCGGAATTTCTCAACGCGCTTGGACTGGATGAGATTTATTGCCTGAATAAACAACAAGGTTTCACCCAAATAACAAAAGCCAGCGATTCCAAAACTCTCTGCGCGCTGGTTGAGGCAGGCGACTTGCCCGGTTATCTCTGGAAACAGGGATTATTCGAAGGTTTGAACCGGGGAATCGGCTGATGCAAGGCAAAATCGTTTTTTTACTCGAAGAACCCTCCATGAAGGTTCTACTGGATAAATTGCTACCACGTCTTTTCCCGGAATGGATGGAAGGTACGCATTTTATTTGCCTGCAACATGAAGGAAAAAATGATCTGGATAAAAGCATTCCCAGAAAACTCAAAGCGTGGCAAGAACCTGACGCGCGCTTTGTTATCGTTCGAGACAATGACAATGCAAACTGTATCGAATTGAAAAGAAAATTACACGCAATCTGTGAACAAACAGGCCGTCCGGAAACCCTGATTCGCCTTGTTTGCCAGGAGCTCGAAAGCTGGTATCTCGGTGATTTGCAGGCTTTGGACAATGCGTTTGATACGACCGATGCAACGTTAAACACGCCTAAAAACCGGAAGCGTTTTGCCAATCCTGATCAATGGCAAAAGCCCTCTGTTGAAATAAAACGTCTGCTGCCATCTTTCCAGAAAATTGCGGGAGCGCGAGCGATTGCCGAACACTTGAACGTACAAAATAATCGCTCACGAAGTTTTCAAGTACTTTTTGAAGGGATACAATACCTGGCACGGCAAATGGAACATGCCTGGCATGAAACACCCTCCCCTTTCCTTTTGACGAACATCCACAAGATCAAGGAGTCTTGAATGAGCTTTAAAACGATTGTATTAGTCCTCGCCGTTGGGTACGGCGTCTGGTTTGCCGCTATCGGGGGCAAGCAGATTAACGAAGATCAGGTATGGAAATTGTATCAACAATCCCGAGATGCATTCTCGAACCGCGATGCGAAAGCATATTGCGGCATGATTAGTGACGATATGAGTGGAGAAATAGAAGTCATATCGCCAGCATCGCGCACCGGGAAAAATACTGTTAGCGTCAACAAGGAAATGCTTTGCTCATCGCTGGATGAATTCTATCAAAACAAGGAAAAAATAGAAAAAGCGACGGGGAAAGAGATTACCTTTAGCATTTTTCAAAAACTGAATTCAGTATCCATCTCGCCAGACAAGAAAGTTGCAACTGCCGAGTTGGAAGCTGAGCTGCGCATGGGAATTGAGGGTGGCGCGCTACTATTGTCAGTAAAAAGCTATCAGACTGACAAAATCAGGCGCAATTTTGGCAAAGCGAAGTTCTTCCACACTGAATCCAGGCAGGTCATCTCCAACTAAATGCCCAAGAAATGCTAAAATGCAGCCCTCACCGCCACCCTCACCTTTTTGTAACGGAAACAACATGAGCCAAACCACCAACATCCTCGTCGTCGGCATCGGCGGACAAGGCGTGATGACCGCTTCGGAAATCCTCGCGGAAGCCGCCATTTCTCAAGGGTTCGAGGTCAAGAAAACCGAGGTCGCGGGCATGAGCCAGCGCGGGGGCGTGGTGTCTTCGCATGTGCGCTTCGGCCCCAAAGTGCTGTCGCCGGAAATCGCGCCGGGCGAGGCGGATATTCTGGTCGGCTTTGAGGCCGCCGAGGCGATGCGCTGGAGCCATTATTTGCGTCGAAAAAATGGTCAAAAAGGCGGCGTGGCGATGGTCAATCAGTTGCGGCTGACCCCGCCCATCGTGTCGCTGGGGCTGTTTGATTATCCCGATGATCCGGTTGCCGCCATCCGTGGGTGCGGGATTGAGGCGCATGATTTCGACGCCGGAGCAATTGCCCGTGAACTGGGCGACTTGCGGCTGGTGAATACCATCATGTTGGGCGCGATTTCCGAGCATCTGCCGTTTTCCGCCGAAACCCTGAAAGAGTGCATCGTCACCCGTTTTCGCGCCAGAAAACCGACGCTGGCGGAATTGAATGCCAAGGCGTTCGATTTGGGCAAGGCGGCGGCGCACGCCTGATGTGGTTCAACCAAAAAGGATAAAACGGCATGGACATCAATCTCGACAAAATCCGCACTTTCTTCGCAACTGACCGCTATGCCGCCCGTGCAGGCATCGTTATCGACGCGGTGACGGAAGACTCCGTGCAATGCAGCATGCCCATTACCGCAGATCACCTGAACGCAGGCGGCGCGGTGCAAGGGGGGGCGATTTTTACTCTGACCGACCTCGCCTTTGCCGTGCACTCGAACCTGCCGCTGTTATGCGGCGCGAAGGTCGGCATCACGGTGGGGCAATCGAACAGTATCTCTTATCTCGCAACGGCGAAGGGCAAAACCCTGATTGCGCGTTCGACCTGTCTTTCACGCGGGCGCAGCGTTTCTGTTTTCCGTGTTGAGGTGCATGACGAGCTGGGCAATTTTATTGCCGAAATGCGCGGTAACGGGTTTACCAAGGCCGCATAATTCTGAACGCCAAGCGCGGCACCACGTCCTTGAAAAAGAGGTACATTGAAACCATGAGCACGAAAAAGTACTGGATCGTCACGCTGCTGCTTACGGTCGTTATATTGCCGTTACTGTCGAACGGCAGCCTGTTCATGCTGGCGGCTGCTACAAGTTTGCTCTCCCATGACTCCAACAACACGATTCTGGCTGCGATTGTTTATATTGTCGCGGCGCTTGCGGCGCTTGCTGCATTGGCAATTCTGGCTATTGTTCCATTTTTCTATGGCAAGAAGATCAACTCGCCAGAAAAGTTCACAACCCGTTACGGGCCATTTGTGTTGCCTATGGTATACACCTTACTGGCATGGATCATTATTTCTTTCGTCAGCGGAGGGGATTTCAGCCGTGTGCCAAACCCCTCCATAAAGATACTCATGTGGCTGTTTGCGCCACTGTTACCCTATTTTTTTACTGTTTTCTTTGCATTGTTTGGAGGTTATCTCTGGCAGCTTCCTCTTGTTGTGACCTTCTTCCAGATCATCTTCGTGAGCGCATTCGCGCTTGGAACGTGGCGGGGAAAACGCTTGGCCACACACGACAACAGATTGCTCCGTCCGTCGGTGGCATTTATTTTCGCGCTTTATGCTACGGCAGGCATAACGACTTATATACAGTATCACAGTGTTCTTCATCCAGACCCGGAAAACGATGTCCAGGAGGAAGGCAGGAGCAGGAATTCCTACGGTAATATGCGGGAATATCATATCTTTGAAGAGAACAATAAATTCATCCAACTCCGGCACGCCCCCTCTCTGCGTCTGGAGCCGCCCTATCCCAAACTGGACGGCGCCATCGCCCTGTTACCGGTTTATGGTGCGGCAGCGCAGGCGATATACATAAAAGCTGAAGACAGCCATGGCTACGATGATCGAAAACAAGCTGTCCTGTGTAGAAACACCCCCAATGCATACAAGGCCCTGATTTCCGGTGATGCTGACATGATCTTCGCCGCCGCGCCCTCGGAAGATCAACAAAAGCTCGCAGCGGAAAAAGGGCTCACGCTGACACTCACGCCTATTGCGAAAGAAGCCTTCGTCTTTCTCATCAATGAACAGAATCCGGTCAAAAGCCTCACCACCGATCAAATCCGCGCCATCTATAGTGGCGAAATCGACAACTGGAACAAACTCGGCGGCCCGGACGAGAAGATTCTGGCCTTCCAGCGCAACAAGGATTCCGGCAGCCAGACCGCGATGGAACAAAAGGTCATGCGCGGCACACCTATGCGCAAACCGCTCGAAGCGGAATACCATGGCGATATGGGCGGCATCATGCGGGCCGTTGCCGACTACCACAATTCCCCGGATGCCCTGGGCTATTCTTTCCGCTATTACGCCACGACGATGAACACCGTCCGCGGGGTCGCATTGCTGTCAGTCAACGGCATTGCGCCTACGCCCGAGAATATCCGTAACGGCTCTTATCCTTTCATCTCCGACGTCTACATCGTCACCGCCCGCCCCCTCTCCGAAAACGCGCAAAAACTCCTCGACTGGTTCTTGAGCGACGAAGGGCAACAACTCATCGCCGACGTGGGTTATGTACCGATCAGATAGATAAATTGATAAGAGGGATACACGCGCAGGCACTTTGTGCCAATACCTGCCGTGTATCCCTTCCGCGTGCAGTTTATGCCTGCTTCCCGGCGCCAAAACGATCTTCGAGATAGACACTGAATTCGGTGCCGATTTCCGTATGTCGCAGGCCGAGTTCGATCGTCGCTTTGAGATAACCGAGCTTGGAGCCGCAATCGTATCTCACTCCATCGAATTGATAGGCGAGAACCGCTTCTTCTTTCAATAGTGCGGCGATTGCGTCGGTAAGTTGAAATTCGCCCCCTGCGCCCGGTTTCAGGGCGCGGATGTGGTCGAAAATGCGTGCGGTCAGAATATAGCGCCCGACGACGGCCTGAGTGGTGGGGGCATTTTCGGGATCGGGCTTTTCGATGATGCCGGTGACGCGCTGCACTTTGCCGTTCTGGTTTTCGGTGCTGACAATGCCGTACTGGCGGGTATCTTCACGCGGCACGTCGAGCGTGCCCAATACCGAGCAGCGGTGGTAGCCGAAGACTTCGGCCATTTGCTGCATCACCGGCAGGCCGCCGGGGTTATCGAGCAGGTCGTCGGCGAGAATCACCGCGAAAGCCTCGTCAGCGCTCACCACCCGGCTGGCGCAGAGTACGGCATGGCCCAGCCCCAGCGCTTCGGGCTGGCGGATATAGATACAGTTCACGTCTTTCGGCACAGTGCGGCGCACGATATCGAGCAGGGCTTTTTTGCCTCGCGCTTCGAGTTCGGTTTCCAGTTCATACGCCTTGTCGAAATGATCTTCAATCGAGCGTTTGGTGCGCCCGGTGATGAAGATCATATCGGTGATCCCGGCGGCAACCGCCTCTTCCACCGCGTATTGAATCAAGGGCTTGTCGACGATCGGCAGCATTTCCTTGGGACTGGCCTTGGTCGCAGGCAAAAACCGGGTGCCCAGCCCCGCCACCGGAAAAACCGCCTTCGTTATCTTGTTCACGCATTACCTCCTTTAAACAGCAAAAATTCAGTTTCATTGAGCATCGGGACTCAATCCCGGGCCTTGTCGAGCCTGGAACCAGCTTCTTCGTCAGCAAAGAGCAGGCTGTTTAACAACATAGCATACTGGGTTGTTTAGTTTTTCCAACACCCCCTCTTCCACCATGCGCCGTAACCATACTTTGGCCTGCCTGGGTTCTACATCAAGACTTTCAGCAACCTCTTCATCTCTCATTGGCTTGCTCAATAGTTGCCTGATTTGCTCATGGACAGCAGCGAAAACCACCTCGGCTGGAGACAATACTACTGGTGAAATATCCTTGGTTGAGTCAGTGATCACTTCACCTGCTTGCACTACAGTTGGCTCAGCTTCGACCTTTATGGTTTGTAGCAAATCGCCTTGTGCAGCTATTGCAGAAGACACGGATTGCCCTATATCAAATACGGCCTCAAATGAATCCACGCTCCTGAGATTCGGCCAAGGAAGCGCCCCTTTTCCCCGGAGGGCATCAAGACCAGCTGATGGTTCACCCGTTGACCGAACATAAACAGGAACAAATTTCAGTTTGTCCAGTTGCTCGATAGCACCAGCCCATGTGCCACCCTTATTGACATCTGAACTAACCACCAACGAGGCATCGGCCAGCGCATAAATCAGCTTGTTACGCTGCATGGCATTACCCACATTAAAACCTGCACCCGGATCGTAAGGCGAAATCAGGGTTAATTGCTCGTCCAGCAGGAAATTACGGTGCTCGCGGGTCATGCTGGTCTTTTCCAGACTATCCGCCAGAACGCCACATACTTTGCCGCCCGCCTCCAAAGCACCACGCATGGCGGCCTGGTCAATTCCTCTGGCACCGCCCGATACAAGCGTTCTTCCAGCACGTGCCGTCAAGCGCCCCACATCCAGCGTGTAGTCAATCAACGCATCGTCCACATGACGCGAACCGACCACTGCCAGCCCCCCCGTCTCCAACAGGCTGATGTCACCACAGCCATAGAGTACGGCGGGCGCATCTTCCCGCAATCGCGCTTTCAAGCGCCGGGGATAATCGGCGTCAGCGCGGCTGAGTACCCAAATGGCACGCGCCTGCCAGCGTTCAATAACCTGACTGAGCAAAAATCCACGCCCCAACAAGCGCTGCAAGCGGCCTGCATCAATCACGCCTTGGCAGGCGCGCAGAATCTCCTCTGCATCCGGGGAAACAAGATCAGCGGGTTCGCGTTGAATTTCAAGTAGATGACGCGCAAGACGTTTGTATTCACCGTGTGTCAGCAGTTCAGGAACTGAAGCGCTGCGCCCTGCAATCAGCGGCGCCGTCAGCAACAGGATGGCCTGCGTGTTCTGAGAGAGCGGAGAGAGATTGGGCATCATTCGTCGTACCCCGATTGTGAAAGGGCGATCGGCCAGACTTCACCACTCCCCTGCTTACGCAGGAGCCATGCGGCTACGGTTAACGTCCAGCGCGAGTCGACCATATCGTCAACCAGAAGCACCGGGCTGTGAGGCATCGGATGGCGGTCAAGTGCCAGCGAACCATCAATGTTACGGGCTTGCTGCGTACTGTTGGCCATTGTTTTTTGTTCCGGTCTGGCGTCTGTCTTGACAATGATCGCATGAAACGGCAACCCCAATGCGCCTGCCAAGCGTTGTGCAAAGTTTGGCACGAGATCAGGATGGCGCAAAGATGGAACGCAAGTCACCCATGTGGGAGCAGGTTGCGGCTTCCATGCGTGAATCATCTTCACACATGCAATCACAAGGTCGTCGGAGAAATGCCGGTCGTGATATTTGCCTTGCCTGACCAAATCACCCCAACCAGCGTCACCCCAAACACACAATACCTTACCGGGTTGGGCTTGATGGTTCGGCGCAATTTTTCCGCTCACGGCGTACTGCGGCATCCCGCCATCGGGCCACTTCTTGCGTGGTTCGATCGGCAGGCTGGTTTTGCGAAGAAAGGCAACCGCTTCTTTAACCAACTCGCTATTCACACCTGTTGGCAGCGGTGGCAGTGTCGGCGCAGTCAGCAAACCCGGCTCACCATCCAGCGCGTCGATTAAAAATTTCATATGCTGACCAAACGGCAGGCTCACATACTTCTGCATTTGCTGATGCTCGTCACGTCTCAAAGCAGTAAGACGTTCTGCACGCGCCCAGAATGCCTCATTCAGCGTTGCCGCCGTAAGCTGCCATTTGCTGCCCTGTTTGGCGATAGGCGCAGGCGCCTCAAGCGAAAGCAGGTCAATGGTTTTTTCAATGCGCCCTTTACTGAGGTTAACCTGACTCATGAGTTCAGGAACAGACAAGCCGTCACTTTCTTCTTCCAGAGCGCCCAGCACATCGGCAACTTCCTGCCGCGTCGGGAAGGCAGTACGGATAAACCAATCGGTAATATCCGATTCTTCCTGACCACTGAGCAGCACGCCGTAGGCAGCATCCAGCGCACGCCCGGCACGTCCTACCTGCTGATAGTAAGCCACCACTGAGCCGGGCATTTGATAATGGATAACGAATGCCAAATCCGGCTTGTCGTAACCCATACCCAAGGCCGTCGTTGCCACCAGCGCCTTAACCCTGTTGTCGAGAAGCGCCTGTTCCAGTGCTGCCCTGCGGTCGCCCGTTTCTCCAGTGTAAGCCTCAACATTAAAGCCTTGTGACTTGAGCCAATCAGCAACCCGGTTGGCATCGCGTACCGTGAGAGTATAGATGATGCCGTGACCTTGTAGCGTGGCAAGCTGCTCTGCCAACCATGCAAGACGTTCCGCCTGACTCGGCAAACGAATGGTTTGCAGTGTCAGGGATGGGCGGTTTAGATTCCCCCGCGAAACTGCAAGATTTGGCCCCAAGACCGTAAGCAAATCTTCCATGACTCGATTATTCGCGGTTGCTGTCGTGGCAAGAAGCCGCAGATTGGGCGGCAAACGCTTCACAATCCGCTCCAGCAGCCGGTAGTGCGGGCGGAAGTCATGCCCCCAATCAGAAATGCAATGCGCTTCGTCAATCACCAGCAACGAAATCTGCGCGGCAATGTTTGCCAAAACCTGCGCCCTGAAACGCTCGTTTGCCAATCGCTCAGGTGAAATCAGAAGAATGTCGATTTCGCCACGGGCAAGGCTGGACTCAACTTTCGCCCAATCGCTCGCATTATCGGAGTTGATGGTAGCGGCACGAACGCCCATGCGTTCTGCTGCGGCAATCTGGTTCCGCATCAACGCCAGCAGGGGAGAAACCAATAACACCGGTCCATGCCCCGCTTCACGCAGCAATTTGGTCGCAATGAAGTAAACAAAGCTCTTGCCCCAGCCGGTTTTCTGTACGACCAGCAATCGCCCTTTACCTTCGATGATGTAACGAATTGCCGCTTCCTGTCCGTCACGAAAGCTGGCATCAGCGCGCCCCGAACCAATCCGAAGTAATTCCAGCGCACGTTTGGTATCGTAGCTCATGCCGGTCTCTCAAGATTGAAGCGCGACGAGTTGCAACAATCCGGCTTCATCAATCACCTTAACGCCCAGTTCCCGCGCTTTTTCCAGCTTGGAACCGGCTTCCTCACCCGCGACGACGTAATCGGTTTTTTTGGAAACCGAGCCGCTGGCTTTGCCGCCTGCGGCTTCAATCAAGGCTTTGGCTTCGTCGCGTTTGAGCGTCGGCAGGGTGCCGGTGATGACGAAGACTTTGCCCGCCAGCGCGCCCGCTGGCGCGTCGGCTTGTCCTTCGCCTTCCGCCCAATGCACGCCCGCTTCCATCAGGCGGGCGATGACTTCTTGATTATGCGCTTCGGCGAAAAAGTCACGGATGGATTCGGCAACAATGGGCCCGACATCGGGGACTTTTAAGAGCGCTTCGCTGTCGGCGTTTCTGAGGGCGTCGAGTTTGCCGAAATAGCGCGCCAAATCCTTGGCGGTCGTTTCGCCCACGTTGCGAATGCCCAGGGCAAAAATAAACCGCGCCAGCGTACTGTCTTTGCTTTTGGCGATGGCGTTAATGCGGTTGTCGGCGGATTTTTCGCCCATGCGTTCCAACGCCGCAAGCTCTGGCGCGGTCAAGGTGTAAAGATCGGCGGGCGTTTTGATGAGGTCGCTGTCGACCAGTTGCTCCACCAGCTTGTCGCCCAGACCTTCAATATCCATCGCCCGACGACTGGCAAAATGAATCAACGCGCCCTTGACCTGCGCCGGACAAACCAGCCCACCCGCGCAGCGCACAATCGCGCCGCCTTCTTCGCGCACCACATGCGAACCGCATTCCGGGCAGATTTTGGGCAGTTCAAAAATCTCCGTGCCCTCCGGTCGCGCCTCCAGCGCCACGCGCGCCACTTCGGGAATCACGTCTCCGGCGCGGCGCACGATGACGGTATCGCCCACCCGCACATCTTTCCGGTGCACTTCATCTTCGTTGTGCAAGGTGGCGTTGGTGACGGTGACGCCGCCGACAAAGACGGGCTGCAAGCGGGCGACGGGCGTAATCGCGCCCGTGCGCCCCACCTGCACTTCGATGGCTTCAACTTTTGTGTGCGCTTCTTCCGCCGGATATTTGTGCGCCACCGCCCAGCGCGGCTCGCGCGAGCGAAAACCCAGACGACGCTGGAGTTCCAGACTGTTGACCTTGTACACCACGCCGTCGATGTCAAAGGGCAGTTGCGGACGCAACGCGCCCATGCGCTCGTGGAAATCCGAAAGCGCGCGCGCGCCGTGCACGACCGCCCGATGTTCGCAAACGGGAAAACCGAACGCCGCCAGCGCGATGAGCAATTCGCCATGCGTGGCGGGTAGCGTCCAACCCTCAATTGCGCCGACGCCGTAGGCGAAAAAGCGCAGCGGGCGGCTTCTGGCAATCGCCGGGTCAAGCTGACGGATGCTGCCTGCCGCGCCGTTGCGCGGATTCACCAGCGGTTTTTCGCCCTTGGCAATCGCCTTTTGGTTGTACCGCGCCAGATCGTCGCGCCGCATATAGGCTTCGCCACGCACTTCCAGCAAGGGCGGAATTCGCTCCGGCGCGCCCTGCAAGCAGAGGGGAATGTCGCGCACGGTTTTGAGATTCTGGGTGACATCTTCGCCCGTCACGCCATCGCCCCGCGTCGCGCCCTGCACCAGCACGCCTTGCTCGTAACGCAGGCTCACCGCCAGCCCGTCGAATTTCAGTTCCGCGAGGTATTCGATCTCATTGGCCAACGATACGGCGACATCGGGCAATTCCAGTTCCTTGCGAACACGGGCGTCAAAATGATCCGCGCCGCTGGCTTCGGTATCCGTTTCGGTCTGGATGGAGAGCATGGGCACGGCGTGGGTGACCTGGGCGAAAGCATCCAGCGGTCGCCCGCCGACCCGATTGGTCGGGGAATCGGGGGATTGCAGCTCAGGATGTTCGCGTTCCAACGCCTGCAATTCGCGGAACAGGGCATCGTATTCGGCATCGGAAACGGTCGGGGCGTCCTGCTCGTAATAGGCGCGGTTGTGGGCTTCGAGGTCGCGGCGCAGGGCCGTCGCGCGTGATCTGGCCGCGTCATCCACCATCATGCGTCAAACAACCTCAAGGCCAGGGGGCTACCGGCGTCGATGCCGACCTCGGCCATGCGCGCCTGGAATTGCTGGATGTGGCCGCTGATGCCGCCCAGCGCCTCGGCGCCGAACGCATGGCCATCGTCGTCGACCACCACGCCGTCCAGCACTTCGGCCAGACGCACGGCGAACTGCATCATCCGCTCGACCACCGCGACCCCGTCGCTCACGCGCGGGACTTCAAAGGTCAGGGACACCGCGCGGGTTTGCAGGTTGGACATGCCTTCGGCGGTAAAGAAGGTGGGCTCGCAGTTACCCAGCACGTACAAGGTCTGGCCGCTGTCGTCGACGGCGTGGAAACTGCCATCCTCGCTCAGTTGCAAACCCGCCGACTCGGCGATGCCCCTGATTTTGGTGGCGGGGAAAGCCAGATCGTTGGCGACCACGTTGATGACGATCAGCTTGTCGACGCTCTCGCAGAAACGGTCGAGTTCGGTCGCCGCGCCCAGAACTTCGGCGCGATGGGGGATGCCTTCGGGCACGGCGTGGAACTGCTCGGCCAGGCGCTGCATGCTGCCGGTAAAGCGGAGGAAATCGCCCTCGCTGATCGGCCCCTGGCGGTTGACGAGCTGCAGGGCGGCGAGGAATTTGTGCGACGCACCGCTCGAATGGGCGTCAATCGGACGCCACAGGTTTTCACCGTCGTCAAACGCAAACCAGTACAGCGGGCGCGACAGACCTTCAAAGCGCCTGGTCTGCTCCGCCCACACCTTGACCACTTCGACAGCGTCGATGGCGTCGATGCGGATGATGCAATCGACCCTCGGGTCGAGCACGGCGGGCGGTGGCAGCGGCAGGCGGCGCAGATCATCGGAGGGGTAGCTGGCGGGCAGCTCGCCATCGACATAGATGCCAGCGCCCAACGCCCCCTCCCCTTCCCCTTCCCCGCCACTCAGGCGCGGTTCGAAGCGGTCGTCACCATCGTTGCTGATTCCCGCGCCGGGGTTGAGCAGGACATCGGGATGGTCGGAGCGGAAGGCCTTATCGACCTTCCGGCTGTGCCGCCGTTCCTGCCATTTGTTGTAGAGGATGAGGAGAACAATGATCGTGATCCCCACTGCGACCAAAGCTATCTGCAATTCACCGTCCATACCTGCTCCGCCAGTTGCATTGTCCATAAAGCTTCCTACTCTCTACGCCGCAGTCGGCTTGGCCAGCCGCAGGGCTTCGTCGATATCCACTTCCACCACCCGTGAGACCCCTTGCTCCTGCATCGTAACCCCGATCAGTTGCTGGGCGACCTCCATCGTAATCTTACTGTGGCTGATGAAAATGAACTGGGTTTCTCCCGACATTCGTTTCACCAGCTCGCTGTAACGCCCGGTGTTGGTGTCGTCCAGCGGTGCATCGACCTCGTCCAGCATACAAAACGGCGCCGGATTGAGCTGAAACATCGCAAACACCAGCGCGATCGCGGTCAGCGCCTTCTCGCCCCCGGAGAGCAGGTAGATCGAGGCGTTTTTCTTCCCCGGCGGCTGGGCGACGATCTGGATGCCCGCGTCAAGAATCTCCTCGCCTGTCAGTACCAGCTCCGCCTTGCCCCCGCCAAACAGGAGGGGGAACAGCTTGCCGAACTGCGCGTTGACCGTATTGTAAGTGGACTGTAGCTGTTCACGGGTTTCACGATCAATGCGGCGGATGGCGTCTTCCAGGGTCTGGATCGCTTCCTGCAGATCGTCATTTTGCGCGTCCAGATAGCCCTTGCGCTCGGCGGCACTCGTCAGCTCGTCGACGGCGGCGAGGTTGACCGCGCCCAACTCATTGATTTCACGCGCAAACTGCGCCACTTCACGCTGGATGACGCTCTCTTTGGGCGCGGTGGCGAGCAGCGGTTCCAGCTTCGCTTCGTCAGCGTCGGCTTCGGCGAGGCGCTCGTCAAACTGGGTGGTGGCAAGCTCCGCCGCCTGCAAGGCCAGACGCAGATCAGCCACTTTGGTGCGCAGGGGCGCGGCCTCATGTTCGGTCGCCAGACGCGCTTCCTCCACCCCGCGCAGGGCGGCGGCGGCCACTTCAAACGCATCGCGCTGCCCGGCCAGGCGCGCTTCGCGCCGTTCACGCGCTGCAAGCGCCTCGTGCAAGGCATCCTGGCTGCGCTGCTCGTCGGTCGCTTCCCGTTCCGCCTCGCGGGTGGCGCGCTCGCCCGCGATCCGTTCCAGTTGCTCGACTGCCAGTTGCAGGTTGTGGGTGTTGTCTTCGAGCTTGCCGTCACATTCGCGTGCGGAGAATTTCGCTTCCTGCAACTCGCTGTTCAGCGACTGTTCCAGCGCCCGGATCGAACTCAGGGCATCGTCGCGCTCGCGCAGGACTTCCGCCGCCGAATCGAGCTGGGCGCGTTGCAACTCGGCCATTTCCGCCGCACGCGCATATTCGAGTTCGGCGCTGGCATGGCGCTCGCGCTCTCCGCTCTCGTGCTGACTCAAATCCGCCAGATCGCGCTCGATCCGGCCACGGCGTTCTTCAGAGCGGGCAAGCGCCTGCCCCAGCTTCAGCACGTCCACTTCTTCGCTGTGCAGCCCCGCCTGCGCCGCCTGCACTTCGCGTCGGCTGGCGTCGATGGTTTCCTGCAAGTTGCTCACCCCGCCTTCCGCGATCAGCAGCGCATCGTGGGTGCGCCGCGCCTCATCTTCCAGCTCCTGCTGGCGGGCGGTGAGGAGGTCGATCTCGCGCTGGCGCTCGATGACGCCGTGGGTCTGGCTGCGGCTGTCGGGGACGAAATGGAGCAAGGCGTGGCGGGCGAGCGCCTGAGCGTGGGGCGTAATCAGGCAGACGCCGGGGGCAAGTTCCGCCCGCCGTGGCAACCATTCAGAGAGATTCTCAACGGCGAACCAGCCGCGCAGCCAGTCGGCCAGGAGGGGGTGGAGCGAGGCGCTGGTGCGCACCCGGTCGAGCAAAGGCACGCAGCCTGCGGGCGCGGTCAGCGCATCAGCCGCATCAAGCATCGGCGCAAACCCGAGCGCAAACGCGGCCGGGGGCGGATCGTCGAGCACATCGCTCACCAGCGTGCTGTCGCCTTCCACCATGAGGGCCGCCAGGCGTTCGCGCAACACCGCTTCGACCGCAGCCTCCCAGCCCGCGTCGACCTCCAGCGCACGCCACAAAGGCGGCAGCTCACGATGACCGTGGCGGGCGAGCCAGTCGCCCAGCTCGCCTTGCGCGGCGACCTTGGCCTGAATCTGCACCAGGGCGTTGCGTTGGGCGCGCAACTCGGTCAGGCGGCGCTGCACGGCGTGCTCGGTTTCCAGCGCCGCTTTCAGCGCCGCTTGTGCGCCGGGCAGGCCGCTTTGCGCCGTGGCCAGCTCCTGCTGCATCGTCTCCAGCGCCTCACGACGGGTTTCGAGCCGCGCCCGGCGCTCGTCGACGATGTCGGCATCCGGCCCTTCGATCGTCGCCCGCTCTTCGCCCAGCCGACTGCGGCGCTGTACGAGCGCATCGAGGGCGCGGCTGGCATGGGCGCAATTGGTCTCTTCCACCCGCAGGCGCTGTTCCGACATCGCCAGTTCGCGGCGAATCGCGGCGGCAGTGGCATCGGCTGCCTGGCGCGCTGATTCCAGCTCGGGCAGGCGGTCGGCGATTTCCGCATGACGGGCTTCGGCCTGGGCGGCGCGCAGCAGCGCATTTTCGGCCAGCGATTCCCAGCGCTGGCGCTCCGCGCTCAAGGTCTCGTGGCGGGTGCGCCAGTGGTCGTGATCGTGGCCCAGTTGTTCGATGCGGGCTTCCAGACGGCGGCGCGCTTCGCCCAGGTGCTGCAATTCGGTTTCCAGCCGGGTGACTTCAGCGCTGGCGGCGAACAGATCGGTTTGCGCCAGATGCACGCTCTCGGAAGCCTCATGGTGCGCCGTGCGCGCATTTTCCACTGCGCTCTCGAGCGCTTGCAGGCGGGCGTTATCGGTGTCGATGCGTGCGGTCGCCGCGTTCAATTCCGCGCTGATGCGCTCGCTGCCGGCGCGGGCTTCATTGCGCTTGACCAGCCACAGCAGTTGCTGGCGTTCGTTGTAGGCGGCGTTGAGGGTCTGGTAACGGCGGGCGGTCTCGGCCTGCACTTCCAGATGCACGATGCGCTCGCCGAGTTCCATGCGGATATCGTCGAGGCGGGCGAGGTTGTCGCGGGCATCGGCGAGCCGACCTTCGGTTTCCCGCCGCCGCTCGCGGTAGCGGGTGACGCCTGCGGCCTCTTCGAGAAAGCCGCGGATTTCTTCCGGACGCGACTCGATGATGCGCGAGATCATGCCCTGCTCGATGATCGCGTAAGCGCGTGGCCCAAGGCCCGTGCCAAGGAAGAGGTCGATCACGTCCTTGCGCCGAACGTGGGTGTTATTGATGTAATAGGTAGATTCGCCGCTGCGGTCGAGCACCCGGCGCACGGCGATCTCGGCGTAGCGCGACCACTGCCCGCTGGCCTTGCCCGCGTTGTTGTCGAACACCAGCTCGACGCTGGCCCTCGACACCGGTTTGCGCGTGGTCGAGCCGTTGAAGATGACGTCCTGCATCGACTCGCCACGCAGGGCCGAGGCGCGTGTCTCACCCAACACCCAGCGCACCGCGTCGATGATGTTTGATTTACCGCAGCCGTTCGGGCCGACCACCCCTACCAGATTACCCGGCGTCAGAACCGTGGTCGGGTCGACAAAAGTCTTGAAACCGGCGAGTTTGAGCTTGGCAAGACGCAAGATCGGACAGCTCGGAGAAAAGTTGGGCATGATACCATCCGCAGCCTCGAGACAAGCCTGTCGTAATAAAGAATGCCAGGACAGGCGCACTCCAGCCGCCGACCTGACCTTTCCCGCTGCGTTTTTCCCGCCCCCTCGCCACCCGTGAATCCCGACCTCAGCCTCCTCCAGCCCTACCCGTTTGAAAAACTGCGCCGCCTGTTCGAAGGCATCACCCCGCCCGCCGCGCTCAAGCCCATCCGCCTCTCCATTGGCGAACCGCGTCACCCCGCGCCCACTTTCATCGGCGAGACGCTTGCCGCCAGCCTCGCCGGGCTTGCCCTCTACCCCGGCACCCAGGGCACGCCTGAACTCCGCACGGCGATCAGCGCCTGGCTCAGCCGCCGCTACGCATTGCCCACGATCGACCCCGCACGCCAGGTTCTCCCGGTCAATGGCACCCGCGAGGCGCTGTTCGCCATCGCCCAGTGCGTGGTCGACCGCAGCCGCGCCGGGGCCAAAGTCGTCTGCCCCAACCCGTTTTATCAAATCTACGAAGGCGCGGCCCTGCTCGCGGGGGCGGAGCCGGTTTTCATCAACAACCTGCCCGCCGACGGCTTTACTTCGGATTTCAGCGCGATCCCCCCGGCGACATGGCGTGAAGTGCAGCTCGTCTACGTGTGCTCGCCGGGGAATCCGACCGGGCGGGTATTGCGCCTGGATGAATGGAAAACCTTGTTTGAACTCTCGGACCGCTACGATTTCGTCATCGCCGCCGACGAGTGTTATGCCGAATTGTATTTCGATGACGCAGCCCCCCCGCTCGGGGCGCTGGAGGCAGCACAGCAACTGGGGCGTGACGACTATCGCAATCTCGTCGCGTTTTTCAGCCTCTCCAAACGCTCCAACGTGCCCGGCCTGCGCTCGGGCTTCGTCGCCGGTGACGCCGGCATTCTGCAAAACTTTCTCCTCTACCGCACCTATCAGGGTTGCCAGATGAGCCCGGTGGTGCAGGCCGCGTCCGCTGCGGCGTGGCAGGACGAAGCCCATGTGCGCGAAAACCGCCGCCTCTACCGCGACAAATTCGCCCGTATCACGCCGCTCCTCGCGCCGCATCTCGGCGTCGCCGTGCCCGATGCCGGTTTTTATTTGTGGGCACAAACGCCCTCCACCCTCTCCGACACCGATTTCGCCCGCCGCTTGCAAACAGAATATAATGTCACGCTTCTGCCCGGCAGCTTCCTCGCCCGCGAAGCCAACGGCATCAACCCCGGTAACGGTTTTGTGCGCATCGCCCTGGTAGACGGGATGGATGAATGTGTCGAAGCCGCTGAGCGCATCATCGCCTTGTGCCAGAAACTGTAAACCCTTCACCCTCCAACCTGAACAAGAGCCATCCTCCCATGCACGCACTGCAACCCATTATCGACGCCGCCTTTGACCAACGCGCCCAGCTCTCCCCCGCTTCTGCCCCTGCGGAAATAAAAGACGCGGTGGCCGCCATCATTGCCGGACTGGATGCCGGCACGCTGCGGGTCGCAGAAAAGAAAGACGGCCAGTGGCAGGTCAACCAGTGGGTCAAGAAAGCGGTGCTGATCTCTTTCCGCCTCGCCGATAACGAACTCAGCTCCGCCGGCAGCCTCAACTTTTTTGACAAAGTGCCGACCAAATTCGCCGACTACACCCCGGAGCAGTTCCGTCAGGGCGGGTTCCGCGTCGCGCCGCCTGCGGTGGCACGCCGCGGCAGCTTCATTGGCCGCAATGTGGTGCTGATGCCCTCCTACGTGAACATCGGCGCCTATGTCGATGAAGGCACCATGGTCGACACCTGGGTCACGGTCGGCTCGTGTGCCCAGATCGGCAAGAACGTCCACCTCTCGGGCGGCGTGGGGATCGGCGGTGTGCTGGAACCGGTGCAGGCCGGCCCGGTGATCATCGAGGATAACGTCTTCGTCGGCGCGCGCTCCGAAATCGTCGAAGGCGTGGTCATCGAAGAAAACTCCGTGTTGTCGATGGGGGTGTATATTGGGCAAAGCACCAGGATTTACGATCGTGAGACGGGAGAAATCACCTACGGTCGGGTGCCTTCCGGTTCGGTGGTCGTACCGGGCAGTCTGCCTTCGGCGGACGGCAAGTACAGCCTGTACTGCGCCGTCATCGTCAAAAAGGTTAACGCCCAGACCCGCGCCAAGACCGCAATCAACGAGCTTTTACGCGCATAATCGTCATACGTGACGCTTCAGGCTCTTTCCTCCCTTTTTACATGTAATCCATAGATAAAATGGTTTTCGAGCGACTCTTCCAGCTTATGGCCGAAAAAAAGGCCTCGGACATTTTCGTCACTGCGGGCGCCCCGATCCATATCAAGCTCCAGGGCGTCCCCGTTCCGATCAATCAGCAGATCATGGATCCGTCGATGATCCAGCGCATGGCCTACGAGATGCTGACCCCGGAACAGATCACCCGGTTTGAGACCGAGCGTGAGCTCAACCTCTCCTTCGGTCGTCACGATCTGGGCAACTTCCGCATCAACCTGTTCTGGCAGCGCAATTCGGTGGCGGTCGTGGTGCGCTTCATCACCAGCGACATCCCGACCATCGAGAGCCTGGGCCTGCCCGCCGTGCTCAATGAGCTGGTGCTGGACAAGCGCGGCCTGATCCTGATCGTCGGCGCTACCGGCTCGGGGAAATCGACTTCACTCGCGGCGATGATCGACTACCGCCTGCGCAACCGCACCGGCCACGTGCTCACCGTCGAAGACCCGATCGAATACCTGTTCCGCCACCAGAAATCCATCGTCAATCAGCGCGAAGTCGGCATCGACACCCACAATTGGGGCGAAGCCCTGAAAAACGCCATGCGCCAGGCGCCCGACTGTATCCTGATCGGCGAAATCCGTGACCGCGAAACCATGCAGGCGGCGCTCGCCTACTCCCAGACCGGCCACCTCTGTCTGGCCACCCTGCACGCCAATAACGCTTATCCCGCCCTGAACCGCATCATCAACTTTTTCCCGCTGGAAAACCGTGGCCTGCTCTACCTCGACCTCTCGGTCGCGCTGAAATCCATCATCTCCCAGCGGCTGGTGCGTCAACCCGGCGGTCAGCGCATCCCTGCGGTGGAAATCCTGATGAACACCCGCCACGTCTCCGACCTGATCGAACGCGGCGAAGTCAATGGCATCAAGGACGCGATGGAACAGAGCCTCGCCCCCGGCTCGCAGACTTTCGAGCAGGACTTGTACCGGCTCTATCAAGAAAAAATCATCACCCTCGAAGAAGCCCTCGTCAATGCCGATTCGCCCACCAACCTGCATTGGCTGATCAACAACGGCGGCATCAAGGCCAAGCGCGAGAAAGATGACGAAGCGATCTTCTCCGTGCCCGAGTTCGAAGAGACACAACCCAACGGCGCGTCGTTCCAGAGCTTCGCGCTGGAAACGGATACCGCCAACAATTAAGCCCTGATGTCTGCGGTGTCCTCCACGCTGGCGCTGGCCGGTGAACTGATCTCCCGCCCCTCGGTCAGCCCGGCGGACGCGGGCTGTCTGGAGTTGCTCGCCGCCCGCCTCGCGCCACTGGGTTTCGTCATCGAACGCCACGATCAGGGCGGGGTGTGCAACCTGTGGGCGCGGCGCGGCGCCGCCTCCCCCGTCGTCTGTTTTGCCGGTCACACTGATGTCGTCCCCCCCGGCCCGGAGAGCCGCTGGCACAGCCCGCCGTTCGTTGCCACCGTGCGCGACGGCATGCTCCACGGGCGCGGGGCCGCCGACATGAAAACCTCGGTCGCCGCCTTCATCACCGCCATCGAAGACTTCCTCGCCCACCACCCCAGGCACCCCGGCAGCATCGCCGTGCTGCTCACCTCCGACGAAGAAGGCCCCGCCACCCACGGCACGGTGAAAGTGGTGGAGAGGCTGGCCGCACGTGGTGAAAAGCTCGATTACTGCATCGTCGGCGAACCCACCTCCGCCACCCGCCTCGGCGACACGATCAAAAACGGTCGCCGCGGCTCGCTCTCGGCCACCCTCACCCTCCACGGCCAGCAAGGCCACGTCGCCTACCCCCAACTGGCGAAAAACCCGATCCACCTCTTCGCCCCTGCGCTCGCCGAACTCAGCCGCGTACAGTGGGATGAGGGCAACGAGTTTTTCCCTCCGACCACCTGGCAAGTCTCCAATATCCACGCCGGCACCGGGGCCAATAATGTCATCCCCGGCGAATGCGAAGTGATGTTCAACTTCCGCTTCTCGCCAGCGTCCACCGCAGAAGCCCTCCAGGCCCGCACCCTGGCCGTGCTCGATCGCCACGGCCTCGACTACTCCATCACCTGGGCCTTGTCCGGCAAACCCTTCCTCACCGGTCGGGGCAAGCTGGTCACCGCACTCAGCGCCGCCATCCACGCGGAAACGGGCATCAGCGCGGAGCTTTCGACTTCCGGCGGCACCTCGGATGGCCGTTTCATCGCCGACATCTGTCCCGAAGTGGTCGAATTCGGCCCCGTCAACACCACCATCCACCAGATCGACGAATGCGTCGCCCTCGACGCCATCGAGCCGCTCAGTTCCATCTACTGCCACACCTTGAGCCAGCTTCTTGTTGGCGGAGAACACACCGCATGAGCCACCACGACCACGACGCGACCTGCGACTGCGGGCACGACCATGAAGCCGAACACGAGCATGAACATGAGAGCGGCCCCCTCGCCGAACTCGTCACGCTCAGGGACTGGCTGCGTTATGCAGTGAGCCGTTTCAACCGCGCCAAAATCTTCTGCGGTCACGGCGTCACCAACACGTTCGACGAAGCCGCCTGGCTGATTCTCGCCACCCTCGCCCTGCCCCCCGACCACCTCGACCCCTTCCTCGATGCCTGCATCCCCGGCGACGAGCGCGCGGCGCTGCTGCACAACATCGAACGCCGTGTCAGCGAGCGCATCCCCACCGCCTATCTGGTCAACGAAGCCTGGCTGGGCGACTTCCATTTCTACGTCGACCAGCGCGTGATCGTGCCGCGCTCCTTTTTCGCCGAACTGCTCGACCAGCGCCTCGCGCCCTGGGTCGAACAACCGGAAGCACTCACCAGCGCGCTCGACCTGTGCACCGGCTCGGGCTGTCTCGCCATCGTCATGGCTGAAGCCTTCCCCAACGCCGACATCGTCGCCGCAGACATCTCGCCCGCCGCACTCGAAGTCGCCGAACAAAACGTCACCGACCACGCGCTTGACGACCGCATCGAGCTGGTAGAGAGCGACCTCTTCGCCAGACTGGACGAGCGCCTGTTCGACCTCATTTTGTGCAATCCGCCCTACGTCACTGCCGAGGCGATGGCCGGGCTGCCGCCCGAATACCTCCACGAACCGCAAATGGCGCTCGCAGCAGGCGAAGACGGCCTCGATATCGTGCGCCGCCTGATCTTTGATGCGCCACGTCACCTCTACCCCGAAGGCATCCTCGCCGTCGAAGTCGGCCATAACCGCCACCTCGTCGAAGACGCCTTCCCCCATCTGCCCTTCACCTGGCTCGCCACCGAAGGCTGCGCCGATGGCGTGTTTCTGCTTCACCGCAAGGATTTACCGCTACAGTCCGCGTAAATATGATGAACGAACGAGACGTCGCGCTGTTCACCCGGCAACTTGCCCAGATGCTGCTGTCGGGTCTGCCCATGTTGCAGGCCCTCGCCCTCCTGACACGCGGCCAATGGGCGCGCAATCCGATCCTCGCCAGCATCCAGCGCGAGGTCGAAGCCGGGCGGCCACTCTCCGTCGCTCTGGCAAAACACCCCCGCCTGTTCGACAAACTCTATCTCCACCTCGTGCGCGCCGGAGAGCACGCCGGGTCGCTCGACACCATTCTGGAACGCCTGGCCCAGTACAAGGAAAGGACGCTCGCGCTCAAGGCCCGGATCAAATCCGCCTTCTATTCCCCCGCCTTCACCGCCATCATCGCCCTGATCGTCATCGCCGTCGTGCTGTCCTGGCATCCCGCCCTCAATGGCGTGGAATCCCCGCTCCATGCCGGCGAAGAATTACCCCTCATCGCCCGCATCGTGCGCGGGGCATTGATGTTTTTCTCCCGCCACTGGCTCCTGATTCTGGCCACACCCATTGCCGGCGTGTGGGGATTGTTCCGGGCATGGAAAACCTCGGCGCAATTCCGTCAACAGGCCGATCACTGGCTGCTGCACAGCATGATCTTCGGCAGGCTGGTCCGCCAAAGCGCCCTGGCACGCTGGAGCCGCGCCCTGGCTACGCTTTATGCCGCAGGCGTCCCCATGATCGATGCGCTGGGCAGCGTGAGCGGCACCACCGGCAACCATGTCTATGACGAAGCCACCCGCCGCATCCAGTCCGCCATCGAGCGCGGCAGCAGCCTGACCGAAGCAGTCAAAACCACCCGCCTTTTCCCCGACATGGCCCAGCAATTGATCGCCACCGGCGAGACCACCGGCGCACTCGATACCACGCTCACCCGACTCGCCGAATATTATGAGATAGAAGTCAACAACGCCTCCCGCGCACTAACCAGCCTGCTCAATCCGCTCATCACCGTGGTGATGGGGATTATTATTGGCATTATGGTGATCGGGCTGCACATGCTGTCCTGATCAGTGAGTTTCAAGAGGAAAAACGTCATGCGCCCCTCACTCGTGTTCAACCAGAAGCGAAACGCCGTCCGTGAAGTGGCAAGCCGGTATCACGTAGCAAACCCGCGTGTTTTCGGCTCGGTGCTCCATGGCGCTGACCATGAGGGAAGTGATCTTGATCTGTTGGTCGATGCACTTCCGGGCGTAACACTGTTCGATCTGGGTGGTCTGCAAGACGAACTGGAATCGCTGCTCGGCATCCATGTTGACCTGCGAACCCCCGGCGATCTGCCGCCAAAGTTCCGTGCCAAGGTACTCACGGAGGCGCAGCCGGTATGAACGAGTACCGCCTACCTGATTACCTTGACCACATGCAGCAGGCCGCAACGGATGCGTGCACCTTTATTGAAGGTTTGGGCAAAGCTGACTTCCTTGAGGACAAGCGCACCCAACAAGCTGTCATCATGAGCCTCGTCATCATCGGAGAGGCGGTGACAAAGGTCATGGACGGGTATACCGGATTTACCTTGGCACACCCCGAAGTACCTAGCGGGAGACAGAAAATCGTGCGCTACAGGATCATGGGGGGGTATGCAAGGGTCAAGCGAGAAATTTATCCCACGGCGATACTTTTTTATCAAACCCGTATTTTACGACACCACCTGTCCGGCGCTTTTGCTAAACTTCAAAACATCTTGTAACCCGCCCTGATCCAGATCGGTGCAACCCCCATGAAGCGCACGGAACACAACACGCTCGCCACCCGGCTGGTAGACATTCTGCAACGCCTCAATAACGGCGAACGCCTGCGTCCCGAAGCCCTGGCTGAAGAATTCAAGGTCAGCCTGCGCACCATCCAGCGCGACCTGAAAGAGCGCCTCGGCTTTCTCCCCCTCGAAAACGCGGGGGGGGGGAGTTTACCCTGGATCTGCGCTACCTTGGCCAACTTTCCTGGCGTGACATCCAGCGTTTCGCCACCCTCGCCGGCCTGAACGGCCTCTTCCCCGCACTCGACACTTCCTTCTGCCGCGAACTCCTCACCACCCGCCTGCCTGCGCTGCACATCCACGGCCCGGCCTATGAGGACATCCAGCGCCGCAAAGACGAATTCACCCGCCTGCAAACCGCCATCGGCGCGCACCAACTCGTGCGCTTCGACTACCAAAAAGACGAACACACCCGCAAAGCCGTAGAAGTCGCGCCCTATCGCCTCATCAACCACGACGGCATCTGGTACCTCGCCGCCAGCGACGCCGGGCAGATCAAAGCCTACGCCTTCAGCAAAATCCGCCTCCTCGAACTCACGCCCACCACGTTCCAGCCCGACCCCGCGCTGCAAAAGCTGCTCAACGAAGAAGACAGCATCTGGTTGAACGAGAAAAAGACCGAAGTCGTGCTCAAGGTCACGCCCCCGGCCGCGTCTTACTTCAAGCGCCGCAAACTCCTCGCCCAGCAGGTGATCGAAAAAGAACTCGAAGACGGCGGCCTCATCGTCTCGGGCAAGTTCGCCCACCCCAACCAGATCCTCCCCACGATCCGTTACTGGCTACCCCACATCCACATCGTCAGCCCTGAAGGCTGGCAAGAGGAACTCGAAGCCGGGCTGACCGATTACCTCAAACGGGAGAGAAAACCATGATCGCCCTGATTCTCGGCGCAGGCGTCGTGCTGGTGCTCGGCCTCCTGCTCGTACTCGGCATCCAGATCGTCAAGGTCGCAGGCGCCCTCGCCCTCGCCCTGCTCGTGCTTCCGCTCATCTTCACGGTCTACACCAGCCTTGCCGTCGGCGCCATCAGCTTTGCCTTCTTCTGGCAACTCTGGGGCGAAGCCTACGCCGCCGGCTCGTTCGCCCTCGCGGGCGTGATCGCGCTGGCTTTTGGCGTGGGGATGATGAAGTGGGTGATGCACAGCATTACCCGGTTTGTGAACCGGCTGAGAGGCTTACGGTTTGCTCATTCAACGCAAAAAGAAGAACAAGCATGAACAGGATAACTACTGCAGCCAAAGATTCTGAGGGATGGGCACCATGGTGGGGTAGTAACACCATGTTTGGGAAGTCACTTTCTACAATTCCTGCTAGTGTTAGTGCTCATTTTGAAGTGCTGACAGTCGGCACCATGAGCGCGGGCAAATCGACCTTTCTCAATGCTCTGATCGGGCGTGAACTCCTTCCTGTTGCCAATGAGGCCACGACCGCACGCGTAACCCGTGTCGAACATCGGCCAAGAAGAAAGCACTTTTCCGGTTCCCGTTACTTCGGCCACGAGGTAAGTCCAAAACAGCAGTACCGAAAAATCACCCTTGAAACCCTCAGGAAGTGGAATGCCGATCAACACACCCGACGCATTGAAATAAGCGGCACGTTCAACATGAGCGTTAAACCAGCCAAGGGGTTGGCGTTCTATGACACACCGGGGGCGAACAACAGCCAGGACGACAGGCACCGCTCCGTCATGCTGGATACCTTGCATAACACTTCCTTTCAGGCCTTGTTTTACATCCTGAACGCGCATCATCTGGGCGTGGACGATGATCGTCGCACCCTGGAAACTCTGCTTGACGCCACCAGAGATAAGCCACAGCATAAAATCTGGTTCATCCTGAACAAAGCCGATGCGCTCGACCCGGAGAAAGGCGAAACCATTTCTTCCGTTGTAAGTAAGACCGTCAGCTATTTGAGCCAGTTGGGTTTTGAGGTTCCGGTTTTGATTCCAGTTGCCTCTCACGCGGCGCTTTATGCCAAAAAATTCCTGAACGGCCATCAGATGAGCCGCAAACAAAAAGGGGATTTGAACGCGGCAGTCGCCAGACTTAACGAACTTGGACATCACATGTTGCACGCCGCACGCATTCCCGAAAACGTTCGAGAGTTATGGCGGGTGAAACTGGATGCTCCCACCACGAACAGTACACCTGTTGAACATCTGTTGGCGGCCAGCGGCATCGTCGCCGTCGAAGCCATGCTGCATTTCCGTTAATTTCCCCTTGGAGCAAGGAAAAACCATGCAAGAAATCCACATTACCCACAACCCCTTTACGGTTAAAACCGAAATTCGGGTCAACGGCCACCGACCGGCAGAAAACTCGCCGCTGAGAGCCTACGAAAATCAGCGCCTGCAGCAATGGGTAGAAACGTTGTTTGAAAAATTGAGGTCTGATTTCAATGGTGAGCGCAACTTTCGTCTATCCTTTACTGGTGTTGAAGCGGATTGGCTGGATATTTGCGAGGCCGCGGATAAAATTGATGAAAAAATCACAGGTATGAACATTGAGCTGGTGCCACCGCAGGCCTTTGATGCTAGCGGCGAAGAGCGACTGAAAAAAGTCATTGCGCTGGCAGGCGAAGCGAAGTCATTCCTGAATCTTGACGATGGTGATTTCAAAGAGACTTTTGCCAAGGCACGAGATAAGAACTTTGATGTCTTCGTAGTTGCTACCATGTCATCAGGGAAATCAACCCTCATCAATGCTATTTTGGGGAAGGATTTGCTCCCTGCCGCCAATGAGGCCACCACAGCAACCATCGCAGAGATTCATGATGTTGCCAGTATTCCTGCGGGCAAGTTTAACGCGCAGCGCTTTGATCGTGACGGAAAAGAATTGGGGCATGCTGAAGGCGTCAGGAGAGAGACGCTGGAAGAATGGAACAAAGACAAACAGACGTCTCTCATAAAACTGGAAGGAAAAATTCAAGGGGTGACAGAACGTGAGCATGTACGTCTGGTGCTTACCGACACCCCGGGGCCAAATAGTAGTCAGAACGAGGACCACAAGCTAAGGACAATGGCCAGCATTCAGGATGACGCCAAAAATCCGTTGGTGCTCTACATCCTCAATGGCACGCAACTGGGAACGGATGATGACAAGCGCCTGCTTGAGCTTGTCTCAGAAAATATGGAAAAAGGCGGCAAGCAGGCCAAAGACCGCTTTATTTTCGTTGCCAACAAAATGGACGACTTTGATCCGGAAATAGAAAAAATTTCTGGTGTGCTGGAGCGTGTGCGCAAATATCTCGAAAGTAACGGCATCGTTCATCCCCAAGTCTATCCCGTCACGGCACGTCTTGCTTATCTGCTGCGGAAGGAAAAGGTCGCCCTTGATCGGGCAGATGTGGAACGCCTGACATATACTGAACAGGGAGATATCCACAGGCTGAAACATCACTTTGATGTTGATGCGCCGGAAACTGCCGACATGGACATGGAACAATACATGCCCTTAACCAGCCGGGTTAAAGCCAAGCTGGAAGCCAGAAATCTGCCTCCCTTGTTGCGGCGCAGCGGCATTCCTGCGCTTGAATCCATGATTGATGAATACATCGACAAATACAGTTTCCCTTACCGGGTGAAACATGCTTGCGATGCGCTGCGGGAAGCCATCCGAAAAGGCACGGATAAGGCCAGACTTGAGTCTGAATTGAAAACAGGCATCGACGATCTGAAGAAAACAGAAGAAGCGATTGATGAGCTTGAAGCTAAACGAAAAAAAGGCTTTGATGTGGAAGCCTACAAGGAAAAAGTCAAGCGCGAGGGCAAGACTTTGCCGCGGTCTGTCGCGCAGAAATTGTCCCGGCGGCAAGACGAAGTGGAACCTTTTATGCGCCGGATAGATGCTCAACTTCAAGGACAGGTTTCGAAGTCTGAAGCTGGTGCAAGGCTGAAAGTCGCTAAAAGTGACCTCAAGTTCAAGTATAAAGAGCTGATTAACGAATATGAAAAGCTGTTCAAGTCAGCTCAAAAGGAAATTCGTCAAGACTTGAAGCAGGATTACCAGCATTATATTCAAAGCCTGTTTCCTGAGAGCAAGGGCCTGCAATTACCTATACTGGAAAGTATTCGTGATAACCTGGGTGATATTTCTCTTGATCTTGGCGTGCGCGCACAGGATGTCAAAGAGAGGTACCGCTATGAAACCGAAGTTGTGGAGCAAGAAGGAGCTTGGGGATGGCTGAAGCGTGGAGTTGGATCTATATTTGGCACAGATTGGGGGACGGACGAGATAACGCATAAGGTAAAAACTGGAGAATACGTCGATCTGCACGACCGTTGGTTAGAAGCACGGACGAATGTGGATGCGGCTTTCGTTGATTTGCGCAAGAAAGCAAAGACAGAAATCGAATCCGGTCATGACAAATTATTGAAAGAGTACCTGGATTTTATGAGTTCGAGTTTTGACCGTGAGTTCAAGAAGATCCTTGATGGTTTGAAGGAGAAAATTTCCAGCAAAGAAAAATGTCGTGCCGCAATTGAGCAAGCGCAGTTGGCGCTGCAAAAAATTGCAGACTTTGAAAAAAAGCTTGACAAAGCACTCTCAGTTGGATCAGGAGAAATACCATGAACGCTGAAGCAAGAAACACCCTCGCTATTGTGCGCAAGCAGTTGCTTGATGCACTGGATGATCGCCGCTACGGCACGGCTGAAGTGCAAGAATCCGTGCGGGTAGCAAATGCGAAAGAATCCAACTTGTTTATGCCACACGAAGAAGACACGGCAGTACCAATTTCGGATGATCGTTCGGACTGGCATCGGGATGATTATCGATATTACGTCGCCCAGAAAAGGATTGCCGCGGACAACTTCTCCGAAAAACGTTGGAATCATCTGGTCGCGGTTCGGGATCATTTTCGAAATAAAAACTACAAAGGTTTTGCACCTTTGTCTGCAGAACAACCCGCAAGTACAGGTAGCAACATGGATCAATCATCTCACTCCAATGAACGCGCCACGGCGGCCGTTTATCAGCCATCTAATAACCTGCTGCGAGCCATGAAAAATGGTTTGACAGCGATTCGCGTTGCCTTGGTCGTCGAATTTGGCGATGCTAGTTTGAGCAAAAGCGACCTCTTGGCTGCCCAGAAATGGGTTGAATCACAACAGAACGGTTCCGGCTTATTTGAGCCACATGAGGAAGACAAATTTACCCGTGCCATGCAGGATAATCGTGAAGCGTGGACGGTAGGCTATTATGACCAGCAAGTCGTTGACTTGAAAAACTATTTCTCAGAAAAGCGTTTTCAGCATGTGCTGAAAATACGCGAACATCTGCGTCAGCGACACGAACCCGGTTTTGCGCCACAGCCGAAACCTCAAGCGCAACCTTCACCGCAGAAGTCACAAGTGCAATCCTACGGCCAGCCGTCCAGGCCCACATCCTCTTCTGAGCATGACAGCGATCTTTCTTCTGTTGTCAAAAAGATTTTGCTCATAGGTGGCGCACTAGCGGCGGCTTTGCTTGTTTTGTTAGCACTGGGGAGATAAGCATGACAGTAAAATATGTTGAGTCAGGTAAAACTGAGCAGACCTCGGAGGCAGTTAGCAGCGGTGATGGTTTTACTGGCTTTGAGGATACGCTCGTCAGCACAACGAGCGTGATCCCAAATATGCCTTCGAACACCATGCAGACTCAAGCCTTGCAGGCTTTAGCGGCGAGTAGCGCCCTGATTAACCGCAGCTATCTTGCGGAACTGGAAACTTATGCGGTACAGCCTTTTGAGCCGAAAACAGTGGCGCTCAACAACGCAGGTGATATACGGATTTATCGCGTAGAACGTATTGTGCAGGAGAACAAACAGTCTGCATTGGAAAGTGCGACTGCGGCCTATACTGCCATGGGCGCTGCTGGTTACACTGTTTTTTTGCTTCTGGATTCAGATGGTGAGGAAACACGTCTATTCATCGGTACCCGCGGACAGCCAGGTAAATCCGTGGGCAGTACGGCAGGTGAGTTGCTGCGTCAAACTTTTGAAGGTCATTTTGGTGGTAGCGCGCTAACACAGTTATCTAGCGACGCTGCGAACGTGCAATTGAGCAAGATTCAAGACACTTCTGACAGCATCACGGCTGTCACCAGCGTACCGGCGCTGTCGACTGAAGAGCGCGAGCATTT
Organism: Betaproteobacteria bacterium; assembly: GCA_025997045.1. GTDB lineage: Bacteria > Pseudomonadota > Gammaproteobacteria > Burkholderiales > Rhodocyclaceae > WRNU01. The sequence goes on from BNUB01000018.1 coordinate 35,101, forward strand.
TTCGCAAGGTCTGGAGCGCTTCATCGACGCCGCCGAAGGCAAGAAATATCAAGCCCTGATTCTGGCTGAACCGGTTGCGACGCCCAACCTGAATCTCGTCCGTGCCGGTTATGAACAGGTTGCCACGCAACTTTCACCCCTGCAAAAACGCCAGCTTTCTTACGGCGTGCAGGAGAACGACAGCGTGGGTTTAAGCATTACCCAAAGCCTGAGTGAATCGCTTGGAACCAGTCTGGGGCTGACCGAAACTCGTGGCGTGACAACAACTTCAACTACAACAACAGGGACGTCGACGACGGTTACGGATGGTACGAACGAATCGACCAGTCAAAAAAGCACCGGAGCAAAAATCGCAGGTATTGCTGGAAGTGCAGGCGGGATGATTGGCTTTGCTATTGGCGGCCCAATTGGGATGGCTATTGGTGGAGCGGCTGGTAGCCTTTTAAGCACAGTGTTTGATAAATCGGTCACATCAGGAAGCAGCCATTCAATTTCCACTGGTACATCAGAAAGTCAGAGCCAGGGTCAGAGCGACAGCCAAAGCACGGCTGAATACCGCACAGACAGCACTACCGAGACAAAAGGCACCTCAGACACACAATCGCTCAACAAAACCGCCGGTACAACGCGGCAGCTTTCCATTGAGGAAAATAACAAGAGCATCGAACAGTTGCTCAAGAAAATCGACGGACATCTTGAGCGCATCGACGAGGCGCAAACCTATGGCGGCTGGGATGCGGCAGCCTATTTCATCGGTGAAAGCAGCGCCGATACCGAATCGCTGGCGAGCATCTTTTTGGGGCTGATTCGCGGTCGTAATTCCAGTCATGAAGATTTTGCGTTGAGTACATGGAAAAATAGCGCAAAAACAGATGTCGCCAACTGGCTGGCGAGCTTGAACCATCCACGTCTGAAGCACCCTTTCAAACTCGACATCCCCTACCTCACTCCCGCCACGCTGGTATCCGGCAAGGAGATGGCGCTTTTGTTGGGGCTGCCACGCCATTCAACATCCACGGTTTCCGTTCTGGAAGCGCAAGCCTTCGGGCGGCGGGTACAACGGCTTGGCGCACAAGGCACTGTTGCGGACACCAAAGCTGAAAAAACGCTGACCTTGGGCAGAGTGCGCCATCTCTGGAAAGACATGCCGCAAAAAATCGAACTTGACATCAACCAACTTGCCAGCCATGTTTTCGTCAGTGGCTCCACGGGCGCGGGCAAGTCCAATACGGTTTATTCGATACTCGACCAGATTGGTAAGACGGAGATCAAGTTTCTGGTGATTGAACCCGCCAAGGGCGAGTACAAACACGTTTTCGGGCACCGTGATGATGTGCGGGTGTTGGGCACGAATCCAGGCTACGGTGAATTGCTGCGTATCAATCCCTTTGCCTTCCCGGATGGGATTCATGTACTGGAACACATCGACCGCTTGGTGGAAATTTTCAATGTCTGCTGGCCAATGTACGCCGCCATGCCCGCTGTGCTGAAAGCCGCCGTGTTGCGGATGTATGAATCCAGCGGCTGGGATGTGAGCAATTCCACTTCGCCAGACGGCAATGGTCTATTCCCGACCTTCGACGATTTGCTTGAAACCCTGAAAGAGGTCATCAACGAATCCGCCTACTCGCAAGAGGTCAAAAGCAATTATGAAGGCTCGCTGGTCACGCGCGTTCAATCCCTGACCAACGGTTTGAACGGGCAGATTTTCTCATCGCTCGAAATTGACAGCCCAACGCTGTTCGATAGCAACGTCATCGTCGATTTGAGCCGCGTGGGTTCTGCGGAAACCAAGTCACTGTTGATGGGCATCCTGATTATGCGGCTCTCCGAGTACCGCATGGCGGCAGGCGGCATGAATCTGCCCTTGCGCCACGTCACCGTGCTGGAAGAAGCGCACAATATTCTGCGAAACAACACCGAGGGTGGCGCAGAAGGCGCGAACGTAGCGGCGAAGTCGGTGGAAATGCTGACCAACGCCATCGCAGAAATGCGTACCTTCGGCGAAGGCTTCATCATCGCCGACCAGTCGCCGCACGCCGTGGATATTGCCGCCATCCGCAATACCAACACAAAAATCATCATGCGCCTGCCGGACGAAACCGACCGCCGCCTGTTGGGTAAATCCGCCGCCTTGAAAGACGAGCAATTGGAAGAAATCGCCAGGCTGCCCAAGGGTGTCGCGGTGGTCTACCAAAACGATTGGCTGGAGCCGGTGCTTTGCCATATTGAGAAGTTCGATGGTGAAGAAAAGCCCTATGTGGACAATGCGCCAAAGACGGCAGTCCTCAACGCCTCACGCTTCAATCTTGAAGTCCTGAAATTCCTGCTGGCAAAACGCATTCCGTCGGAAACCGCAGATTTGACAGTCATCGAAGAAGGCTTGAAAACTTTCCCGCTGCCCACCCGTAGTCGGATGAGATTGCGTGAAGCGTTGGAAAGCATTAATCAAGACGCAGAACCCCATCTATGGCGTGAGGACTACTTTAGCTACCTGTCCGCCTTGATTGTGGATGTGCTGGGTTGTCGCAATCTCGTCAAGCAGGAAGCCGCCGCCGCACTGGATTACCCTGACCTGCACCGCCGCTTGCTCGACCTGCTTCCGCCGCAAGCGTCGCCGGACTTGAGTTTAGCCGCCTGCCAATGCCTGATGAAAGACTTCAGCTTGCAGAATGAAAACCACTTGCGTATCTACGCCGAATGGCGCGAACTTGTCACCAAAGGAGTGATATGATGAATTTCGAAACATTGGGTAAAGTCTCGGATGTGTCGGAAAGAAAATTTCCCTCACGACTGGAAGCTTTGGCTGCCGAGAAATGGGCAGAAAGAACAATAGATGTGGTGGAACTGGACAAGGCGGTTTGCCAATTACTTGGCGTAGACGAACCAGTGACTCAGGAAAACCGCAGAGAGCTTCCAGTACTCACCGCTGAAACACGCGAGCGCCTTAAAAAATATGGCTGGCCGGATACTGTTTTGGATTCGATAGGTAGCGAGGCTGAGGCTAAAATTTACGAAGATGCGAACGTCAAGCACGAGGTCGTCAATGGCAAAGATGTGTTGGTCAAGCAAGATATCGATCCTGACCAAAAAGACATTGACGGAAAGACCAATCTTGAGCGTATGAAAGATGGTAAGGCGCCTTTGGATAAGGATGGAAGACCAATAGAGTTACACCATATCGGTCAAAATCCTGATTCTCCTCTGATTGAACTGACACGCGACGAACATCGCGGGGAAGGCAATGACAGTATCTTGCATAACAAAACCGACGAGTCTAAAATAGACCGTGAAGCCTTTGGTTCTGAACGCGCCGAGCACTGGAAAGCACATGCCGAACAAATTGAAGCACAACGTCAAGCTTGAGGAGTGAAACTGCCATGCAAAAGCTCACACAATCAGTTGCAAAATATCAGGCAAAAACAAGTCCTGTTCCTGAGTCTGAAATCAATAATGCGGAGGAAAAAATCGGTTTTCCGTTCTCAGAGGAATATCGCCGTTTTCTTTCGACTTTTGGTCGTATCTCGTTTTTATCTCACGAAACCTACGGACTTGGTGTGCCTGATGACTATTATCTTAATATTCGTCATGAGTTTCAGGACTTGAGCCAGGATGCCCATTATCCAGCTAATGCCGTGCCGGTGCTTGAGTTAGGGGATGGGCATTATTACCTGTATGACAATATTGGCAAACGTGTTCTACTCTGGGCATCTCCAAATGGTGGGGTCGTTAAAGAATTACATGAGAGTCTGGAGGATTTTCTGATTCAAAAGATATTTCCAAGGTAAAGTATCTTTACCCAGATAACTTGCCATCTGGAATGCCGTGCCGCCAGCTTTATCGTAAGCTGGCGGGTATGACCCTGCCCCCTACTCCGCCTCATCCAGCCAGGCCTGCTGAATCGCTTCCAGCACCTTCTCACCGCAATGGTGGGGGTCGTCAGTGAATTCTGGCAGGGCCTTGACCCAGTTCATCAGGTCGACAAAATTCACCCGCGCCGGGTCGACGTCGGGATGGGTTTCCGCCAGTTGGATGGCGATCTCGGTAATGTCGATCCATTTCATTCGTGTGTATTCTCCCGGGCGAGGTTGAGGGTGTAGCGCGGAATTTCGATGATCAGCGGGGTGTCGGTCACGCTGGCCTGACAGGACAGGCGCGAATTTGCCGTCAGGCCCCAGGCGCGGTCGAGCAGGTCTTCTTCGTGCTCCGAGACTTCTCCCAGCGCATCGAACCCTTCGCGCACGATGACGTGACAGGTCGTGCACGCACAGGATTGTTCGCACGCGTGTTCGATTTCGATCCCCCCCGCGAGCAAGGCATCGCAGAGCGAAGCGCCGATTTCGGCGTCGATGACTGCGCCTTGCGGGCACAGGTCGGCGTGGGGCAAAACGATGATGCGGGTCATAGCTCTTCTATTTTGTGTCCGGTCAGCGCCGTGCGGATCGAGTGATTCATGCGCCGGGCGGCAAAGGCGTCGGTGGCCTGGGACAGCTCGGCAATCCCGGCGGTAATCGCGCGGACATCGCTGCCTGCACAAAGCTCGCGCACCCGTTCGAGCACGGTGTCGATCGCGGCGCGCTCATCGGCGTCAAGCAAATCACCATCGGCGTCGAGCGCACGGACGGTCGCTTCGATCACCCGTTCGGCTTCGACCTGTTGTTCACGCAGGGCGCGGGCGAGCATGTCGCCGCCGGCGCGCTCGATGCCGGCTTTCAGCATGTCGGCAATTTCATTGTCGGTGAGTCCATACGACGGCTGCACCCGCACGCTCGCTTCCACCCCCGAGCCCGCTTCCCGCGCCGACACCGACAACAGGCCATCGGCATCGACCTGAAACGTGACCCGGATACGCGCCGCCCCGGCGACCATCGGCGGGATGCCGCGCAGCTCGAACCGCGCCAGCGAGCGGCAATCGGCCACCAGCTCGCGCTCGCCCTGGACGACGTGGAAGGCCATCGCGGTCTGGCCATCCTTGAAAGTGGTGAAATCCTGCGCACGGGCAATCGGCAGGGTGGAATTGCGCGGGATGACTTTTTCGGTGAGCCCGCCCATGGTCTCCAGACCAAGCGAGAGCGGGATGACATCGAGCAGGAGCCAGTCCTCGCCCGCACCGCGGTTGCCCGCCAGCGCGTTGGCCTGCATCGCCGCGCCCAGGGCGACGACCTTGTCGGGGTCGAGGTTGGTGAGCGGTTCCTGTCCGAAAAATTCGGCCACCGTGCGCTGCACGTGCGGCATGCGGGTCGCGCCGCCCACCATCACCACGCCCTTGATTTCGCTTGCGCTCAGGCCCGCGTCACGCAAGGCCCGCCGTACCGGGCCGAGGGTTTTTTGCACCAGGGGGCGGGTCATATCGGCAAAATCGGCGCGGCTGACGACGAGATCGACCACCTCGCCCGATTCCAGCCGCTGATAGAGCGGCGCTTCCTCGTTGGTGGTGAGCAACTCCTTGGCCGCTCGCGCCTTGATTTGCAGACGGCGGGCATCTTCCAGCGAAGGCGGGGCGATGCGGGTCTGGTCGAGAATCCAGCAATAGAGCCGATGATCAAAATCATCGCCGCCCAGCGCCGCGTCGCCGTTGGTGGCGAGCACCTCAAACACCCCGCGGCTGAGCTTGAGAATCGAGAGATCGAAGGTGCCGCCGCCCAGGTCATACACCGCATAGACGCCTTCGGCGGCGTTATCGAGCCCGTAGGCAACTGCGGCGGCGGTCGGCTCGTTCAGGAGACGCAACACTTCAAGCCCGGCGAGGCGGGCTGCATCCTTGGTCGCCTGACGTTGGGCGTCATCGAAATAGGCCGGGACGGTGATCACCGCACCGGTCAGCGCGCCGCCCAGACTCGCTTCGGCACGTTCGCGCAGCACGCGCAGGATTTCCGCCGACACTTCCACCGGGCTGCGGCTGCCCTGCACGGTGCGCAGGCGCAGCATGCCCGGCGTGTCCTCGAACACATAGGGCGTCGCCTCGATGTGGGCCACGTCCTGAATCCCCCGGCCCATGAAGCGTTTGACCGAGACGATGGTGTTGCGCGGGTCGAGCGCCTGCGTCGCCATCGCCTGACGGCCCACTTCGATGCCGCCATCGGCACGATAGCGCACCACCGACGGCAGCAGCGCCCTGCCCGCTTCGTCGGGCAGGCACACGGCGAGGCCGTTTCTCACCGTCGCCACCAGCGAGTGGGTGGTGCCAAGGTCGATGCCCACCGCGAGACGGTGCTGGTGCGGCGCAGCAAACATGCCGGGTTCGGAGATTTGCAATAACGCCATCTTCTCAGTCTTCCAGAACCGCAAGCGCATCGTCGATTTCGATGCGCAACTTGTCGATAAACATCAACTGGCGCACGGTGTCCGCCGCCGCCGGATAATCCGTGCGCTCGTCGAGATGCCGGGCAAGGTGGCCGCGCACCGCGTCGGCATGGGTGCGCAGACGTTGGCGGAGTTGTTCGAGCACATCAACATCCCGCCCCGCACGCGCCTCGGCCACGGCCTCGCGCCACTCCATCTGTTCCATGAGGAATTCCGGCGCCATCGCGGTATTGGTGGCAATGCCCGCATCGACACCCACCAGTTCAAGCAGATATTGCGCGCGCAGGATCGGTTTTTTCAGCGTGGTGTAGGCTTCATTGACCCGCAGCGACCACTGCATCGCCCGCCGCCGGTCTGCATCGGGCGCACAGGCATGCTGGTCGGGATGAACCTCGGCCTGCAAGGCATGCCAGGCCCGGTCAAGCGCCTCCTCGTCGATCACGAAACGGCGTGGCAGATCAAACAGGGCGAAATAATCCCGCGACAGATCCATGCGTCAGACGTTGAAGCTCTCGCCACATCCGCACTCGGCCCTGGCGTTGGGGTTATTGAACTTGAAGCCTTCGTTGAGCCCTTCGCGGACAAAATCAAGCTCGGTGCCATCCAGATAGACGAGGCTCTTCGGGTCGATCACCACCTTGACCCCGTGGCTGTCGAACACCAGATCGTCCTGCAACGCATCGTCGACAAATTCGAGCTTGTAAGCCATGCCCGAACAGCCGGACGTCTGCACCCCCAGCCGCACCCCCAGGCCCTTGCCGCGTTTGGCGATGAAATTGGCCACATGGCGGGCCGCCGCTTCAGTCAGGGTCACGCTCATGATTCAGTCCTCTTGTGCTTCGTGTTTTTTCTTGTAGTCGGCCACTGCCGCCTTGATCGCGTCTTCGGCCAGAATCGAGCAGTGGATTTTCACCGGCGGCAGCGCCAGCTCTTCGGCGATCTGGGTATTTTTGATTGTCAGCGCCTGATCCAGGGTCTTGCCTTTCACCCACTCGGTGACGAGGCTCGATGACGCGATCGCCGAGCCGCAGCCGTAGGTCTTGAACTTCGCGTCTTCGATCACGCCGTTGTCGCCGACCTTGATCTGCAGTTTCATCACGTCGCCACAAGCGGGCGCGCCGACCATCCCGGTCGCCACACCGGCTTCGTCCGCGGCAAAAGAGCCGACGTTGCGCGGGTTTTCGTAATGATCCAGCACTTTCTCACTATAAGACATGTTTTTACTCCGTCCTCTCAGCCAGCGGCTTCAATGTGCCGCCCATTCTACGGTGTTGAGATCGATCCCTGACTGTGCCATCTCCCACAGCGGCGACAAATCGCGCAATTTGCCAACCTTGGTTCTCAGCACCTCGATGGCGTAGTCGACTTCCTCGGCGGTGGTGAAGCGCCCGAGGGTGAAACGGATCGAGCTATGCGCCAGCTCGTCCTCACGCCCGAGCGCCCGCAGCACATAAGACGGCTCCAGACTTGCCGAAGTGCACGCCGAACCCGATGACACGGCAATACCCTTGATCGCCATCATCAGCGATTCGCCCTCAACATAAGCAAAGGAAACATTGAGGTTGTGCGCCACCCGCTGCGTCAGGTCGCCGTTCACATAGACCGCTTCCATCGCGGAAATACCCGCCAGCAAGCGGTCGCGCAGGGCGCGGATGCGATCGTTCTCGCCCGCCATCTCTTCACGCGCAATGCGAAAGGCCTCGCCCATGCCGACAATCTGGTGCGTCGGCAGCGTGCCCGAGCGCAGGCCGCGTTCGTGACCGCCCCCGTGCATCTGCGCCTCCAGCCGCACCCGCGGTTTCCGGCGCACATAGAGCGCACCGACGCCCTTGGGGCCGTAAGTCTTGTGCGCGGAAAAGCTCATCAGATCAACCGGCAGACGGCTGAGGTCGATTGCCACCTTGCCGGTCGCCTGCGCCGAATCGACGTGGAAGATGATGCCTTTTTCGCGGCAGAGTGCGCCAATTTCCTCGATCGGCTGGATGACGCCGATCTCGTTATTCACCAGCATCACCGAGACCAGGATCGTGTCGGGGCGCAGCGCCGCACGCAGCACGTCGAGATCGACCAGGCCGTTTTCCTGCACATCGAGATAGGTCGCGTCGAACCCTTCGCGCTCAAGCTCGCGCACGGTATCGAGCACCGCCTTGTGCTCGGTCTTCACCGTGATGAGGTGCTTGCCGCGATCCTTGTAGAAATGCGCCGCACCCTTGATCGCGAGGTTGTTCGACTCGGTTGCCCCCGAAGTCCAGATAATCTCGCGGGAATCCGCGCCGACCAGCGCCGCCACGTCTTCGCGCGCCTGCTCCACTGCCGCTTCAGCCTCCCAGCCGAAAGCATGCGAGCGGCTCGCCGGATTGCCGAACTTCCCGGTCAGCCAGGGAATCATCGCCTGCGCCACCCGCGGGTCAACCGGCGTCGTCGCCGAATAATCAAGGTAGATGGGTCGTTTCACCACGTTTCCATTCTCCATAAAACCGCCGGACTAATCAGCCATCGCGGCAAGATTCTTCAATTCTCCAACGATGTGCGCAAGCCGGGTGACGAACAGCTCGATCTCGTCAGCGCCCGTATCCCGCCCCATGCTCACCCGCACCGCCCCCCGCGCCAGCTCCGGCTCAACCCCCATCGCCCGCAACACATGGGATGGCCCCGGCGCGGCGCTCGAACAGGCCGAACCGCTGCCACAGGCAAAACCGGCGTGGTCGAGCCGCCCGACCAGCGTGTCGCCATCAATGCCCGCGAAAGCAAAAAAGACCGTGTTGGGCAAACGCTCTGCCGCTGCGCCGAACACCCTCGCCCCCAGCGCCACAAGACGCGCCTGCAACGCATCGCGCAAAGCGGACAGG
>BNUB01000019.1 GCA_025997045.1 Betaproteobacteria bacterium
CCCGGCGGAAGCCAGCCCCCACGGACGATAAAGCGACAGCAGGAGGTGGGCGCAGGACTCGACACTGCAATCGTCACCCAGACCGAGCGAGGTGGGCGACACCCCTTGCTTGAACTGGGCGAAGACGGACTGGATCTGGGCCGCGAGCTTGGCGCAGTCGAAGTAGCGCGCCTGGGTTCCCTTGGGGAACAGGCCCAGCGGGCGCAGGCCGAAATCAGCGGTGAGATCGAGCGCGTAAGTGGTGGGCTTGCGTCCCGTGATGACGGGGTCGAGGTCGCAATAGGGCGAGAAGCGCTGCGCCCAGCGGCAAATCCACGCCCATTCGTGACCGGTGCGACCAAAGGGGTTGGCAAGGTCGATCAGCAGGATGGTGATGTAGGCTTCGAGCGCGCTTTGTGCTTTCCACACCGTGTTGAGCACATCGGGGACGCGGGTGTGGGCAAGATTGGCCGCTTCGACGGCGAGGAAGGCTTCATGAGCCGCTTTCCAGGCGCCGACGGGGAGTGCGCGGTGCGCACGGTAATACTCGACCACGACCTTGCCCAGGTAATACAACTGGCGTTGGGCGAGCAGCGGATGCTTGCTTTTGAGGGTGCCGAGCCGGGTAGCCTGTTGCGCGACCAGCGCATAGGAGCGGGCGAGGTTCTGCCACAGGGTGACGACCCTGAGCAGGGTGTCGTTGTCCGCGCTGTCCGGGGGCAAGGGTTGTCTGGTGCAGTGGGCGGTCAGCCCGGTCTGGGCCGCATCGATCGGCTGGCGTGTGGCCTCGAGCACTTCGAGGTGCTGCCTGGGCGAGGGGCTGGATTCCAGCAGGTCGGTGATGATGGCCGATAACACCTGATGACGTTTATCAAGCTCCGGGGGGAGCTGTTGCAGCAGGGCGAGGCATTGGGAAGGGGTGCGATAAGTCATGAGAGTTCCGGACACAGGGGCGTCGTTGGCTGACGGGATTCGAGTCCGCTGGCGATCTGCCTGGACATGGTCACACGGTCGGGGGCGGCGTGGGCGCACCCGCTGCGCTGCGCCTGACCCCAGATGGATTCAGGAAAATGACGATCATCGGCATAGCGTGCAATGATGTGCCAATGCACATGAGGTACGATGTTGCCAAAGCTGGCGAGATTGATTTTATCCGGGTTCATCAGTGTGCGCAGGCTACGCTCGACAGCAAATACCACGTTCATCAGATGGTGTTGCTCCGGCAATGTCAAATCGCTCATTTCGGCGACGTGGGCCGCCCAGATTACACGGTAATATCCGGGATAGCTGATAAATGAGTTGATAAATGAGTCGGTAGATGAGTCGGCAGACGAGCCGGAGTCGGCAACATGGATGACGCGGCAATACCGATCCTGCCAGACGATCTCGTCTTTTTTGTCCTGTAAAGGAGCGCATAGCGGACAGTCGACCATGATCTTTGCTCTTATAACGATAACGTCATGACAGCCCGTAATCTTAACATAGCCGCTATGGCAATAAGCGCCATTATGTCTGGCACCGTGACATTTTAGGGGAGTGGTTTTATCTGTCGTCGGCCAGTTTGCGCCGCAGGATGTCATTGACCTGCGCCGGGCTGGCTTTGCCACGGCTCGCTTTCATCACCTGCCCGACCAGCGCATTGAACGCTTTCTCCTTGCCGCTGCGGAACTCTTCGACCGATTTCGGGTTGGCGGCGAGCACTTCGTCGACCAGGGCTTCGATGGCGCCGCTGTCAGTGAGCTGTTTCAGGTTCTGTTTGCCGATAATGTCGTCGGCATCGACGCCTTCGTGGTTCCACAAGGCGTCGAACACTTTACGGGCGATGGCGTTGGAGAGGGTGTTGTCGGCGATGCGCGCCACCAGCCCGCCCAGTTGCGCGGGGGAGACGGGGGTGTTGGTAATGTCGAGCTCGGCCTTGTTGAGCCGGGCCGCAAGTTCGCCCATGACCCAGTTGGCGCAGAGCTTGGCCTGGGCTTTGCCCGCTGCGGCGACCGTGCCCTGAAAATAGTCGGCGACTTCCCTGGAGGCGGTGAGGGTGCTGGCGTCGTAGGCGGAGAGGCCGAAGTCGCCGATGAAGCGCGTTTTCATCGCCGCGGGCAGCTCGGGCAGTTCGGTGGCGACACGCGCGATCCACGCCGGGTCGATCTCCAGCGGTAACAGGTCGGGGTCGGGGAAGTAGCGGTAATCGTGCGCGTCTTCCTTCGAGCGCATCATCCGGGTTTCGCCCGTGTCGGGGTCGAACAGCACCGTGGCCTGCACGATCGCGCCACCGTCTTCGATGGTTTCGATCTGCCAGCCGATCTCGAAATCAATGGCCTGCTGCAGAAAGCGGAAAGAGTTGAGGTTCTTGATCTCGCGTCGGGTGCCGAGCACGGTGGCGCCTTTTTTGCGCACCGAGACGTTGGCGTCGCAACGGAACGAGCCTTCCTGCATGTTGCCGTCGCAGATGTCGATCCAGCGCACCAGCGCGTGCAGCGCACGGGCGTAGGCGACGGCCTCGGCGGAGGAGCTCATGTCGGGTTCGGAGACGATTTCGAGCAAGGGCGTGCCGGCGCGGTTGAGGTCGATGCCGCTCATGCCGTGGAAATCTTCGTGCAGGCTTTTGCCCGCGTCTTCTTCGAGGTGGGCGCGGGTGAGGTGGATGGTTTTCTCGTAAGCCGCCGCGCCTTCGCCGACCTGGATATTGATCGTGCCGCCCTGCACGACCGGCAGCTCGAACTGGCTGATCTGGTAGCCCTTGGGCAGATCGGGATAGAAATAATTCTTGCGTGCGAACACGCTCTTCGGCGCGATGTGGGCGTCAAGGGCGAGCCCCAGGCGGATGGCGCGCTCGACCGCGCCCCGGTTGAGCACCGGCAGCACCCCCGGCAGCGCCACATCGACGGCGCTGGCCTGGACGTTGGGGCTGGCGCCGAACGCGGTGCTGGCGCCGGAAAAAATCTTGGCTTCGGTGTTGAGTTGGGCGTGGACTTCCAGCCCGATGACGACTTCCCAGTCTGCTCTGCTCATTTTTGTGCGTCCGTCAGGAGGGCCGGTTGGCGCAAATGCCAGTCGGTGGCTTGCTGGAAATGGTGGGTGGCGGTCAGCAGGCGGCTCTCGGCGAAATAATTGCCGATCAACTGCAAGCCGATCGGCAGGCCCGCCGCGTCAAACCCGGCGGGGTGGGAGATGCCGGGCAGACCCGCGAGGTTGACCGGCGTGGTGTAGATATCGGCCAGATACATCTGTACCGGATCGTCGCGCATCGCCCCCAGCGCCCACGCCGTGACCGGGGAAGTGGGGCCGGCGATGAGATCACATTCGGTGAAGGCGCGGCGGAAATCTTCGGCGATCAGGCGGCGCAGCTTCTGCGCCTGCAGGTAATAGGCGTCGTAATAGCCGTGCGACAGCACGTAAGTGCCGACCAGAATGCGGCGCTGCACTTCGGCGCCGAAGCCCTCGCTCCGGCTTTTGCAGTACATGTCGTCGAGGTCGGCGTAGGTCGCGGCGCGGTGGCCGTAGCGCACGCCGTCGAAGCGCGACAGGTTGCTGGAGGCTTCGGCGGGCGCGATCACGTAATAGGCCGGGATGGCGAGGTTGGCGTTGGGCAGGCTGATTTCGCGGGTGACGGCGCCGAGCTTGCGGTACTGGTCGAGCGCGGCTGCGGTGGCGGCGCGGATTTCGTCGCTCATCCCGGCGGCGAAAAATTCTTTGGGCAGGCCGATGGTGAGGCCCGCCAGCGGTTTGGCCGCGTCGGCGAGCGGGGCGTGGAGCGCGGCGGCGTAGTCTTCGACCGGGCGTTCGAGGCTGGTGGAGTCGCGGCGGTCGAACCCGGTCATGGCGGAGAGCAGCAGCGCGCAGTCTTCTGCGGACGCACCGAAAGCGCCGCCCTGATCGAGCGAAGAGGCGTAGGCGATCAGGCCATAGCGGCTGACGAGGCCATACGTCGGTTTGATCCCGGTGATGCCGCAGAAAGACGCAGGCTGGCGCACCGAGCCTCCGGTATCGGTGCCGGTGGCGATCGGCGCCAGCCGGGCCGCCACCGCAGCGGCGGAGCCGCCCGAGGAGCCGCCGGGGACGTGATCGCTGGCCCAGGGGTTGCGCGTGGGGCCGAAGTGCGAGGACTCGGTGGACGAGCCCATCGCGAACTCGTCCATATTGGTTTTGCCCAGACTCACCGCGCCCGCGGCTTTGAGCAGGCTGACCACGTGGGCGTCGTAGGGGCTGACGAAATTGGCCAGCATCTTCGAGCCGCAGGTGGTGAGCATGCCCTCGGTACAGAACACGTCCTTGTGCCCGAGCGGGATGCCGGTGAGCGGGCCTGCCGTGCCTGCGGCGATGCGGGCGTCGGCGGCGCGGGCGGCGGCAAGCGCCCCGTCGCGGTCGACGGTGATGAAGGCGTTGATCGAGGTGTCGAGCGCAGCGATGCGGTCGAGAAACAGGGTGACGAGTTCGACGCTGGAGATCTTCTTGTCATCGAGCGCACGACGCAAGGCGGAGACAGGGGCGTCGATAAAGGGCGCAGCAGTCATAAAGAGATGAGAGAAAATGAGAGGGAAGGAGGGAATGAGATGGGAGTGAGGGGAGTCAGATGGAAATGGGGGCAATGATGGGCGGGTTATTCGATGACTTTGGGCACGAGGTAGAGCCCGGCTTCGGCCTGCGGCGCAATGGCCTGGAACGCTGTGCGCTGATCGCTCTCGGTGACTTCATCTGTGCGCAGCCGGGTCGCCAGTTCCTGCGGGTGGCTCATCGGGGCGATGCCGCTGGTATCGACGGCCTGCATCCGGGCGATCAGGGCGAGGATGCCATCGAGCCGGGTGCGGGTGGTGTCGATGGCTGCGTCAGTCATGGCGAGGCGGGACAGACGGGCCAGACGCCTGACTTGTTCGTTGGTGAGCGGCATTGTGAGAAACCTGCTGAATTCGCGGATGTTTGTAGGGTATCATAGCCACTTTGCCCCCTGCTCGATTGGGGGCGCGTTTTTAACGCATTGCAACCGGTTTCGAACCGGGTTTCGGAATCTTTATCCATGTTTGGTTTTCTGCGTTCCTATTTTTCCAATGATCTGGCGATTGACCTGGGTACCGCCAACACGTTGATCTACATGCGTGGCAAGGGCATCGTCCTCGATGAACCCTCGGTGGTGGCGATTCGCACCGAAGGCGGGCCTAACGCCAAGCGCACCATCCAGGCGGTGGGCAGTACGGCAAAACAGATGCTGGGCAAGACCCCGGGCAATATCGTCGCGATCCGTCCGATGAAGGACGGGGTGATCGCCGATTTCGTGGTCACCGAGCAGATGATCAAGCAGTTCATCAAGCGGGTGCACGACGCCCGCCTGCTCTCGCCCAGTCCCCGCATCATCATCTGCGTGCCGTGTGGCTCGACCCAGGTCGAACGCCGCGCGATTCGTGACGCCGCGCTCGCTGCGGGCGCCTCGCAGGTTTACCTGATCGAAGAGCCGATGGCGGCGGCAATCGGCGCCGGGCTGCCGGTGTCGGATGCGCTGGGGTCGATGGTGGTGGATATCGGCGGCGGCACGACCGAAGTCGGGGTGATCTCGCTCGGCGGCATGGTCTATGCCGGCAGCGTGCGGGTGGGCGGCGACAAGTTTGATGACGCCATCGTCAATTACATCCGGCGCAATTACGGCATGTTGATCGGCGACACCACCGCTGAAAACATCAAGAAGGAGATCGGCTCCGCCTTCCCCGGCTCCGAAGTGCGGGAGATGGAGGTCAAGGGGCGCAATCTCGCCGAAGGCATCCCGCGCAGCTTCACCATTTCGTCCAACGAAATTCTCGAGGCGCTCAACGAACCCCTGAACCAGATCGTGTCTGCGGTGAAGATCGCGCTCGAACAGACGCCGCCCGAACTGGGCGCGGATATCGCCGATCGCGGCATGGTGCTCACCGGGGGCGGGGCCTTGCTGCGCGATCTCGACCGTTTGCTGATGGAAGAAACCGGTTTGCCCGTTATCGTCGCCGAGCAGCCCTTGACTTGCGTCGCCCGTGGCTGCGGCATGGCGCTCGACAAAATGGACAAGCTCGGCTCCATTTTCACCTCCGATTAAGGCGCTGCGGCGGCTGATGCCGCTGCGGGAACCATCGCCGGATGACGACTGCCGACTACAAGACGCTGCCTGTTTTTCGCCGTAGCCTGACGGCCAAGGTGCGTCTGTTGATCTTTGTCGCGGTCAGTCTGGCGATGCTGGTGGCGGATTTGCGTTTCCGCTATCTCGAAGAGCTGCGTCAGGGCTTGTCGGTGCTGACGTATCCCTTGCAGATGCTGGCGTCGCAGCCGACTGATTTTGTCCGTAACGCCTCGATCTATTTTGCCACTCTGGCCAAAGTGCAGCTCGAGAACGCCGAATTGCGTCGCAACCAGACCGATGTGGCCGAGCGGCTGCTGCGCTTTGAACGCCTGGAAGAGGAAAACACCGCCTTGCGCCAGCTCCTTGCCATGGCGGGGAAGGTCAAGACCCAGGGGGTCGCGGCGGAAGTGCTCTACGATGCGCCCGACCCTTTTACGCGCAAGGTGATTCTCGACCGTGGCGCCCTGCACGGGGTGGAACCGGGGCTGGCGGTGATCGATGCCAGGGGTGTGGTGGGGCAGGTGACCCGGATCTATCCGATTCAGTCCGAAGTGACGCTGCTGACCGACCGCGATCAGGCGATTCCGGTGCAGATCGAGCGCAATCAGTTGCGCGGGGTGATGTTCGGCACCGGACATGGCAAGCTGGAGCTGCGCTTCGTGCTGGCGACCGCCGACGTGCGGCCGGGCGACCGCCTGGTGACTTCCGGGCTGGATGGCGTCTTCATCCCCGGTCTGCCGGTGGCGGTGATCGAAACCGTTGAACGCGATACCGATGCGTTTGCCCGTATTGCGTGCAAGCCGATTGCCGCGGTCGAGCAGAGCACCCGGGTGCTGGTGCTGGGGCGTCAGGTGCTGCCGCCGCCCCGACCGCAGGCGGAAGCGGCGGCCAAGCCCGGCGCCGAGGCGCAAGACCGGGCGCGTCGTCCCGCACGTGGGCGCAACAGGGACTAAACATGCAACTTACCAACCGTTCCAATCGCATCCTGCTGCCGGTCAAGGTGTGGTTTGTTTACTCCAGCCTCATCGTCGCGCTGGGGCTCGACTACGTGCCCACCGGGCGCATTCCCGGCATTCCCGACTGGGTGGCGCTGGTGCTGGCATTCTGGTGCATCCGTGAGCCCAGGGTGGTCAGCATGGGGGCGGGGTTCTTTTTCGGCGTGCTGGTCGACATCGGCCAGGGCGCGGCCATGGGCCAGCATGCGCTGGCCTATGTGGTGCTCGCCTATCTTGCCAACGACCTGTCGCGCCGGGTGTTGTGGTTTCCGGCCTTCCTCCAGGCGCTCCATGCGCTCCCCATGCTGCTTGCGGTGCAGGCGCTGATGGTGGTGGTGCGTCTGATTGCCGGGAGCGAATTTCCCGGCTGGTGGTATTTCCTCTCCAGTTTTACCGGGGTGCTGCTGTGGGTGCCGCTCACCTATCTGCTGCTGTTGCCGCAGTTCCAGCCGGTCGAACGTGATGAAAACCGCCCGATCTGAGGCTGGTGGATGAGCGCCTACGGCCCTGCGGGAGAAAAGAACCAGCGTTATGGCTACCGCCTGCTGGCGGCGTGCGCGTTCATGCTCGCCGGTTTCATCGTGCTGGTGATGCGGCTCTACGTGTTGCAAGTGGAGCGCCATGCGTATTACAGCACCCGCGCCGAGGATAATCGCATCGCGTTGTTGCCGATCGTGCCGCATCGGGGCTCGATTTCCGACCGCAACGGCGCCGTGCTGGCGCGCAATTATGTCGCCTATACGCTGGAGATCACGCCCTCGCGCACGGAGCTGGAGCTGGAAGAGACGATCAAGCAGCTTGCCACCTTCATCGAGATCGAACCCAAGGACAAACGGCGCTTCTACAAGCTGCTGGCCGAGAGCCGCAAGTTTGAAAGCGTGCCCATCCGCACCCGCCTGAGCGACGATGAAGTCGCCCGTTTCATTGCCGAACGCTACCGTTTCCCCGGCGTTGAGGTGCAGGCGCGCCTGTTCCGCGATTACCCGCAGGGGACGACCGCCTCGCACATCGTCGGCTACATCGGGCGGATCAACGACAGGGATGTGGAGCAGATCGAAAAACGTCAGGCGACCGGCAACTATCGCAATACCGAGCACATCGGCAAGAGCGGAGTGGAAGCGTTTTACGAGGACGCGCTGCACGGCACCACCGGCATCGAGGAAGTCGAGGTCAACGTCCGGGGACGTGCGGTGCGGCGGCTCTCCAGTGTGCCTGCCGTGGTCGGGTCCAGTCTCGAATTGACGATCGACATCGAGCTGCAGAAAGTCGCCGAAGCCGCATTCGGCGCCCGCCGTGGCGCGCTGGCGGCGCTTGACCCGGCGACCGGCGAGGTGCTCGCCCTGGTGTCGACCCCGACTTTCGACCCCAACCTGTTCGTCGATGGCATTTCGTCGCATGAGTGGAAAAAGCTCAATGATTCGCCCGATCATCCCCTGCTCAACCGGGCGATCTACAGCGCGTATCCGCCCGGCTCCACCTTCAAACCCTTCATGGCGATGGCTGCCCTGAACAGTGGCAAGCGCGTGTTGGGGCAGGCGATTTACGACCCCGGCTATTTTGACCTCGGCGGCCACCGCTTCATGGACGACAAGGTCGGCGGGCATGGCATGGTGGATTTGCATCGCTCGCTCGTGGTGTCGTGCAACACCTATTACTACATGCTGGCCCATGATCTTGGCATTGACAGCATCGCGGCTTTCATGGCCAAACTCGGGCTTGGTTCCCGCACCGGGCTGGATTTGCCCGGCGAGGCCGAAGGGGTGTTGCCGTCGCCGGAATGGAAACGCCGCCGCTTCTCCAACCCCGCGGCGCAGCGTTGGCAGGGCGGAGATACGATTTCGGTGGGCATCGGCCAGGGTTACAACGCCTACACCCCGATTCAGATGGCAACCGCCTTGTCCGTGCTGGTCAACAAAGGCAAGTTCTTCCGCCCGCACGTGGCGCGTTATGTGGTGGATAGTCACGGTCAGCGCCGTGAAGTCGAACAGGGGCCGGTGAGCCAGGTGGCGCTCAAACCCGAGCATGTCGCGGCGGTGAAACGGGGGATGGAAGACGTCAACAAGGTGGGTACCGGAGCACGCGCCTTTGCCGGCGCGCCCTACACCTCGGGCGGCAAGACCGGCACCGCGCAGGTTTATTCGCTGCGGGGGAGAGGCTATGCGGGGCGCACCAACGAGCGCCTGCGTGACCACTCGTGGTTCATTGCTTACGCGCCCGCCGACGAGCCCAAAATCGTGCTCGCGGTGCTGGTGGAAAACGGCGGTTTCGGCGCGGTGTCGGCGGCGCCGATTGCGCGGCAGGTGATGGACTTTCATCTCAGCGGTCAGCGTGCCAATCAGCCAGCGGCGGAAGATGAAGAAGCCAGCGAGGCCGAAGACGACGATCCCGACGCGGACGAGCACGGAGGCGAGTGATGGGGGAGTGGCGAATCAACCCCTGGCAATCTTTGAAAACGGTGCTGCGACCGCTCGATCCGGTGCTGCTGCTGATTCTCGTCGCGCTCATGGTCTATGCCGTGGTGCTGATGGTGAGCGCCTCGTCGGACCGGATCGAGTCGCAATTGATCCACATGGCGCTGGCGCTGGCGCTGATGTGGGTAGTGGCGTGCATCCCGAGCCAGCGCCTGCTGTCGCTTGCGCTGCCGCTGTATCTGGTCGGGGTGGCCTTGCTGGTGGCGGTGTTGCTGTTTGGCGAAGTGTCCAAAGGCGCGCAGCGTTGGCTCAATATCGGCGTGACCCGCATTCAGCCCTCCGAGCTGATGAAAATCGCCATGCCGCTGATGTTGGCGTGGTTTTTCCAGAAGCGCGAGGGCCATATCGGCTGGCGCGAATTTATCGTGGCCAGCGCACTGTTCGCGGCGCCGGTGGCCTTGATCGTCAAACAACCTGACCTGGGCACCAGTCTGCTGGTGGCGGCGGCCGGGCTGTATGTGATCTTCTTTGCCGGCTTGTCGTGGAAGCTGATCCTGCCCGCGCTGGTGGCGGGCATCGTCGCCATTTCGGCAGTGGCCATGTTTGGCGATACCCTGTGCCAGCCCGACTTTGCCTGGCCGGGACTGCGTGATTACCAGAAACAGCGGGTGTGTACCCTGCTGGACCCGACCCGCGATCCGCTCAACAAGGGCTTTCACATCATCCAGTCGACGATCGCGATTGGTTCAGGCGGGGTGGACGGCAAGGGCTGGATGCAGGGCACGCAGACCCATCTCTCTTTCCTCCCCGAACGCCACACCGACTTCATTTTCGCCGTGCTCGCCGAAGAGTTCGGTCTCATTGGCGCGCTGCTGTTGCTGCTGATGTATTTCGCCCTGCTGGCGCGGGGGGCGTATATCGCCGCGATTGCGCCCACCCTCGGCACGCGCCTGCTGGCCGGGGCGGTGACGATGATCTTTTTCACCTATGTGTTCGTCAACATGGGCATGGTGAGCGGCATTCTGCCGGTGGTGGGAGTGCCGCTGCCTTTCATCAGCTACGGCGGCACCGCGCTCGTCACCTTGTGCCTGGGGGTAGGGATATTGATGAGCATCCGCCATGGCAAACTGGCGCTTAAACGTTAACCGGACAGGACGGACGGCATGAGCGGTGATCTTTGGCGCCGGGGCGGGATGGTGGTGGTGGCGCTGGCGCTGTCCGCCTGTGCGGGCACGCCGCCGCGTCCCACACAGGGCGGCGGCACGCCCACGACCAGCGCGGGCGCGCCGCGTGCGACGCCGCCCGCACGCACGGCGGGCGGGGGCGCGTTCTACAAGGACGATGGCCCCGGTGACAATCCGCCGCCTGATCTGGCGCGGGTGCCCGATGCCAGTCCGCGTGCCGAGGCGCTCCATGCCTATGCCAATCGTCCTTACCGCGTGATGGGGCAGAATTTTGTCCCGCGCAAGCGGGTCGAGGCTTTCCGCCAGCGCGGGGTGGCAAGCTGGTACGGGCGGCGTTTTCACGGCCTGCCGACTTCGAGCGGCGAGGCTTACGACATGTATGCGATGACCGCCGCGCACCCCACCCTGCCGATTCCCAGCTATGCGCGGGTCACGCATCTGGCAAGTGGGCGCTCGGTGGTGGTGCGGGTCAATGACCGGGGGCCGTTTCTGCATGGACGGGTCATGGATCTGTCCTATACCGCAGCGTGGAAACTGGGCTATGTCAACAACGGCAGCGCCGAAGTCGAAGTCGAACAAATCCTGCCCGGCGAGGGGGTAAACAAGCCGCCGCCGCTCCCCGATCCGGCGCCGGTGGCCCAGGCGGCGGCGGTCACTGCGCCCGTGCGCGAGGTGGCAAGCGAGGACGACAGCGATCCGCTCGCGGCCCTGATTGCCGAGGCGGTGGCGGCCAATGACGCGCCGGCGGCAAGCGCAGGCGTGGAAGCGGTGGCGCGGGCAAATGAGCAGCGGGTTTTCCTGCAACTGGGCGTTTTTGCCACCAGGGATAACGCCGAAAACCTGCGCGCACAGGTGGCGGCGCAGATGACGGAGTTGGGCGGAAGGCTGGAGATCGCTGCAGAAGGCGGACGTTTCAAGGTATATGGCGGGCCGTTCGACTCACTTGCCAATGCGCGTGCGGTGGCCGAGCAGATTGGCGAGCAGCTTGGCATCAGGCCGTTTGCCGTCCAGCGCAAGGAACCGTGAACAATTTGTGGCCCGCGTTCAACCCATAAATGCATAAAAAGAGCCGTCGACTTCCTGTCTATATTAAGATGTGCACAATAACAACGCTTGTCTGTTTCATGCACCGCAAGGAGCGGGGACGGTATGGATTTTTGGTTAAAACTGTCGGTTCGGGTTCGTCTGATACTGCTCTTCATCGGCATCAAGGTGGTGCCGCTGGTATTGCTGCTCGGTGTCGCCTGGTACCAGACCGAAAAAACCGCCAGAAATCTTGAGACGCAGATCGACACCCTGGTCGGTACGGCAGACACATCCATTCACCGCGTGGGTGATCTGGCCATCGACGATGCCGTGGACGCGCTCGACACCCGCGCCCGCGATGATATCGAACGCCTGACCACCGACACCGCCCGCCGGGTGGCGGATTTTTTGTACAGTCGTGATACCGACATCCTGCTCGTCGCCGCTCACCCCCCGGACGAGGCGATGTACCGCAATTACGTCGAGAATCAGCGCCGCGTTCTGGTGGTGCACGACGGCTGGCGGCTGAACGCGGGCAGTACCGACTGGGAACCCGAGACCACCTTGCCCCAGGACGACTACAGCGCAGCGCCGGGCAGTCACGATAACGCCACCAGCTTCCATTACCGTCCCCCGGCCTTTTTCAAGACGGAGAGGCTGCCGCTCTATCTGGAGATGACCTTTGTCGGACTCGATGGCAAGGAGCGCATCAAGGCCACGAGCTCCCCGCGCATGAACCCGGCGCTGCAAGACATCTCCCAACGCGGCAATACTTTTGCCAAAGCGGAGACCTACTTCCCCGAGCTACAGAAGCTCAAACCCGGCGAGATTTACGTCTCGGACGTGATCGGCACCTATGTCGGCTCCCGCGTCATCGGCAAATTCACCCCGGAGGCGGCGGAGACGCGCGGCATTGACTTCGAGCCGGAAAAGCACGCCTATGCGGGCAAGGAAAACCCGGTCGGGAAACGCTTTCAGGGCATCGTGCGCTGGGCGACGCCGGTCACGCAGGGCGGCAAGATCATCGGCTGGGTGACGCTGGCGCTCGATCACGATCACCTGATGGCGTTTACCGACCATATCGTGCCGACCGACGAGCGTTATCGTGACATCAACGACGCCTTCGACGGCAATTACGCCTTCATCTGGGATTACAAGGGACGCTCGATCGTCCATCCGCGCCACCATTCGATCGTCGGCTACGACGAAAATGGCGATCCGCAGGTGCCGTGGCTGGAGAGCAGTGTCTATGAAGACTGGCAGCAGAGTGGCAAAAGCTGGCGCGAATACAGGGAAACCGCGCCGACCTTCGTCGATCAGCGCCAGAGCCGCAAAGCGGCGAAAGAGCTGACCGAACAGGGAAACGTGGGGCTGGATTGCCGCTGGCTCAATTTTGCCCCGCAGTGTATCGGCTGGTACAACCTTGCCGATCAGGGCGGCTCGGGCTCCTTCCTGATCGCGTGGAGCGGGCTGTGGAAGCTCACCACGGTGGCCGCCATTCCCTATTACACCGGGCAATACAGCCCTGCCGTGGCGGGCAATAAACGGGGTTTCGGCATCGTCACCATTGGCGCCAATGTGGTCGACTTCCATCGTGCGGCCACTGAATCGAAAGGGCGGCTCGATGCGATCATCAAAACCGCCAATGGCGACATGAAAGCGCAGGGTAACGATGTCGAGCAGGCGTTGCGCCACGACATGACCAACACCTCCATCCGTCTGCTGATCACGACCCTGATCCTGATCGTGGCGGTGGTGCTCATCGCGTTCTGGATGGCCTCTTTCCTGTCGAAAAAGCTCGGCTGGCTCAATGACGGCTTCAACCGTTTCCGCCTGGGGGAGAAAACCTTCCGCTTCCAGTACGGACACGACGACGAAATCACCTCGCTGGCGGGCACCTTCAACGAAATGGCGGATACGCTCAACCAGAACGTGGCCCGGCTGGAGCAGGAAATCCGTGAGCGCACCCATGCCGAGTCCGACCTGCGGGATATCCGCGACAATCTTGAAGTCATTGTCAAGGAGCGCACCCGCGAACTCTCCGAAGCCAACCTCCAGCTCTCCACAGAAATCCATGTACGTCGGGAGGCCGAAGAAAAGGCGCAATACCTGGCCGGGCATGATCCCCTGACCGGTCTGGCCAACCGCATGCTGTTCAACGAGCACTTGCAGCGCTCGATCTTCCAGAGCACACGTTCAGGCAAACACGGTGCGCTGCTGTTTTTCGACCTTGACCGCTTCAAGCAGATCAACGATACGCTGGGGCATGCGGCGGGCGATGCCCTGCTCGTGCATATGGCAAATGTGCTGAAAGAGCGGGTCAGGAAGACGGATATCGCGGCCCGTCTGGGGGGCGACGAATTTGCCGTGATCATGAACGAAATGGAGCAGGCCGACCGCGCCGCCATTCTGGCCGATGACATTCTGAACATGCTGCGCCAGCCGATCACGCTGGAGGGCCATACAATCGCGGTGCGTACCAGCATCGGTATTGCCACCTTCCAGGGCGAGCAGAACGGCAAAGACCCCGAGGAAATCATCAAGAATGCGGACATGGCGATGTACCTGTCCAAGACCGAAGGCGGCATGCGCTACAAGTTTTTCGAGCAGGCGGTACAGGAGAAGCTCCATGCGGATGTCAAGCTCGAAAGAGAACTGCGTACCGCCCTCGACAAGCGCCAGTTCGTGCCCTGGTTCCAGCCGCTCTATCACACCATCCAGCACCGGGTGCTTTATCTGGAAGTGCTGGCGCGCTGGCAACATCCGCTCAGGGGGTACCTGCTGCCGGGCGCGTTCATCGGCGTGGCCGAGCACTCGGGGCTGATGCTGGAAGAAGTCGACTCCCAGATCCTCCATCTGGCGTGCGAGCAGGCGAAAGACTGGCTGAAAGCAGGCCTGTTCGATGGCCGGATCTCGGTCAATATTTTGCCGCGCTATCTGGAGCAGGGGGATTTTGCCCTCCGGGTACGGGACATTCTGGAGGCTCACCAGTTCCCCGCCCAGCATTTGTCCTTTGAAATCGCCGAATACGCGCTGCTGAACAATTCCGGCCCGTCCTCGGCCACCCTCGCTGCCCTGCGCAAGATGGGCATCGAGATCATTGTCGACCGTCTGGAAGTCGAGCGTTCAGCACTCAAGAACCTGTTCGACTATCCGATCGATGCGATCAAGATCGACCGCGCTTTTACCTCTCAGATCGGCGATCCGAAAGTCAACGCGGAGATCGGCACCATCTCGGCCCTCGCCCACGCGATGGGCATTGGCCTGATCGCGGAAGGGGTGGAAAACGAGACCCAGTGGGATTTCTTCCAGACCCTGCACTGCGTGATCATCCAGGGCTACAAACATGCCAAACCGATGAGCATTGAAGATACGCAGGCGTATCTGGGTGAATATGCGCAGGGAGTGAATGGATAAGGGTTGAATGCGGGTTGGAGCGCAAGTCAACCGCCCGCAGCCCCCGCCGCGTCCCGCGCTGGCGATGCTGCCCGTTTCCCCCCTATAATGCCCCGGTTTACAACATGGATTCATTGGGAGTAATGGAAATGAAACAAGCCCGACAAACCCGCAAGCCCGCGCGCCATCACTTGGCCCTGGCGGTGGCCTCTGCGCTGGCGCTGGTGGCCTAATTCCAATTCTTAATAAAAACAGTAATTAAGGAGTTTGCTAATTATGCAAATCCGTCTTACTACTTTGCTTCGTTTGGATCTAACAGCAATACATTCACCTACACATTGGCTGTGCGATGTGGCCTTGAGACGCAGACGCCTGACGGATCAGGGCTTACGCCCGGATGGGGGCAAGATCCTGCGAGCCCGTATACGCCGGAGGATCCATTGCCAGAATACCTTACTGGAGTATAAACCCGCATGAATCCTGACAATCCAGTCGCACGATTTAGTAAGACTAAGCAAGCCTTGGTGACGGCTCTCACGAAAATGCGCTCTGCTCGTGTTGTTCGTGTGGCTTGCGCTGTTTGTATTGCTTGTGTCTTGGCGCAGACTTCCGGCTGCATGTGGTGGCTAATGTGGGATTTTGACAATGGCCGAGAGGTCGCTGTACTCGATATCGGAAAGTTACAATCCGTGACGAAGACGATGGATCTTCCGTACTTTCTGTCCGGCGATGCGAGCCTCTCGTTTGTGGTTCCTGACTATGATTGCATGCGTCCTTTGGAGGGAACGATTGACATCGTTATCCGGGGGGCCAAGGGGATGATCAAACAGGAAACGGTAAACCTCGGCAAACTTACATGGCCGAGGGGAGGAAATGGAGAATGTACCCCTATAGGCTACTTGCGTCTGGACGATGAGAACATGACCCGGCCACTGAAGTTCATTGTTGATTATGAAGTTTTGCCGATCACAATAGAGTTGAAGATCACGCAACCGGCAAGCCTTGGGAGATTGATGAGTGTATGGGTGGTCTACAATGATCGGGTTCCTGAGTGGCGAATGCGGGGTAAATTGACCTTGCCCCCCGAAAACTGTAGTATTAAACGAATATCGGACAAGGGAATAGGTTGTTGAACTGCCCTTGCGAGAATACTTCAACTCGCCCCACTGGCACAGGGTTGGTGGTATGCTGTCATGGGTTGAATGCGGGTGGTCGGAAATTCGCAGCCTTATAGGAGATTGAGAAATGAAATTACTACGCTATTTTCTGGTATCTATTTTATGCCTCATTCTTTGCGGCAAAGCCTTGGCTGAATGGCATAAATGCCAATTGATAGACCATGATGTGGTCATCCTTGAGTGGGAACTGCTTGGTGAACACAACAAGGAAATAGCTACTTTGATGTTTCTTGGAAAGGTAACTTCCCAAATCCGATGGTCTCCCGTTTCTGTTGAAGATGAAAATGGAAAAAAACCAATGGGAGGGAATTTTTATTCAACCACATTGAAAGTCCTCAAGGTACTGAAAGGATCCTTGCTGGTGGAGGAAATTGTGATCTCCTCCGAAAAATGGAGAGGTTCACCCGGAAAGATTTATAAGATATATTCCTTTGACGACATGGATTTTCTCGATGCGAATGACTGTTTCTTTTTTGCAAGTGAGATTTCTTTGGCAGACGACATTCATGGAGCGGCTAAATGAAAGCGATCTTGATGGTCTGTTTTTTGTTTTTCTGTGGAGATGCGTTGTCTTGCGAATGCTCGAACGCGCTGGACGAAAGAAGCGCGGAGGCTGTCTTTGTGGGTAAGCTGTTCTACCAAAGCACTTGGGAATTTGATTACCATATCGATGAGAACGGAGAGAAACTGGGAGGTGACGCAGGCAAGAAAATGTATGGCGCTATCTTGATACAGAGTTATTTTAATATACTCGAAAAAGAATTGCCAAACAAAGGTGACTTCTTTGGATCAATCAGCTTTAATACGATTGAGACGGACGAGACAGGCATTTGCGGTGTCCGCCAGAAAATTGGAAAGAAGTACAAGATATACATAAAGGATTATTTTTCATTTTGGACGGGACAAGCAAAGCGCTGCGAATTAAAGGTCGTGCCACTGGAAGAATAGCGAGGACACTCACCTAAAAGTCATAATTTATGTCTACACAAATAAATTGAAATATGACTATTCCGCCATAGATTGATTTCGCATCATCATTTCCGCGAAGGCGCACTACTGCCCGGAATAAAAAGGAAGTAGATGGAGACCATTCCAGTCAATCGCATCCAGCGTATTTTTGACCAGCAAGCCCAGTTCGGTGTCGCCCACCATCACCAGCCGCCGGCCAAAAAACAGGGTATCCGCATCTTCTTCACGCAAGGCCAGGGCGATGAAATCCCCGGCGCTGGCCGAAATCACCAGATCGGTGGGGGTTGCATTCGCGCCCAGAGGGAGGAAATATGCGCCGCGCAAAGTGAAATCAAGGCTCAAGCCCGCATCCAGCACGCACACCCGCAGGTGACGGCCTTCAAGTGGTGCGAGCGTGGCGCGTGACAGCACCGCGTCCGGCACCAGATTGAGCGCGCTGACCAGGGCCAGGGTGGGTGGCAACTGGGGCAGACGGGCGGAAATCTTCGCCAGCGGGGCGGGAATGCTCAGCGTTGTCAGGTGCCCGACGATCTTCGTCTTCAGGGTATCGGGCAGCAGGGAGAGAGGATTCAAACAGCGCGGGGTCGACATCGGATACTCCGGTTCAGCAGTTCAGGGTGCAGCCAGCGGCAGCAGCTCCGCGCCGGGGCGGCCATGCCAGAAACCGTTACACGGTGCTTCCGGCATCAGCACGCGGCTGGCTTCAAAGGTGGCCTGCGCAGGCGCACGACCGTCGAGCACGTCGCGGAACAAACCGGCAATCTCCAGCGTATGCGCATGCTGCGGGCTGATGCGCAGAATTTCCGCCGCGCCTGCAAGTACGGGCAGATCAGCCAGCAGGTTATACACCCGCGCCGATTGGGTCTGGATGCCGTTGAGGGTGAGAAAAGCTTCGTGCTCCCGTGTGTGCAACACGAGGCCGTCATCTATGCCCAGACAGCGGAATTCACAGCTATCTTTTTGCAGATTGTAATGGCGCGCCGTGAAGCAGCGCGCCGAATACGCCAGCGGCAAGCGCCCGTAGGCGAAGACTTCGCTCTCGACTGCGTCGGCCATGTCGGCGCGCAACTCGGCCACCGCAGCGCCAGCCATTTCCGGCGCCACCACCCAGCGCCTGGCCCCCGCATCGACCAGCAGCGCAAGCGTGGCGGGATTAAACACATTGAGCGTCGGCCCGGCAATCCAGTCCCGCCGCCCGCTGGCAGCCAGCAGCCGCACCGCGCCCATGTCGTTGGCTTCGATGCGGAAAGTCGCATTGTCGATCATCCGGCGCAGGGTCTTGAGGTCGGACTCCGATTCAATCAGGGTCTGGGTCGACAGCACCACTTCCTTGCCCGCAGCCGCCAGCCGCGCCGCCAGATCGAACCAGTCATCGAGACGCAGTTCATGGCGGCGCGAGCACACGGTCTCACCGACATAAACGATGTCGAGCGCCGCACTTGTCGCCACTTCGGCATAAAAATCGAGCACTTGCTGGCGTGGCCAGTAATAAAGCAGGGGGCCGAGAGCAAGTTTCATCGCGCTGTTTTCACTCACTTCAGACTTATTTCCACGGTCGATAATAGGCACCCAGAGTGTGGCTCTGGCCTTCGGAAATCCGGTTCAATTCCGCCATCCATGCCGGCTGGACGGTAAACGTCGCGCCACTTTGCAGGGCATCGAGCGCAGCCCGCCACACTTTGGTGACCTGGGTCACGTAGGCCGGACTGCGCTGCCGCCCTTCAATCTTGATCGCCGCCACGCCAACGCGGGCCAGCTCGGGCAGAATTTCCAGCGTATTGAGGCTCGCCGGTTCTTCAACCGCGTAATACAGCTCGTCGTTGACCTCGAAGCGGCCCTTGCATAGCGTCGGATAACCGGCCCGTTCATCGGGCGCAAAGCGGTCGATGAGGATGCCGTTGAGGCGCGCCTCCATCCCTTGAGGCGTCTCTTCCCAGCGCACGAATTTTCCCGGCGAACATGCGCCGTGGCAGTTGGGCGACTCGCCCGTGGCATAGGCCGACAGCGCACAGCGCCCCTCGACCATCACGCACAGACCGCCGAAGCCGAACACCTCGATCTCGACCGGCGTATTGGCCGCAAGCTGCTCGACCTGGGCCAGCGACAACACCCGCGGCAACACCACGCGGCGAATGCCGAAACGCTCGTGATAAAAGTTGATCGCCTCATGGCTGGTCGCCGAACCCTGCACCGACAGATGGAGCTTGAGCTGCGGATGGGTGCGTGCGGTGTATGCCATCAGGCCGGGGTCGGCCATGATCAGGGCATCGACTTGCAGCGCGGCGGCACGATCGACCGCTGCGACCCAGTCAGTCCAGTTGCGCGCCAGCGGATAGGTGTTGAGCGCGAGCAGCACCTTGCGCCCACGCCGATGCGCATACTCCACGCCGGCCTGAATCTGGGCCTGGTCAAAATTGAGCCCGGTGAAGTTGCGCGCGTTGGTCGCGTCCTTGAACCCGAGGTAGACGCAATCCGCGCCGTGATCCACCGCGTTCTTGAGCGCCGGCAAGCTGCCGGCCGGACAAACGAGTTCGATAGTACGGGGATTCATAAGGGAGTGACCCGGTTTCGTAAACTTGCTCAAGCGCCCGACAGGCGCCAGATTTCGATCAACAGCACCAGCAGCACCAGCACACCGACCCAGCGCGCATCGCGGCGCTGGCGGCGCTCGATGCCGTCGAGCCGTTCCTGTATCGCGCTGCGCTGCTGGTGGTTATCCACCAGCGCCTGATGGGCGAGACGGGGCAGCCGCGGCACGATGGTCGCCCAATTGACCGCTTCGTTCTTCACTTCGCGCAGCAAGGCCCGCCACCCGACCTGCTCATGCATCCAGCGTTCGAGGAACGGCTTCGCGGTCGTCCACAGGTCGAGTTCGGGGTCGAGCTGGCGGCCCAGACCTTCAACATTGAGCAAGGTCTTTTGCAGCATCACCAGTTGCGGCTGCACTTCCATCTCGAAGCGGCGCGCGGTCTGGAACAGGCGCAACAGGGTTTTGCCAAACGAAATATCTTTCAGCGGGCGATCAAAAATCGGCTCGCACACGGTACGAATCGCGGCCTCGAACTCATCGACCCGGGTGTGGGCCGGTACCCATCCGGCCTCGATGTGGGCCAGCGCCACGCGACGGTAATCGCGTTTGAAAAAGGCGAGGAAATTTTGCGCGAGGTAGTTTTTATCCACCTCATTCAAGGTGCCCATGATGCCGAAATCAAGCCCGATGTAGCGTCCGTCCTGATGGACGAAGATGTTGCCCGGATGCATGTCGGCGTGGAAGAACCCGTCACGGAACACCTGGGTAAAGAAGATCTCCACCCCTGCTCTCGAGAGCGCCTTGAGGTCATTGCCCTGGTTGACCAACTCGGAGATATGCGAAATCGGCACCCCGTGCATGCGCTCCATCACCATCACCTGGGTGCCGCACCAATCCCAATACACCTCGGGCACCAGCAGCAGCGGTGAATTCAGAAAGTTGCGCCGCAGCTGCGCACAACTGCCCGCCTCGCGCATCAGATCAAGCTCATCGCGCAGATATTTGCCGAACTCGGCCACCACTTCCCGCGGTTTCAGCCGCCGACTCTCGGCCCAGATGCTCTCCAGCAAGGCCGCCGCCGCATCGAGCAAGGCCAGATCGTGTTCGATCACCGGCTCGATGCCGGGGCGCAGCACTTTGACCGCGACCTCGGTGCCATCCGGCAGCACCGCGAAATGCACCTGCGCCACCGAAGCCGACGCCACCGGCGTGCGCTCGAACTGGCGAAACACCTCATCGACCGGACGCCCGTATAAATCCTCCAGCAACCCGATGGCCTGCCCGGAGGGAAAAGGCGGCACCTGATCCTGCAACAGCGCCAGCTCATCGGCAATATCGGGTGGCAGCAAATCACGCCGGGTCGACAGCATCTGCCCGAACTTGACGAAAATCGGCCCCAGCGATTCCAGCGCCCGCCGCAGCCGCACCGCACGCGATTCGGTAAATTTGCGCCAGAAAAACACCCACGACCACCAACGCCCGAGCCGACCACTGGCATCGGCATCGAGAATGACGCGGTCCAGACCAAAACGCAGGCCGACCAGAAGAATCCGGGCAAGACGAAAGATGCGCACGGGCAGTAGCAAACAAAATGGTTTAACAGCGAACTTTAGCCGGAAAGGGGAAGCGGGAGAAGTCCGAAGCTGCGATTTCTCGGCTAGACTCCTTAGTTTGCATCCGCGCCCTGACGCCTCCCCCGCCACCGTGTCCCGCTTCCCGTTTTCCTGCCAACTTGCCCTCGCCTGGCTCGCGCTGCTGGTTTATGCCTGCCTGCACCCCATGAGCGGCTGGCAATCGAGCGGCTTGCCCGTACTGGATTACCTCGTGGCGCCGTGGCCCAAATATTTCAGCGTTGAAGACCTGATCTTCAACATCCTCGGCTACATTCCCCTCGGCCTGACCGTGGCGGCCACGCTGCCTGCCAACTGGCGGGCGCGGCGGCGGATTGTGCTCACGGCCATCTTTGCCACCCTGCTAAGTTTTGCCCTGGAAACGCTACAGGTGTTCCTCCCCACCCGGGTAGCGAGCAACATCGACATCGGCAGCAATTCCGCTGGCGCCCTCGTCGGCGCCCTCATCGGCGCCAAATGGGGCGCGGCGCTGTTCGGGCCACACGGCGCGTTCAGTCGCCTGCACGCCCGCTTCCTGCTCAACGTCCCCGGCAGCAACCTCGGCGTCATCCTCGCCATCCTCTGGCTGTTCGCCCAATTCACGCCCGACCAGCTGCTGTTTGCCGATGGCGACCTGCTCCACCTTTTGGGCGTCAGCCCGCCGCTGCCTTTTCAGCCCGACCGCCAGATCGTGCTCGAAGCCGCGCAAACCGCGTGCATGGTGCTGGGCGTCGGCCTGTTTGTGCGCTGCCTGATCCGGCAACAGGGGCCGCTCATCGCCGTGTTCATGTTCCTGCTCGGCCTCGGCGCCCGCAGTCTGGCCACCGCCGTGTTCTTCCTGCCCTCCGCCCCGCTGGCCTGGCTGACGCCCGGCTCCGGCCACGGCCTGATCATCGGCGGTGCGCTGCTCACCCTGGCATTTTTCCTCCCCCGTGTCGTCCAGCATGGATGCGCAGGCGCCAGCCTGCTCGGCGCCATCGTGTGCATCAACCTGCTGCCGGAAAACCCTTACCTGCTCGCCAGCGGCCATGTCATCCTCGACCGCGGCAACCTTCCCAACCTCTACGGCCTGACCAATCTGGTCTCCGGACTGTGGCCTTTCCTGGCCCTCGCCTGGCTCATCACGCTCGGCCTGCGCCACGGCGAGGCGCTCGAACCGCAGAGAGGTTTTCAACCCCGCCCCCGGCTCCCCACTTCAGGGTAATCGCATGAATTGTAGATACTGTGATCCGTGTCGAGCATTCGGGCACGGCGCCAAGGCTTGCGATGCGCCGGGAGCAACGGCGGGGACACCATCGCTCCCTTCAATCCCCGCGATTAACCCGGCAACAAAATACAAGGGGCGGGTTTCAAACCCGCCCGCCGTTGCCGATACCTACATCCCGGTTTCGTCTCAGATCAACGGTCGCCCGGCGACAATCGCTGCGGCGTCTTTTTCGGTGATGCGCACCGTGGCGCTGCAGATGACGTGGGTGACGAGCCACTCTTTCAGGCGTTCGGCGTCGTCGCCGTTGAACTGGATGATGCGGCAGCCGAGCTTGGCGCTGGCGTCTTTACCAAGCTGGTTGACGATCTGGGCGCGGCCCCGCACGGCGTCAGGGATGCCGTCGCGCTGCAGGGTGAAGTCGAATTGCGTCCCGAGCGGATAGTCCGGCAGCAGCGGCAGGGAAAAGCCGGTGATGGAGAGGTCGTTGAGGGCGACGCGGTGGTTGCCCACCAGCGCCCAGAAGCAGGCCTCACCCTGACGCTGGGCAACAAAGCGCTGGTTCAGGCGGCGCTCGCCAGCGTCGACTTCGGGGGGCGGTGGTGGTGGTGGTGAGACAGCAGGCGCTTGTTGAGCCGCCGCCGCTGCAGCTTCGCTCATCTGGTTACTCCGGGAGAACGGAATCGACAGGGATACGGGAAAGGAGAAGCTCATCGCCCACTCTCTATCCTTTGCGCACCCGCTCAATCAGGCGATCAGCGGTTTGCAGGGTGGCCTCATGGCTGCCGGCCTGCGAGGCGGAAGTCGTATATTTGCCGCCGACGGCCACGGTGGGTACACCGGTGATCTTGTATTCTTTGGCAAGCTGATCGGCGCCCCGCACGCGGGCGGGCAGGCCGAAGGAGCGGTAGGCATCGGTGAAGGCCTTTTCATCGACCCCCTGGCGGACGACCCACGCCCGGGCGCCGTCCAACTGGTGCAGGGGGAGATGCCCATCCTGCACTGCGGCGAAAACCTTTTCGTGCACGCCATCGAGCTTGTTGATCGCCTGCAGGCTGTAATAGAGCGCGGCCCAGCCTTTGGCCTCTTCGCTCCAGATCACCGGCACCCGGGTGAACACGACATCGGCCGGGAGTTTTTGCTTCCATATGTTGATCAGGGGATCGAACGCCCGGCAGTGGTTGCAGCCATAGTGGAAAAATTCGATGACTTCGATTTTGCCCTCAGCATTGCCGGACGGCACGGCGGGCTTGAGCGTCGTAAACGCGCTGCTGCCCTGGGCCAACACAAGGCCCGCCGGGCTGGCAACGAGCGCCAGCGTGCCAAGCTGCAAAAGAACATCGCGACGATTCATCCTTGACTCCTGAGTCTTTGGTGAGACGAGTTGTTAAATGAGTTGTGAAACAAGCGGTAGCGTGCGGGTATGACCACTAACGATACAAGGGGTTCCCGTTTATTGTCCAGCACGGGTCACGGTTGTGGTGAAGCCGGCCGAGGCCAGCCGGGTGCGAACCGGGTTCATGGCGTCGGGGCCGGCGAAGGGGCCGACCCGCACCCGGTGGATGGTGCGTCCATCGGCGAGTTGCCCGCGTTGCAGGGAGGCTTCGATCCCCATCAGGGCCAACTGGGCCTTGAGATTGTCGGCTTCGGCGGGGTTCTCGAACGCGCCCAGTTGCAGCCAGGCTTTTTCCACTGTGGCAGCGGCGGCGGCCACTGCGGGGGGCTGTTGCGGCTGCGCGGGCGGCGTGGGCTGCTTCGGCGCGGCGCCGCCTTCGGGCAGGATGGTGTAGAAATCGAAGTTGGATTTTTCCACCGGCTGACCACCGGGCTTGCCCGGCAAGACTGACGGTTGGGCGACCGTGGGCGCACGTGCCGCGCCCGGCACGGTGTGGAAAGGATTGGCGCGGGTGAAATACCACGCCGCGCTGGCGGCGATGGCAGCGCCGAGGATGATGCCAATGAAAATGCCGACCACCGTGCCCCCACCGCTTTTCGTCGGCAGGGCAGGGCGGGACGGAACAGAACGGGTTTTGCGCATGACTTCTCTCTTCTACATCGTTGCGGGCGCTGACACACCCAGCAATACCAGGCCGTTGGTCAGCACCTGACGAATGGCATCGGCCAGCGCCAGCCGCGCCAGCCTCACCGCTTCGTCGTCGGTCAGGATGCGTTCGGCGTTGTACCAGCTATGGAAATCCGCCGCCAGTTCCCTGAGATAAAACGCAATCTGGTGCGGGGCGTAATCGGCCGCGGCGGATTGCACCAGCTCGGGGAAAATCGCCAGCCGCGCGCACAGGGCCAGCTCGCGTTCGCGCTGCAGCGCACGGGTGTCGACGTCCGGCAGATCGCTGCGCTCGCCGCCCCATTGCCGAATCAGCGCGCACGCCCGCGCATGGGCATACTGGACGTAATACACCGGATTTTCGTTGCTCTGGCTCTTGGCGAGGTCGAGGTCGAAATCCAGATGCTGGTCGCTCTTCCGCAGCACGTAGAAGAAGCGGCAGGCGTCGTTGCCGACTTCGTTGCGCAGTTCGCGCAGGGTGACGAATTCGCCCGAGCGCGTCGACATCGAGGTTTTCTGGCCGTTGCGGTACAGCACCGCGAACTGCACCAGCGCCACGTCGAGTTTGTCCGCGGGCAGGCCGAGCGCCGTGATCGCGCCCTTCACCCGTGGCACGTAGCCGTGGTGGTCGGCGCCCCAGATGTCGATGATGCGATCAAAGCCGCGTTCGTATTTGTTGAGGTGATAGGCGATGTCGGAAGCGAAATAGGTGTAGATGCCGTTTTCGCGCTGCACGACCCGGTCTTTTTCGTCGCCGAAGGTGGTGGAGCGGAACCACCTGGCGCCGTTTTGCACATAGACGTGACCGGCTTGTTCGAGCCGGGTGACGGCGCGCTCGACCAGCCCGGTATCGAACAGGCTGCGCTCCGAAAACCACTTGTCGAAATGGACGCCGAATTGCTGCAAGTCGTCGCGGCCATCGCCCAACTGGGCGTTGAGGGCGAAACCGTGCACCTGCAGGTAATCCTCGCCGAGCAGTTTTTTGGCGTTGGCGATCAGGGTGTCGAGATATTGCTCGCGCAGCGCCTTGGTCTCTTTGTCGTCGTCATCACGCGAGGACGGCGGCAACGCGGGCGTACCGGCGAGCACCCCGGCGGGGCTGACGTGGGCGAAACGATCGGCGTGGGCGTGTTGCAGATTGCGCGCCATTTCCACCACGTAGTCGCCCTGGTAGGCGTTGGGCGGAAAGTCGATGTCGATGCCGAACAGCGCCAGATATCGCAGCCAGGTCGACAGCGCGAGGATGTCCATCTGCCGTCCGGCGTCGTTGACGTAATACTCGCGGCTGACCTCAAACCCGGCAAAGGCGAGCACATCGGCCAATGAGGCGCCGTAAGCCGCGCCGCGACCGTGGCCGACATGGAGCGGGCCAGTGGGGTTGGCCGAGACAAATTCAACCTGCACCTTCTGGCCCTTGGGCGCACCGCGACCCCAGTGACTGCCCTGGGTCAGCACCTCATTGACCACCGTCGTTTTGGTCGCGGCGGCGAGGGTGAAATTGATGAAGCCCGCACCGGCAATCTCCACCTTCTCCACCGCAGCCGCAGGCGGCAGCTCCGCGACCAGCAGGGCCGCGAGTTCACGCGGGTTGCGGCGCAGGGGCTTGGCCAGTTGCATGGCGATGTTGGAGGCGAAGTCGCCGTGACCGGCCTGCTTCGGGCGTTCGAGCAGGAGGGGGGCGTCGGCGTGTTCGGGGGCCACGCTCTTCAGCGCGGTGCGGATCAGCTCGGCGAGTAATATTCTGGGGTCGGCGCTCATGGCACTCGTGAGGGTAAAAGCGATTGATTATAGCGGATGAACCTGCGCAACCCCATGGCCGCCAATGCAATGGCGCGACGATAGCTTCCCCCTATTCTGCCGATACGGATAAACCATTGGATTCAGAGGAATGGGCAGCGCATGATGCACTCACATCAAGCGGCACACGCCGACACAGATCGGCAGCACACCACCCCCACCCCCAACAGAGAGAAACAACAAGCTACCGGCAGATGCGGCCTGATTTGAACGGGTCAGGTCGCGTCGCACGGAGCGGTCTGCTTCTCCTCCACGCCCCCCAATCCCCCCGAATGCACCGCTTGCGGCAAAATATCGCCTTCCTGTCGTCAGGCGCTGCCGTCATGCGTGCGTTTTCCCTCCTCGTGCTCGTCTCCGCGCTGCTGGCGCTGGCCTTTGCTCCGCCAGCCGAGGCACGGAGCAAGGCACGCAAGCGCCATGCGGCGGTGAGCGGCACCGTGGCGGCGGTAGCCGATGGCGACACCCTGACCGTAGTCGACAAACGTGCGCGGCGCATCATCATCCGCCTCGCCGAAATCGACGCCCCCGAGCGATGCCAGCCCTATGGCGGACAGGCGCGCAAACTGCTCACCGAACTCGCGCTGCACCGTGCGGTGAAGGTCGAAGTCATCGACATCGACCAATATGGACGCCGCGTGGGCAAGGTGAGCGTCGATGGCGCAGCGGAAACCGTCAACCGCATTCTGCTGCGCCGTGGGCTGGCGTGGGTCTATGCCTCGTATACCCAAGACGCCACACTGAAAACTTTGGAACGTGAGGCTGCTGCGGCGCGGCTGGGCTTATGGGCCGACAAAAAACCGCAACCGCCCTGGCAATGGCGCAAAACACATGGAGTCCGTATGCGCTGTGCCGGGTAAATTCGAGCATAACGCGGCGCGTAGCCATACTCATTGAACCGCCTTGGAAAACCTGATCATGGGTATCACATTTACAGGAGTTATTACGTGATTCATGAATTGTCACTCGATATAATAAATGATGCTATACGAGAAAGACGATGGAATCACATGATTTTGATGTAGCTCCCTCTTTTCCACTATTTTCCGGCAGGATGTTGGACATAAACCTGCGCCGGAGCGTCGCGCCTGAGCAGCAGGGTCGCATAGGCTTGCGCATGTTCCGGAGGGACGTCCATGCCGGGCGCACCGGCGGGCATGGCGGGGACGGCCAGTCCGAGCGCCTGCGGTTTTTCTTCCAGCAGACGTTTGACATCGTCGGCGGGCACATGTCCTTCCAGCACGTAGCTGCCGATTTTCGCGCTGTGGCAGGATGCGTGCGCTTCAGGGATGCCCAGCCGTGCGCGCAGGGGGGTCAAATCCTCGACTTCCTGCACCTTGACGCTGAAACCGGCTTGTTGCAGGTGCGTCACCCACGCGCCGCAACAGCCGCAATAAGGGGTTTTGTAGACTTCGACCTGCGGTAGTGCACCGGGAGTGGCCGGGGCCGCAAGGGCGACAGCGCCGGTAAACAAAGCGGCAGCGAGGGCGGGAATGGCGATGTGGGCGCGGCGGTGCATGGTGTTTCTCCTGATCGGGGAATGGCGTCCATTATAGGCGCTCAGGCGGCAATGTTTGCACCTGCGGCACGCATCGGGCGGGTTTGGCCTGCATCATCCGGAACAACCGGCGCGGGAAGTCAGGCGCGGCGCTCGGGATCATCGCGGGCACGATGAAGTGCTAAAATATAGACATTACCAGACATTAATGGAGGGTGCGATGAACGCGATACCGAAATGGACTCAAGACGAAGCCATTGACTTCGAGTGCGCCCGCGAAGTCATCACCGACCTGCGCGCCATCCTCACCGGTCAGATTTACGAGGAAACCAGCAAGGAACACCCGGACGCCGAGAAGCTGGAGCGCCTGCACGCGGAGAGTTCTCGGCTGTTCCGCGAGCGCGCCGGGTTGCACGTCAAAGACCAAGCGAACGTGGCCCGTGTGTTGGCAGAGTATGGTGCGCAAGTGCGTTCCTGGCGTGCCGAGCGGGCAGAACATCACGCGGTGGCCGTGTAAGTGTATGGCTCTGAATCCAGACGAATACCGGCTCAGCGAGGCAGAACACCAAGCCATCTTCGAGCGAAGAATCAAGCCTGACCTTTTCGCGGGCACGAAACCATCCAGTCAGCCGGTGGCTGTCATTTTTGGCGGCCAGCCCGGCGCTGGTAAAAGCGCCGCCGTCGATGAGGCCATGAACGAGCTAGACCCACGAGGCGGTGCTGTTCAGATCATCGGCGACGACCTGCGCGACTACCACCCGCAGTATGCGCAATTGATGGAGACAGACGACAAGACGGCCGCCTTCTACACCGACCGCGACACTGGTCGTTGGGTTGAAAAATCCATCGCCGCGGCCAAGGCGCAGCGCGTCAATATCGTGATCGAGGGCACCATGCGCGACGGCGACAAAGTAGCCGCCACGATGGAGAGCCTGTGCGAAGCGGGCTACCAGATCGACGCCCGCGCGTTGGCCGTCACTTCGCGTTTGAGCGAGCAGGGCATCATGCAGCGATACGAGAGACAGAAGGAAAGTCGCGGAGTAGGACGCATGACGACGCCGGAGGCACACCGGGCGGGCTACGATGGCATGCTGACGACGCTCGACCGCATCGAGCGCGAAAAGCTGGCCGACCGTGTGACGATCTACCGGCGCGGTGCCGAGGCGATCTATTCCAACGAGCTTCGAGGCGGACAGTGGGCACACGAGCCGCAGGCCCGCGCCGTGGTAGAGGCCGAACGCGCCCGCCCCATGACCTTGCAGGAGCGGCGAGACTACGCCGGCGGTTTCGATAAACTGGCCGATATGCTGGCCAAGCCCGAGCGCCAGGCCAGCGCCGAGGAAATCCGCAAAGTCGCCGACCTGCAGCGCGAGGCCAAGGCTGCCGTGGTGGCCGAGGTGTTCTGATTGCGTTGATTTCCCGGTCGGCGGGCTTATGGCGTTCGGGAAGCGGGTTTGTAGGGGTGGGCTGGTGTGGAGACTGGGCGGATGAGGGGCGAGAACGAAGCGGGACGTGTGGTGGATGTCATCGTCCCGGTTTATGGGGGGATGCAGCAGACGCGACGATGCCTGATTTCATTGCGGGCCGCGTTGTGCCGGGTGGCGCATGAGATCGTGGTCATCGATGACGCCTCGCCCGATGAGGCGCTGATCGACTGGCTCGCGGGCGAAGCGGGGGCCGGGCGGATTACCTTCCTGCGCAACGCTTCCAATCTGGGCTTCGCGGCGACGGTGAATCGTGGCATGGCGCTGCACCCGGAGCGCGACGTGGTGCTGCTGAACAGCGACACCGAAGTCGCCAATGACTGGCTCGACCGCCTGCTGGCCTGCGCGGGGACGGAGCGTGACATCGGCACCGTGACCCCGTTTTCCAATAACGCCACGATCTGCTCCTACCCGTTCGAGGGCTGGCGCGGGGAGGTTCCCGGCACCCTGGGGCTGATCGAGCTGGATGCCCTGTTTGCCCGCGCCAATGCCGGTGAGTCGATAGAACTGCCGACGGCGGTGGGGTTTTGCATGTTGATCCGGCGTGCCTGCCTCGATGCGGTGGGCGAGTTCGACGCCGAGCGGTTCCGCCGCGGCTATGGCGAAGAAAATGATTTTTGCATGCGGGCGCGGGCCTTGGGCTGGCGTCATGTGCTGGCGACCGATGTCTTTGTGTACCACAAGGGCGGGGTGAGTTTCG
Source organism: Betaproteobacteria bacterium (assembly GCA_025997045.1). GTDB lineage: Bacteria > Pseudomonadota > Gammaproteobacteria > Burkholderiales > Rhodocyclaceae > WRNU01. The sequence goes on from BNUB01000019.1 coordinate 30,097, forward strand.
GCGTCAAACGGCAGGCGGCGATGGCGCAGGCGGCAATAACTTTGGCGGCGGCGCACCCCGGATATCAGCAAGTGGTGGAGGATTTCATCCGCCGCGACCCGCCCGCCCCCCTGCGCGCCCGCATCGACCAGGCGCGTGCGGCACTGGGGGGGGCGGAATTTGCTGCGGTGATGGCGGAGCAGCGCGAGGCGCGAACCTTGGGGCGACCGGTGGCGCCCCGGCCCGTGGTGCTCCATGTGCTGCATGACTGGGGCGGCGGCATCGAGCGTTGGGTGAAAGATTATGCGGCGGCGGATTTGGCGTGCCGCAATCTGGTTCTGCACGGGGTGATGACGCGCAATCACACCGCGGTGGAGCTGGTGTTGGGCGACCCCTTGAGCGGGGAGGTGCTGATGCGCTGGCCGCTGGCGACGCCCATTGATGGCACGGCGATCGACCATCCCGAATATGGCGGCATCGTGAGCCAGATTTGCGCGATGTTCGCGGTGCGGGCGCTCCTGGTGTCGTCGCTGATCGGACATGCGCTGGAATTGTTGCGCCTCGAGCGCCCCGTGGTGCTGGTGACGCACGATCTCTATCCGTTTTGCCCGGCCCTGTTCGCCAGTTTCGGCCAGCCGTGCGCGAAGTGCGACGACAGCGATCTGACGCGCTGCTTTGGTGGGAATCCGGGCAACGTGTTCTGGCACGTCGCCGATGCAAGCCGTTGGCACACGTTCCGCGCTGCGTTCGAGGCCCTGCTGGCAGAGAGCAAGGCGCACATCGTGGTGCCGAGCGCGAGTTTGCGCGCACGTTACACCGCATTGTTCCCCGCCTTTGGCAGGTTGCCGTGGACCCGGATTCCGCACGGGCTGGGGGCGACGTTCTGCGCCGGGACGGCGGGAAAAGTCGTTGCGAGCGCTGCCGCGCCGGGGGAACGCCTGCGCGTGGTGGTCCCGGGACGCCTGTTGCCGCACAAGGGTTTGTGGTTGTTCCAGCAGGTGCACGAGGCGTTGCGCAGCTTTGCCGATGTGCTGCTGCTGGGCTGCGGGGTGTTCGGTGCGCCGTTTGCCGGTTTGTCCGGGGTCGAGGTGGCGCCGGATTACGATATTGACGAGCTGCCGACGCGGATTGCGGCCTGGCGTCCGGATTGTGCGCTGCTGCTGTCAGTGCTGCCGGAGAGCTTTGGCTATACCCTCTCCGAGATGAGGGCGCTGGGAGTGCCGACGGTGGCGACCCGCAGTGGCGCTTATCAGGAGCGCATTGTCGAGGGCGAGAACGGTTTTCTGGTCGATGCCGAAGCCGGGGCGGTGGTGGCGAAGCTGCGTGCGCTCGATCAGAACCGCGCCCTGCTGCATAACGTGGCGGTGACGCTGCGCGAGACGCCGGTGCGAACCGCAGGGGCGATGGTGGCGGAGTACAGCCGCTTGCTGCCGCCGTGGAGCGAAAACGAGGTGCGCACCCGCGCCGTCAGCAGCCTGCTCGATACCCTGGCGCAAAGGGGGGCGATGGAGCGGGAGGTGGAGCACTTGCGCGGGCAGGTTGAGGCGCAGGCGGTCAAGATGCTGGCGGATATTCGCCGTCGTGCAGAAGATCAGCGCCAACTGGAATGGCTGGTGCAATCGCTGGCGGCGCAGCATGCGGCGATCCTGCGCTCGACCTCGTGGCGTGTGAGCGCGCCGGTGCGGATGCTCGGGCGCTTGCGCAACCGTCTGCGGGCGGCGCTGGGCGACGGGGTGGCCGGGCCGGTACAGGCGAACCCTTGCCGGGTGAAGCATGAGCAGGGCAGGACGGGGGCGCGCTCGAGGTTCCGTTTTTCGCCGGAGGAGGACGCCGCCGCTATTGTCTACCCGCGCTCGCGGGCGGTGGCGCGTGACTGGCTGCATGAGACGATTGACAAGCCCGATGCTGCGCTTGTGATTGCGGGGGGTGGCGCAGCGGCGACCGTGGACACTTTGCGCAGTTTTATCAGGGTGGCGAATGCGGTCGTGCATCGCAGCACCCGGGCGGTGTTTGTGTGGTGCGGGGCGCAGGACGAGGCGCTGGCGCCGGAGGATGAGCGCGTGTTGCGCTTGTTGCAGGAAGTGCGGGAGCTGATCCTGCTGCAGCCGGAGCTGACGGCGGAGGTGGTCGCCGCTGCCGACGTGTTGCTGTTGCAGGCGGGCGCTACCGAAGGGGTTGATGCGGCGGTTCCGGTGCTGGATCTGCCGGTTCAGTTAGCACATGAAGCTGCCGCCGAGGATTCCGCTCTGGTGGCGCAGTTGTTGCAATATTGTGGCGTCGGGCCGGATGCGGCGACGCCGGAAGCATGAATGAGTGACGGTAAATGACAAATCCAGGCACGCTTTTTATCGTAACCGCGCCTTCGGGGGCGGGCAAAACGACGCTGGTCAAAGACCTGCTGGAACGCGATCCCCAGGTGCAGTTGTCGGTGTCCTACACCACCCGCGCGCCGCGCGCGGGTGAGCAGGACGGGCGGGAATACCATTTCGTCAGCATCGACGCCTTCGTCGAATTGCGTAATCAGGGCGAGTTTCTGGAATGGGCCGAAGTCCATGGCAACTATTACGGCACCTCAAAAAACTGGCTCAAGGCCCAACTCGCCGCCGGCAACGATACCCTGGTCGAGATCGACTGGCAGGGCGCGCAGCAGGTGCGGCGCGTGTTTCCCGACGCGGTGGGGGTGTTCATCCTGCCGCCTTCGCTCGAAGTCCTGGAGCAGCGCCTGCGCGGACGGGGGACGGACAGCGATGTGGTGATTTCACAACGACTGCTCGCCGCCCGCGGTGAAATGCGCCATATGGGAGAATTTCCTTACGTTATAATCAACCGGACACTGTCTACGGCGCTGGATGATCTGGTCGCGATTGTGCGCAGCGGGCGCTTGCGTTACGCCAATCAGCGTTCGTGCTACCCTGACTTTTTTGCCTCTCTGGAACAGGATTGATTCATGGCCCGCGTTACGATTGAAAATTGCCTGAAAAGAATCCCCAACCGCTTCCAGCTCACGCTGGTGGCGGCTTATCGTGCCCGTCAGCTTACCGTGGGCGGCACGCCGAAAATCGAACTCGACCCCGGCGACCACGACAAACCCACCGTGATTGCGCTGAAAGAAATTGAAGCCGGTGCGGTCGGTCTCGAAGTGCTCAACCGCGGTCAGGCGTAGACGACCGTGCGGGAGATGATGCCTCATGGAGTCCGCCCAGGCGACAGCCCCGCACCCCTCCGATTCTGCAGACCCTGCAGATTCTGCTGACCCTGCAACGACGACCGGGCCGCGCTCAGGTACCTCAGGTGCCTCGGTTGCCTCCTCCTACGATGTTTCCGACCCCCTGTTTGCGCCGTTGGCCGAGAGGCTGGCGGGTTATCTCGATGCCGGTGATATCGCCCGGATAGCGGCGGCCTACCGCTTCGCTGCCGAGATGCACATCGAGCAGTTTCGCGCCAGCGGCGAGCCTTATATCGTTCATCCGCTGGCGGTGGCTGGCATCGTTGCCGACTGGCATCTCGATCCCCAGGCGCTGATCGCGGCGCTGCTCCATGATGTGGTCGAAGACACCTGCATTTCCACGACGGAAATCGGCGAGCGCTTTGGCCCGCCTGTCGCCGAACTGGTCGATGGCCTGACCAAGCTCGACAAGTTCAAATACCGCAACAAGATAGACGCCGATGCGGCGAGCTTCCAGAAGATGTTGCTGGCGATGCGCAACGATCTGCGCGTGATGCTGATCAAGCTGGCGGACCGGCTGCACAATATGCGCACCCTGTTCGCGGTGGCGAAGGAGAAGCGTCGGCGCGTCTCCCAGGAGACGCTCGATATCTATGCGCCCATCGCCAACCGTCTCGGCCTCAACAACGTCTGCCACGAGCTTGAGGATCTGGCCTTTGTCAACCGTTATCCGTGGCGGCATCGGGTGTTGGCACGCGCTCTGGAGGCGGTGCGTGGCAAGCGGCGGCGTGATCTGCTGACCAAGTTTCACCATGACGTGGAAGTGCTGTTGCGCAAGTGGGAGGTAGACGCCGAAGTGCAGGGGCGGGAAAAGCAGCTCTACCGCATTTACCGGAAAATGGTCGAGAAGAAGAACGCCGACCATCAAAAAATCGACGAGCACGAGTTTGAAGGGGGCACGGGCAAAAAGCATTCGGCATTTGCCCGGGTTCATGACATCTACGGCTTTCGTCTCATTGTGGCCGATGTGCGCTCCTGTTATCTCGCCCTGGGGGCGCTGCATTCGAGTTACCAGCCGGTTCCGGGCCGGTTCAAGGATTACATCGCCCTCCCGCGCGGCAACGGCTATAAAAGTCTGCACACCACCCTGATCGGCCCCGACGGAGGGGCGATCGAAGTACAAATCCGTACCTGGGACATGCATCGGGTGGCAGAGCTGGGGCTGGCGGCGCACTGGCGCTACAAACTCAGTGACGACAACATTACGGCGATTCAGCAGAAGAGCATTGCCTGGTCTCAGGTCATGCTGGAATTGCAGATGAACTCGGGCGGAGGGGGTGAATTCTTCGAGCATCTCAAAGCCAATATGGCGCCCGATGAGATCTTCGTGATTTCGCCCAAGGGCAAGGTGTTTAATCTGCCCCGTGGTTCAACGCCGGTCGATTTTGCCTATGCGGTGCATACCGAGGTCGGTCACTATTGTTCCAGTTGCCGGATCAATGCCGATTTCAAACCGATCAATACCGAATTGACAAACGGTGATCAGGTGGAAATCATCACTTCGGCATATCCGAATGTGTGCCTGTCATGGCTCAATTATGTGCGTACCGGGCTGGCGCGGGCGAAGATTCGCCATTTCATGAAAAACCGCCAGCAGGACGAAGCCGTGACCCTGGGCGAGAGATTGCTCAACGTCGCGCTGCGTCCGCACGGCTACACGGTCGGGACGATTTCGTCGCCTGCGTGGGAGCATTTCCTGCGTGAGTGCGGGATCAAGAGCGAGCGCGACATCTTTGCCGACATCGGCCTGGGTGACCGCATGCCGGTGGTGGTGGCGAAGCGTCTGTTGCTGGCCGAGGCACGCGAGAGCGGCGCGGTAAGGTTGCGCGGCGCTGGCACCATGCCGTGCTACAAGATTCACGGGGACGAGGGCGCGACGGTGCAGCTTGCCCGCTGCTGCCAGCCGATTCCGGATGATCCGGTGATCGGCATTTTCAATCGCGGCAAGGGGCTGGAAATTCACCGCAAGGATTGTCCGGCCATCAGCCATATCCGCAGCAACCGCGGGCGCTGGGTCGATGCCGCATGGGAGGCGGACACCGCCAAACTGTTCGATGTCACCCTGCGCATCCGGTGCCGCGGCGGCCACGGCATGCTGGTGCGCATCGCCAACACCATCGGCGAGGAAGACTGCAATATCCAGAGCGCCGCCGTCGTGGAACCGGCCCATCCCGAGACGGCGGGCACGGTGCTCGACATTACCGTGCAGGTGCATCACCGCATGCACCTCGCCCAGATCATGCGTCGGGTGCACCGGGTGGCCGAAGTGCTGCGTGTCACGCGGGCGCAAGCCTGAGGCGCGCAGATGCGATTCGCTCCCCTCGCCGCCAGGCTCTCTTATCTCACCAGCGCCGATGTCGCCCGGATCGGGGAGGCTTACGAATTTGCCGATCAGGCCCACGGCGACAAGCAGCAACGCGCCAGCGGCGAGCCGTATATCGTGCATCCGCTGGAGGTCGCCGCCACCGTCGCCGAATGGCGGCTCGATGCCGAGGCCCTGATGGCGGCGCTGCTGCACGACGTGGTGGAAGACACGGCCGTCACCACGGAAGACCTCGCCGCACGCTTTGGTGAGCCGGTCGCCAAACTGGTCGAAGCCCTGACCAAATACAAACAGGTGCAGTGCAATAACTCCAGGGCCGATACCCAGGCGGCGAGCTTTCGCAAGATGTTGTGCGCGATGGACGACCCGAGGGTGATCCTGATCAAGCTGGCGGATCGCCTGCACAATATGCGCACGCTGGGCGCATTGGCGGGCGGCAAGCAGCGCCGCATTGGCCGCGAAACCATGAGAATCTACGTGCCGATCGCCAGCGTGCTGGGCTTGAGCGCGCTGTGCCGTGAACTGGCGGATCGGGCATTTGAGCACGGCTATCCGAGCTGCTGCCGCCAATTGCAGGCGCTGGTGGCGGGCGCACGCAATGAGAGTCGGCGCAATCTGCTCGATGCGTTTCGCGCTGACATCACGGCGCAATTGGGTTTACCGGAGTGGGGCGGGGCGAAAAATGACTGTGTGGTGGAGGGGTGCGACGAACCGCTCCATAGCCTGTACAGCAAGATTGTGGAAAAAATCAAAAAAGGCAAAGCCGCCGCCGTGGCCGAGCCCCATTCGCTGCGCGAACGCATCCGTGCCCGTGTCCATGAACACGACATTTACTGTTTCCGCGTCATCGTTGCCGATGAGCCTTCCTGTTACCTTGCCCTGGGGGCGCTGCATGCGCGTTATCGGCAGTTGGGCGGGATCGAGGATTACATCTCCAACCCGCATAGCAACGGCTATCAAAGCCTGCATACCACCCTGATCGGCCCCGGCGGGGTGCAGGTCGAAGTACAAATTCGCACCCGGAAAATGGATTACGTGGCGGAGCTTGGGCTGGCGGCGTGCTGGCGCTGGCGCGAGCTGATCGACGACAAGACGATTTCGGCGCTGCGCAAAAACTTCGACTTCTGGCGCGAAAATGTACTGGAATTCCAGGAGCAACCAGGGCGGGCAAATGAATATTTCACCCTGATTCAGGCCCACACCCAGCACGGCGAGATTTGCGTCATCTCGCCCGAAGGCAAGCAGTTCAATCTGCCCCGTGGCTCGACGCCGGTCGATTTTGCCTATGCGGTGCACACCGAAGTCGGGGATGACTGCTGCCATTGCAGGATCAATGCCGTGCGTCAGCCGCTCAATACCGAATTGCAAAACGGGGACCGGATCGAGATCATCACCCTCCGTGGCTGTGCCCAGGTGAAACCGGAATGGCTCAAGTTCGTCCATACCGGGCGGGCGAAAGAGAAGATTCGCCACTTCCTCAAGAACCGGCAGCCCGATGTGGCGATAGACGTGGGCGAGCGCTGGCTCGATGAGGTCTTGCGCCGCTCCGGGTATAGCGCCGCGACGATTTCGCCGCCCGCCTGGCAACGTTTCCTGCGCGATTGGGGCGGCGGCGGCGACAAAACCCGGCGCAGTATTTTTGCCGAGATCGGCTGGGGCGAGCGCCAGGCGGAGATGGTGGCGCGCCGCCTCCTGTTGGCTGAGACAAACGGGGAGGCGGACGGAGGCGACATGCCGAGGGTCAGGATTCAGGGCAACGAAGGCGTAGGGGTGCAACTGGCCCACTGCTGTCGGCCGATACCCTACGAGCCGGTGATCGGCATCTTCCGTGATGGTCGGCTGGAAATCCATGTGCAGGATTGTCCGCAGGAGCGCCGCGCGCTGGACGACCCTGCGCGCTGGATAGACGTGGAGTGGGAGCAGGACGAGGCGCTGCTGTTCTCGCACCTGTTCGACGTGACCCTCCTCATCGGCTGTCAGGGCGGTCACGGCATGCTGGAGCGCATCGAAGACGCCATCGGCGATGCCGGCAGCAACATCCAGCGCGTGGTGATGGAACCGGCGCATACCGATACGCTGGGGCCAGGCCGCGATGTCACCCTCACCGTGCAGGTGAAAAATCAGGCCCATCTCGAGCAGATCATGAGCCGGATGCGCCGGGAGCCGGGCGTAGTGAGCGTCACGCGGGCCAGGAGCCAGGGCGCGGGCAAGCCTTCCCCTGCTAGAATCAGCCCTTCTTCCCCGCAATAAAGGAGCCAGGCTCATGGCTGGTTATGTCTCGGAATACACCCAATTCATGCAAGAGTGGCTGGCGCAGCATCCCGCCGAGCGCGACGAGCGCCAAAAGGGGTTCGCCTTGTGGTGGGATCGCCCCCAGGACGCCGATACCCTGCGCCGCCGCGCCGAATCCCGGGTGCCCCATCGCGCCGCATCGAGCGCCAAGCCGACCAAGCATTGAAGTGATCTCTGCCTTGCCGCCGCGTCTGGCGTTCGTCGATCTGGAAACCACAGGCTCCCGCGCCACGCTGGACGCCATCACCGAGATCGCCATCCTGCGGGTCGAGGACGGGCGCGAAGTCGGGCGCTGGCAGAGTCTGGTGCAGCCCGGACGGCTGATCCCGTCGTTTTCCGTCCACCTCACCGGCATCACCAACGCCATGGTGGCGGATGCGCCGACGTTTACGGATCTGGCGGATACCGTCAGCCAATGGCTCGATGGCTGCGTGTTCGCCGCCCATAACGCGAGCTTCGACCGTGCCTTCCTCGCCCGTGCCTTCACCAGCCTGGGGCAGACTTTCGATCCCAAAGTGTTGTGCACCCTCAAACTCGCCCGTGTGCTCTACCCCGGCCATTATCGCCACGGCCTCGACGCCCTGATCGAGCGCCACGGCCTCATCTGCAGCGCCCGCCATCGCGCCATGGGCGATGTCGAAGCCCTGTGGCAGTTCGTGCAAGGCATCGAACGCGAGCTCGCCCCGGAACTGATCGGCGCGGCGCTCAAACGGGTGATGAAAGTCAAAAAAACCCGCCGGACTGCGCTGGCAACATGAACGCGCCCACCCTCCCGGCGCGCCCCGATTGCTATCGCTGCGCCGCTTTTTTCATCACCCACAACCCGGCTTTCCCTTACGGCTGCCGTGCCATCGGCTGCCAGAGCAAACGCCTGCCGGGCGCCGAAGTGCTGGAAGCGTCCGGGCAATCCTGCCTGATGTTTACACCCAAACCGCCGCCGGGGCGAAATCCGCGCATGGGCGCGTAGGCGTATTTCGCAAAAAATAGGGAACACGCATGCCGGATGCGCCATAAAAACCCGGGATTAAGCCAATACTGTTCATTTGACAATCCGGTAAATCAGTGGTGGTGACATCGCAGTGTTGGCGCAGTTCGTCAAATTGCGCCATTATTTCTCTCCGCCTCCGAACGTCTGCCGCCACGCTATCGGCGAAAATGCAATCAGCGGGTTCGCATGTAGCACTGAAAAAGATCGTCGTTTAAAGCGCGCAGTTCCTTGCGACGCTCGACGATATCAGCGTGACGGCCCTGACGTTCCGGCGAGAGGAGCTGAATGAGCAGTTGGCAGGCGCGCTCAGGTGGCGTTGAGAGCTGGGTGGTGGCGGTTTGCAGCACCTTTTGCAGATCAGGATAAACACACAAGGCCCAAGCCGGAAACCAGGCATAGCTGTCAGACGTGCTGGCGAATTCGCGGTCGTATTGTTGAATCAGGGAAGCGATTGCCGTTGCTGGCAGCCTGCGCACCAGATCAGCAAAACGATTCGAATCGAGCCAGGCAAGTTCCGCCAACAGAGACAAATCGAGTTGCATTGGGAGTCGGGGAGGAATGTAAGCAGGATTGATTATACCAACAGAGTGCCCCGTTTTCGTTGCTCATGGTGCGATCTCATCTCCTCCAGGCAGCTTCCGCAGCCAGTCCTCCACCCACTGAAAACCAATATGTTCCTGCTCCAGGCGTAGCCCCACGTGAATACGGTTGTCGCGCAGATCGTCGTAGAGCGCCCTCTCTTCGGGCGTCAGCCGGTCAGGTCTTCCTGCAGCGGCTTGTCCTCATACGGGCCAGGCTTCAAGCTGGCAAAGTGAGGGCGCAAGCTGTCGCGGCAGCCGCGCATGCGCGCGCATCGAGCATCAACCCCGCCGCCGTTGGCGGGGGGCGCAGGTTTTTCAGTTGATCGGCACGATCAGCGCCACGCGCCGGTTCTGTGCCCGCCCGGCGGGGGCCTGGTTATCCGCCACAGGATTGCTCGCTCCACGGCCCTCGACGGTCAGGTTCTCATAGGGCAAGCCGTTCGCTACGGCCTCCCTCGCAACCACTGTCGCGCGCTGCAGGGAAAGCTCCTGATTGTGCCGTTCCGGGCCGGTATTGTCGGTATAGCCTTCGATGCGCAGGTGATTGATACCCGCTTCACGCAACACCTGAATTACATGGGCAACCGTTGCCCGACTCTCGTCGTTCAGGCTGGCATCGCCGCTGTCAAAGAGGATGCGCCCTCCCAGATTGAGCTCCCATCCATCCTCGATTTCCTCGAAGCCGATGTTTTTCAACACACCAATCTGCCCGGCGCTCAGCCCCTCCACCGGCGGCGGTGGCGGCGCCTGGCAGGCAGTGGACAGCACGGCAACACACAAAAGCAACACTGCCCTGCGCAAAGAAGAGAACATCTAAGGTACTCCTTTTTCTTCCACGTCTTGGTCATTGAGCGTTGGATCATACATGCGGACGCGCCCCCGTCCCTGGCGCTTGGCCCAATACATGGCCTGGTCGGAAGCGCGCAGCAACATCGAAGCATTATCAGCGTGATCAGGGAAAATTGCTATCCCTATGCTCACGCCCAGCGAGACATCTACCTGATCTTGCAGGCGGAGTTTGCGCGTCATGGCGGCAAGAATCTTGTCCGCGACGAGTCGGGCGTCCGCTTCATCCCGCATCTGTGTCAGCAGAATGGCAAATTCGTCGCCGCCGAGGCGGGCAACGAGGTCACTGTCCCGTACCGAGCCCCGCAGCCGATGGGCGACATCGACCAGCAGGGTATCTCCCGCCTCATGACCATAATTGTCGTTGATCAGCTTGAAGTGGTCATTATCAATATACAGAATGCTGATTCGCGTTGAGGATGCGCGTGCGGCTTCGACCGCTTTTTCCAGTTGCTCAGTGAAGCAGGCGCGGTTGGCGAGGCCGGTCAGGCTGTCGCACATCGCGATTTTCGACAGGGTGCCGTTCATGATTTCGAGCTGCGACTGGCGCAACTCCAACTCGGCGTTGCGGTTCTGAATTTCACTCAGCAGGGCGTTGAAATCCTGCGCCAGGCCATCGAACTCGGAGATTCTGAACCGTGGCAGACGTTGGGAAAAGCTGCCCTCCAGGCGGGACAGACGCGCCACGCTGGCGAGCGCGCCCAGCTCGGCGACCAGCCGACGCTCCAGCAGCCGCGCCAGCGCACTGGCGCCAAACACCGCTGCCAGCAGACAGACGAACATGATGAACAGCGCCTGTTGCACAAAATCCGAAAATACCGCGACATCACCATGAATCTCAATGGTGCCCAGTTGCTGTTTGCCACTGCTGATATCCGTGCTCGCCACCACGTAATCCGCCATCAGCGAACCCATGCCCAGATAGCTGAGCGAGTCTGTGCAGTTACGGCGTGCACTGACGAATTCGGAGCCGTCGACGCCAAAGACGCGCATTTCGCACAAATGCTCACGTTCAATGAACACATCAAGAATTTCGCGTGCGGCTTCACGGTCACTGAACATGACGGCAGGCTCGATCGAATAGGCTGCCGTGCGCGCAACAAGCGCCATGTTGTCCTCGAACTGCAAGCGTAACGCAACGAAAGCGCCTCCGGCGAACAGCACCCCGCTGCAAAAAAGGGCCGCTACGGTCGACCAGAAAAAGATATGCAAAAGCGCATCAAAAAGCGTCTGGCGGTCTGTTGCCTTGAAATCTGTCTGCTGCATCTCAGTTTCCCTGACCGCGCATTTGCCGCGACAAACGCAATACTCTGGGCGTGATCTTCAGCGTGCTGCGGGAAATGACGTCAAGATTGGTCGCAAACAGACCTTCGTTAGCGCCCTCCCCGGCGTCGTTTCGCTCGGGTAACAGACAGAACATCCCGCCTGCCGAGCAGAAATCCACCCCTTCACCAATGGTCAACACCGCCAGGCCGGTCAGCGCACGCAATAATGGCGTGCGCTGTTGTGCGGACATGACGCCAAAATAAGCGACATCACACGCCCTGATCTTGTCGACAGTCGCGGGGATATCCTGCAAGACAACCGCGCGCCGCAACTGGATGACTTTGGCGGAACGTCGAATGAACTCGGCGTGTACGCTCTCTCCCAACAGGCAGACCTTCAACGCATCATTTTCCTGCGGCCACCGGGTGTAGTTGATGATGCCCCAGATCGCCATACTCGCCAGATCGCTGCTCTCGTCGTTGTCCGCGGCGGGCGTGTCCTGCGCAGCAACGTTCCCTGCCCATAACGTCGACAAGAGCGCCAGCGTCAGCCCCCATGCCGAAGCAGCGGAAAACGCGGTGCGGCGCGTCCATGTCAGGCGGAAAAACAGCACGCGCAACAGGGAGAGCGGAGAACGCAGCAGAAAGTGCAGGAGACGCGATAGTTTGAGCACGGAGTAAGTGACGGCGATCCGATTCAGGCGTATGGCGGGATTCTAACGTAATCGTGTCGGGCGCACGGTGTAAAATACCGCAGTTTTGTTATTTTACTGACGTTTTGCCCCGTCCATCCCTGTCCAAATTTACCCGCAGAGGATTCCAGCATGCTGCTGCACACCCCCTCCTTCCGCTCCGCGGCACTCCTGATCGTTGCCGCTGCTGCCCTGTTGCCCGCTTGTGCGCCGAAGAGCGAGCTCGATCCTGATGTCTCCGAACCCCTGATCCAGCCTGTCGCCCGTTTTGAATTCCACAAAGCAGCCCCGGAAGCCCCCCCGCCCGGCAGCCGCACGGGCGAAGAGATTTACGCCAGGGTGTGCACCGTCTGCCATGCCACCGGCACACTGGATTCGCCCAAGACCGGCGACAGCGCCGCCTGGGCGCCCAGAATCGAAACCGGCTTCGACGCGCTGGTGCAATCCGTCATCAGCGGCAAGAACAACATGCCCCCCCGCGCTGGCGCGTCCGACCTCACCGACACCGAAGTACAACGCGCCGTGGCCTACCTCGCCAATCAGGCCGGAGCGGGTTTCACCGAGCCGCAGTAGAGGCGGCGCAATCGCGGCGCTTTTCGGGCGCGATGGCGAGGACGCCGTCGCGCCCGAATGCCTGACGCGGATCACAATCCCTGCGGGGAAATATCAGCGCAATCGCAGGAATTATTTCACCGTCAGCCCCACACAAAAAAGACTAGAATCCCCCGAATTTCTTCCACCCTCAAGGCAAAATAAATCATGCAAAATCCAACAAATTCCCTTGACTTTTCAAAAACAGGCGCAACAATTTTCGCAAGCAAGCAAGCAAGCAAGCAAGCAAGCAAGCAAGCAAGCAAGCAAGCAAGCAAGCAAGCAAGCAAGCAAGCAAGCAAGCAAAAATAGCGGCATCGTAAATCCTGCCCGGCCTTTTCCCCGCCCGACGGCGCACAGCGCCCTCGGACTTTTCATCGCCCTGGGGCTGGTTCCGACCTTGCTCCTGTCGCCGGACGCGGCGCTGGCGCAGTCGGTGGACGTAAGCTGGATTGGCAGTGACGGCAAATGGACTACCGGCGCAAACTGGGATACGGGTACCGCACCGACCACTGGCGAGAACGCCATCATCGACAACGGCGGTACCGCCACCATCGGCTCCGGCGAAATTGGATACGGGGATATGTTCTACCTCGGCAGCAGCGGCGGCGGTTCCGCTTTGAGTATCACCAGCAGCGGGGCACTTACTACCGGGTTGGCTGCGCTTGGACACTCTACGGGCACAACCGGCACGGCCACTGTGGACGGCACGGGTTCAATCTGGACTCTCAGTACTGCATTGTTTGTCGGTGACAACGGAACCGGCGTCCTGAACATCACGAACGGCGGCACGGTTAACTCCGCTAATGGTAACAATATTGGACATTCCTCTGGCAGCGGCACGGTCACTGTGGACGGCACGGGTTCTCACTGGAACCTCAGTGTGTTTTCACTTGGTTTCGGTGATGGCAGCAACTCAGGAACCGGCGTCCTGAACATCAGGAACGGCGGCACGGTTTCAACGACGGGTATTTATGCCGGGCTTGGTAGTCACACCAGCACAATCAACATCGGAGCCGCCGGAGAGGCTGCGGGCATCCTTAACGCATCAGGCATTAACGGCAGCGGCAGTGGAACCACCACCCTGAATTTCAACCATACCGCTACAAGCGGATCAAAGTAT
>BNUB01000020.1 GCA_025997045.1 Betaproteobacteria bacterium
CCCGCGTCATCGAGGCCGCCGACCACTTCATCCGCATCGACGCCCTCAGCCAGACAGATTCCGCCCGCCTCATCCGCGAACACGAGATCGACATCCTCATCGACCTCCAAGGCCAGACCAACGGCGCCCGCGCCATCATGCTTGCCAGCCGCCCCGCCCCCATCCAGATCACCTGGCTCGGCCTCCCCGCCACCACCGGCCTGCCCAACATCGACTACGTCCTCGCCGACCGCTACCTCATCCCCGAAACCTCCGCCCCCTGGTATTCCGAAACCCCGCTCTACCTGCCCGACGTCTACCAGCCCAGTGACCGCCAGCGCCAGCACACCCCCATCCCCACCCGGCGCGAATGCGGCCTGCCCGACGAAGGTTTCGTGTTCTGTAGCCACAACAACAACCACAAATACACCCCCGCCGTGTTCAAGGTGTGGATGAACATCCTCCACCGCGTGCCCGATAGCGTGCTCTGGCTGCTCGCCGACAACCCCTGGGCCGAAGCCAACCTGCGCCGCGAAGCGGGTTTTGCCGGTATCGCGTCCGAGCGCCTGATCTTCGCCCCGCGCACCTCGCCCGCCCAGTTCCTCGCCCGCCTCCCCGTCGCCGACCTCTTCCTCGACACCTTCCCCTTCAATGCCGGCACCACCGCCAACGACGCCCTGTGGATGGGCCTGCCCCTCCTCACCCTCTCCGGGCGCTGCTTTGCCTCGCGCATGGCCGGTGCCCTCCTCACCGCTGCCGGACTGCCGGAACTGATTGCCGGAGATTTGGCGGAATACGAGGAAAAAGCCGTTGCGCTCGCGCTTGCGCCCGAACAATGCCAGGCATTACGCACGCATCTGACAGCGGAAAAAGAACATGGTGTATTATTTGACACCACCCGCCTGACCCGCAATCTTGAGCAAGCCCTGCTCAAACTCACAACGAAAGCCTTGTTTTAACAGTAAAGGAAACCAAATGAAAGCCCCAGCTTTTTTTTCGGTAATCATCCCCAACCACAATCGCCCCCTTCTTTTGCAGCGGGCACTTGAGTCAATCAAGGCACAACAATGTGAGTTGCCGTGCGAGATCATTATTGTTTCCGATGTAGCAAATTCAGATGTTTCCAGGATTTGCGATCAACTCCTTGGCGAAAACGATATTTATATCCGCCGCAATGACACCAAAATGCCACATATCAGTAGAAATATTGGCTTAACGTTAGCTTCCGGTCGCTACATCCTGTTCCTGGACGACGACGATGCATGGCACCCTGATCTACTGTCCCAACTTGCCCGCCGCCCCGAAATCAGGGAGGGGAAATTTGTCTGGTTCAACTGTTCAGTTGTTCAGGAAAGCAGATGTGAATCAATACCCAAATTTATTGATGAAACTCCGTTAGACGTTTCCCATGCATTCACTGAGGGAATTTATCTTAAAAATCAGGTTCACATGTCATGTATTGCATTCCCGCGAGATCTAATTGGAAATACACGCTTTGACCCCTGCCTCAAAGCCTATGAAGATTGGGATTTCCTGCTTTCCATCATTGACAAAGCCACTTCCCCCATTCATCTTCCCATCACTGGTTCACGCGTATTTGAAGTCAGAGATGAAACCAGCGATCGCCAGGGCAATAGTAAATACCACAACAGTTTTAATTCAGTCATGGACTACCTCTACATCTACCGCCGCCATCCTGCGCCAAATGATGCTTTGCGTCAGCAGCGGGCTGAGCTATTGAAGAGTGTTGGCATGGAAGTTCCCGCAGATATGCTGTAGCAACAGCTATCAAAAATGAGGGATGATGACCTTTTTCCCATCCATCACCCCTCAATTACCCTACTCACATCAGGGCACATCCGCATACAAGATAAAATCGTGCTTCTCCACCTTACGACACCAAAAACGATATTCCGGCACAATCTCCTTGATCAACCGTGGAATCACCCACATATCGGACAAACGATGATAAAGGCAGATGGCAAGACGGGGCTTGTATTCCGCAATAATTCCGCGTGCTCCATTGATCGCATCAACTTCACCACCTTCCAGATCCATTTTAATGAAATCAGGCTTTACCGCATTTTCCCGACACCAATCATCTAGTGCGACAACTGGCACAGAATTGGAATCATTCAGTTCATCTTCGTTCCCGGATGCCACCAATTGTATGCTATCCAGCCCCCTGTCAGGAGGTAACACCAGACTCAACCGTCCCGGCGCTGCACCAAGGCCAAATGGTACCGGCACGATACATCCCCCCCCCCCGCGTTCTGCATTTCTACGCAAATATTCAAAAGACCTCGGCACCGGCTCAAACGCATAAACCTTTCCCGCCCCTTTGTACGCAGCCCACAGCGCAGTTTCGCCACAGTAAGCCCCACAATCCAGAAATACATCCCCTTCTCGCAGAGTAACTGCCGCGCCATATTGATAAGGCTCAATCCCAAAAAAGATCGCGTATACATTGCGAATGACCTGCTCATCGGCAGGAAACTCCATCGTGGGCAATTTTCCTGCCGCCAGCAAGGCATCAACTTGCTGCGCAGCCCGCAGCGCAGTTTGCGCAAACTCGCCCGCATCAATGACTTGTACATAGTGCTCCGCCGTCGCGTCATTTTTCACCAACCCACGCAGCACGACCAATGCTAATTCCCGCCGATACTGTTCCCGGCTATCTTCATCCTCCAACCAACGCTCGACTGCCTCAATTTCGTTGCACGCCGCCACCAGCGGCACCACTGCCTGATTCACCAGACAATCCATCAACGACTTGACCCGCTCAACCGCATAGATGCTCATAGCCACACCTCAAAACATGTAAGATGATATTCTCAACGCTTCGCATTATACTCCAATCACGTCACTCACCACCACAATTCGGCGCATGAATGACAACTTATACGATCTTCTGCGCAGCATAAAACACAAACACCCCTATGGGCGCATTTTCCCGACATCATAAACGATACTCTGGCACATCTTCTTGTTTTGCTTTCCATCATTGACAAAGAAGTCCCCACCCATTTCCCTATCACCGGTGCACGCATATTTTAAGTTAAAGATGAACCCAGTGACCACCAAGGCAACAGTCAACACATCAACAGCTTCAATGGAGTCATGGACTATCTTTATATCCATCGCCTCCACCCTGCGCCAAACGAGGCATTGCACCAGCAGCGGGCAGCACTGTTGAAAACGGTAGGGTTGGAAGTCCCTGCGGAGATGCTATAAAAACGAGGGTAAACAAAGCGAAACGTGTTTACCCTCGTTAGCAAGCTGCGCCGATTCTCCCTCAGCGTTGCATCATCTCACAGCTTTAACTTTTCTGCCGGGATGAAGAAAACATCGAGTAGGAGATCGCTGTATTCAGCATAATCAGCAATCGGCACAAAACTTTCGCCAACGATGAAAGTTGGCGTGTAGTGCAAGTCTTGCGTGATGTAGTTGAACAAATCTATCGTCGTATGACCGGCGCGTTGACATGTGACTGGATTCAGTTCTGCGAAAATAAAGGGCCTGAACCGCGCAATGCTCAGCTCACCACCATGCAGTGCGCTCAGCTCACCACCTTCAACATCTATTTTGATCAGATCAAGGCGGTCGATGCGATTATTAGCCACTATTGTGTCCAGCGTAACCGTCATTACCGTATTGAGAGGCACGTCCTCATCCTGTTGACGATAGACCGAGTTGCTACCCACACTGTTTGCTTCGGCCTTATAGATTACGAGTTCAGCACCATCCACGCTGGCGACAGCATTATAGTAACAGAGCACATTAGTCAACCCGTTAGCCCTGACTGTTTCTGCGAGTTTTGTGTGCGTCGCCAAACATGCCTCAACCGCAAAGACCTGTTTTGCCTTTTGCGCAAAATTCAGTGCGTAGGTGCCAACATTCGCGCCAATATCAAAGAATACCCCCTGTTCGGGGAATATCTTCAACAATATTTCGACTGCATTCTTTTCCCAACAACCGGAAAAGAATATATTCCGTTGCACCAAATCGTTCAAATCCAGTTTCATCTTGATATGACTAGGCTCAAGCCAGCCATACAATTCATGAAACTCGGACAACACCGCCGCGAGTTGGCGGTCAGCTCTTTCTGCGAGGTTTTCATACGCCAGTGGCATCTCGCCACCTTCCTCGTGCAACTCTGGCCCTCTCTCCGAACCAGCATTCGAGACGAAGGCGATTGGCGTTCCTTGCAATTTCGCCATTACAGTGAACCACACATCATCATTCTGGGGCGCCAGCGCCATGAATTTACGTTCATCGAGCACTGAAGGATGCAAGGCATTTGGCGGATACAGAACGCCATCTATACCCGTTAATAATATCCTCCCTTGTGGTGTATCAGCATTGGCGGAACGAAACTTCCAGAAAAGGTAAGGCTGGATCCTCAACGCTGGATCCAAAGTAATCTCATCTGCGCGGTGGCAATAAATCTTTGTAGGATCTCGCAAATAAGCGTTTTTGAGTTGCACGAACCAACCGCGTGGATAATAAAGATCATCATCCACTGTAATCAGCACGTCATTGGGAAACTCCCGTAAAGCCGGGATCAGCTTCGTGTAGGGCCCGATGTCATCACAAAACCTGATCTCAAGCCCATGCTCTTGCAGCACACGCAATTGCGGCGAAATCGTTTCATCGTGCCCCAACCACAAAATAATGCGATCAGGCAGGACAGATTGCTGCAAAATAGACCAGATGGCATTCGGCGCGGTGGAAGCGATTCGACTGCCGTAGCTGGTAAGTGTCACGATGAAACGTGGCTGACCGATTTCACCTTCCGTGCGGGGGGGGGGGAAGAGAAGGCAGACCGAATGTTTGCCGAACCTGTCCGTGCATAAGCGTCTTCGTCAGACTACGCTCCATCAAGGTCAAGCGCGCGTCCAGATGAACGATGTTGTTGTTTACGACTTTGAGGGTCTCAACTATCCACTGCAAGCTCTCATCGGTGGTCGGCATGGCATTCCCTTTAGATGTAAAGACACGAAAGCCATGATCATACACCCTTCCAGCGTAAACGGCTCAGGAAAAATCATATCAAATCTACATAAGGCCCAAAATCTGCCGGATGCCCTGCATCGTGGTAATAGAGGTCAGCGATAAGATGATACCGACACGGATTATAGAGTTCCTTAACCCTCAGACTGGTATCAAAGGCATCATTAACGAGATCAGCGCGCACAAAAAATGCATTAGCCCCGCAAATATTGGTGCAGACCAATACATAGCCTAATTGACTTGCAGATTCTACCAAGGCAACAAGGCTTGCCCCCATATAGTCTGTTTGGCGCCAAATACATTCAGGATCGAAGACGGGTTTTTTGTGAACAGGGGGAGGGAACTTGGCATTATACTCTATACAAATAACCTTCGGGCGGAAATTAATAGCTTCCAGCAAGTAAATATCCATCCCGTCAATATCAATAGACAAAAAATCAAGTTCTTCATAATTAATAGAAATCCCTTGCAAAACATCAGCAACCGCCTGATTAATATTTTGCGGCGTCACATATCCAATCGCCACTGCCAGACGATGGTTAAGGAGAAGACTCGAAAACTTTGATATAATTGGTTCCTGTTGCTTACTATTACCTTCCAGCCAGCACCCCCTCCAACCCTTATGAATAAGGTATAAAGAATTGCACTCCAATCCATTTTCTACTCCAATTTCACAAAAAGTCCCCACACAAATGCCCAATCGGTTAAAAATCTCCTCAATAATACCATCTTCATCACCTTGGCTATAGACTTTGAAGCCATATAATTCAAGGCGTCTCGGATTTACGGCTAACTTTTCCTTGATTTCGGCAATTTCACGCCGTGCTCCATAAGCAGCAATCCTGCGCTGTACCTGGATTTGCGCTCCAAGATAGGACGAAAGGTGGTTGACCAGTTGTAAAACAGAATCGTCGTTCATGATTTCTCCAGATAAAACTCAGCCGCCCTCTGCCGCCCCCAACACCTCATCCAGACTCGTCGCATCCAGCACCACATCGGCCCAGGTTTCCAGTTGCGTCGCATCCGCCGCCCGCAACCGCGCCGACGCCCAATCCGGCAGCGGGCCGAAACGACGTTTCAACTGACGCGCCAACACCTTGGCTTCGCCTTCCAGCAGACCTTTTTGCTCGCCTGCCAACATGCCCTTTTGCTCCCCTTTCCGCTCCCCCGCCAGCAAGCCTGCCAGCAGCCCTGCTTGCCGACCCCGCTGCTCGGCCTGTTTGAACCAGCCTTCAACACGTTCTGCCAACATGTCTTCACCTTTTTAAGAGGATTTACAGCAAGGAAAGCGCGTAGTCGCCATCAGTCGTCATCTGGCGGCCCCAACACCTCAACCAGACTCATCGCATCCAGCACCACATCGGCCCACGTCTCCAGTTGCGCCGCATCCGCAGCCCGCAACCGCGCCGATGCCCAATCCGGCAACGGGCCGAAACGACGTTTCAGCAGACGCGCCAACACCTTGGCTTCGCCTTCCAGCAGACCTTTTTGTTCCCCCGCCAGCATGCCCTTTTGTTCGCCTGCCAACATGCCCTTTTGCTCCCCTCCAGCAAGCCTGCCAGCAGCCCTGCTTGCCGGCCCCGCTGCTCGGCCTGTTTGAACCAGCCTTCAACACGTTCTGCCAACATGTCTTCACCTTTTAATATGTCGTGGATTTGTTCCATGGTAAAAGCCGGAGCATTCTCGTGCAAGATCGTTGCTACCCATTCTTCCAAATCTTGCTGTAACGGCTGCATGTCCGGCGTAGCAAGCAATGCGCGCAGGGCAAGCACCAGTGTAGCCATGTCGCGGCCGCTGCGGCTGTTCTCCAGCGCAAAAACTGCGGCGGTGACGTTGCGCACTTCGGCCAGCGGGTGCAATTTCAGGCGCTGCTCGTCGATGAGGTGATACTGGAAACAGGGCAGGTACGGTTGCAGGCTCTCGGGGGGCTGAATGAAGCAATCCGCTACGTTGAGCGGCGCGTGCCACGCCGGTTCGCCGGTATAGAGCACGATGGGCAGAATCGGCGGCAGGCGGCCTCTGGACAGGTCTTTCCGGTGTTCCCGCACCAGATGTTGGCCCAGTAAGCCCACATAGACCATCATCCGCAGCGCCATCCAGCGGTCGGGCCGACTCTGGAATTCGAGCACCACATAAATCCAGAACCAGTGCCCCGCGACTTTTACCCGCCACACCATGTCATCGTGGCGCTGTTTGTCGGTGTCGGTGATGTAGCTGCCGTTTACGCGTTCGAGGGTGGTGAAATCGGCTTCTTCCAGCCACGGCCCCGGTGCAAAGCCGGTGAGCAGGTCGCGGATCGCGCGGGGATGGGAGAAGAGGCGCTTGTAGCGGGCGTCATGTGAGGTATCCATGACGCAGGATTATGTCAAAAGATTTACGGCAAGGAAAGCGCGCAGTCGCCATCAGCCGCCCTCTGCCGCCCCCAACACCTCATCCAGACTCGTCGCATCCAGCACCACATCGGCCCAGGTTTCCAGTTGCGCCGCATCCGCCGCCCGCAACCGCGCCGACGCCCAATCCGGCAACGGGCCGAAACGACGTTTCAACTGACGCGCCAACACCTTGGCTTCGCCTTCCAGCAGACCTTTTTGCTCGCCTGCCAACATGCCCTTTTGCTCCCCCTCCAGCAAGCCTGCCAGCAACCCTGCTTGCCGACCCCGCTGCTCCACCTGCTTGAACACGACCTCAAAACGTTCTGCCAACATGTCTTCACCTTTTTAAGAGGATTTACAGCAAGGAAAGCGCGTAGTCGCCATCAGTCGCCCTCTGTCGCCCCCAACACCTCATCCAGACTCGTCGCATCCAGCACCACATCGGCCCACATTTCCAGTTGCGCCGCATCCGCCGCCCGCAACCGCGCCGATGCCCAATCCGGCAACGGGCCGAAACGACGTTTCAGCAGACGCGCCAACACCTTGGCTTCGCCTTCCAGCAGACCTTTTTGCTCGCCTGCCAACATGCCCTTTTGTTCCCCCTCCAGCAAGCCTGCCAGCAACCCTGCTTGCCGGCCCCGCTGCTCCACCTGCTTGAACACGACCTCAAAACGTTCTGCCAACATGCCCTCACCCTCCAGAATGCTGTGAATTTGATCAATGGTAGAAGCCGGGACATGACCGCGCAAGGAGGTTTTTGCCCATTTTTCCAGGTCTTCCCGTAGTGACTGCATGTCTGGTGCGGCAAGCAATGCACCCAGGGCATACAGTAACGTCAGGATATCGTCATCGCTGCGGCTGTTCTCCAGCGCAAAAACCGCGGCGGTGACGTTGCGCACTTCGGCCAGCGGGTGCAATTTCAGGCGCTGCTCGTCGATGAGGTGATACTGGAAACAGGGCAGGTACGGTTGCAGGCTCTCGGGGGGCTGAATGAAGCAATCCGCTACGTTGAGCGGCGCGTGCCACGCCGGTTCGCCGGTATAGAGCACGATGGGCAGAATCGGCGGCAGGCGGCCTCTGGACAGGTCTTTCCGGTGTTCCCGCACCAGATGTTGGCCCAGTAAGCCCACATAGACCATCATCCGCAGCGCCATCCAGCGGTCGGGCCGACTCTGGAATTCGAGCACCACATAAATCCAGAACCAGTGCCCCGCGACTTTTACCCGCCACACCATGTCATCGTGGCGCTGTTTGTCGGTGTCGGTGATGTAGCTGCCGTTTACGCGTTCGAGGGTGGTGAAATCGGCTTCTTCCAGCCACGGCCCCGGTGCAAAGCCGGTGAGCAGGTCGCGGATCGCGCGGGGATGGGAGAAGAGGCGCTTGTAGCGGGCGTCATGTGAGGTATCCATGACGCAGGATTATGCCAAAAGATTTACGGTAAGGAAAGCACGTCGTCGCCATCAGTCGTCATCTGGCGGCCCCAGCACTTATGCTTCCCACGGGTTGATGACAGACACCCCCGCTGCCGCGTAGGGAGCAGTATCACGCGATGCCACGATAAAACTGCGCGAAGCCGCAATTGCAGCGATGTAGCCGTCGGGAGTTGGAAATCCCCGGCCATTGGCCCTGGCTTTCACCGCCAATTCGGCAAAATGTCTTGTCGCATCGGCATCAAAGGGGAGTACCCGGTTTTTGAATAGCGCCATCAAACCATCAAGCGCCTGAGTCAGCGCGTCTTTTCGTTTGCCGTTCGGAAGCACAGCAATGCCCAATAACAGTTCAGCGAGCGTCACACTGGATAGATACAGCGTTTCGGCGGTCTGTTTGTTCAGCCAGGCCAAAACGCCCGGATGTGATCCAGGCTTCATTGCCTCGGAAACAACGTTGGTATCGAGAACGATCATTCAAACCTCAACGGTTCCGCCGGCGTCTTGTCGCTTGCCTGCTCGAAAACCTCGCAATCCGCATCGCTCAGGCCGAGACTGCGCCCCAGCGCCGCCAGTGCGTCCCCCATGTAGACACGAGTCTCAGGGCGGGTCGCAGTCGTCAATATCTCGCGCACCTCGGCTTCGGTGCTGTTCCCGTGTTGCGCCGCCCTCACTCGTAGCGCACGATGCACTTCATCGGGAAGATTGCGCACTGTCAGCATTGCCATGTAATCACCTCATCAAAGTGCATTCATTGAATGCAGTCTATGTTATGGCAGGCATTTCTGCAAGTTGATGCGCAGCAGGGTGCCGCGTCACGCAACGGGCTGCTTGACGTTCTGATTTATACTCTGCCGCACATATATTGATGAGCCACAACCTCCCCATGAAAGAGTCGGTTTTTTTCTCGGTGATCATCCCGAGCCACAACCGCCCCCTGCTGCTGCAGCGGGCCATTGAGTCGATCAAGTCACAGCAAGGCGGCTTGCGCTGTGAAATCATCGTGGTAGCCGATGTCGCCAACCCCGACACCGAGCGCGTATGCCAGACCATGCTGGGCGAAGATGACGTTTACATTCAGCGCGAAGGCAAGCCCGGCCCGGCGGAAAGCCGGAACATCGGCCTGGAGCGGGCTGCGGGGCGCTATATCCTGTTCCTTGACGACGATGACGCCTGGCGTCCGGATCTGCTCGCCCGGCTTGCGGAGTGTGCTGAAATCAGGGAAGGCAAATTTGTTTATTTCGAGTGTTTCAGCGTCGTGGAGAGCCGTGCAACGCTGCCGCCCCGCCTGATTTCCGAAAAAGCACTGAACTACGCCAATAGACTCAACGAGCGGATTTATGTGCAGAACCGGATTCCAATTTCCTGTCTTGCTATCCCCCGCGAGCGGATTGGCAATATCCGGTTTGATCCTTATCTGAAAGCCTATGAAGACTGGGACTTTGTCCTTTCACTTCTGGATAGCGGAACGTATCCCACCTATCTCCCCATCTGCGGTATACGCATTTTTGCGGTCAAGGATGATTCCACCGACCGGCGCGGAGATCATGATAACGCCAAGGATTTGCCAGGCGCGATCATCTATCTTTATGTCTATTACCGTCACCCTGCGCCCACCGTATCTTTGCAGCAGCAACGGGAAATCATGATAAAGCTTTTGGGAATACCGATCCCTTACCATGTGTTATGAGGCAGGCATGGAAAAATGATGGTAGACTCGTCCTCCCTTTTGCCGCATATCGACTCCCATGGCCCAATATGTCATGTCCATGCTCCGCGTGAGCAAGATCGTCCCGCCCAAGCGCCAGATTATCAAGGATATTTCCCTCTCTTTCTTCCCCGGCGCCAAGATCGGTCTGCTGGGGCTGAATGGCTCGGGCAAGTCGACCGTGCTCAGGATCATGGCCGATGTCGACAAGGAATATGACGGAGAGGTGCAGCATCTGGCCGGACAGCGCATTGGTTATCTGCCGCAGGAGCCCGAACTTGACCCCGCGCTCACGGTAAAAGAAACCGTTGAGACCGGGCTGGGCGAGATTCTTGAAGCGCGGCAGAAGCTCGAAGAAATCTACGCCGCCTATGCCGAAGCTGATGCCGATTTCGACAAGCTCGCCGAAGAACAGGCGCGCTATGAGAACATCATCGCCACGGCTGGCGCCGATCTGGACAACCAGATGGAGATCGCCGCCGACGCCCTGCGCCTGCCGCCGTGGGAGGCCAAAATCGGGGTTCTCTCCGGAGGCGAGAAACGCCGCGTCGCCTTGTGTCGGCTGCTGCTCTCGCGCCCCGACATGCTGTTGCTGGACGAGCCGACCAACCACCTCGATGCCGAATCGGTCGAATGGCTGGAACAGTTTCTCCAGCGTTTTCCCGGCACCGTGGTCGCCGTCACCCACGACCGTTACTTCCTCGATAACGCCGCCGAGTGGATTCTGGAGCTCGACCGCGGTCACGGCATTCCGTGGAAAGGCAATTATTCGAGCTGGCTGGAACAGAAAGGCGCGCGGCTGGCGCAGGAGGCCAAACAGGAAGCGGCCCATTTCAAGGCGATGCAGACCGAACTGGAATGGGCGCGTTCCAACCCCAAGGCGCGCCAGACCAAATCCAGGGCGCGGCTGGCGCGTTACGAAGAGATGGCGAGCGTGGAATACCAGCGCCGCAACGAGACCCAGGAAATTTTCATCCCGCCTGGCGAACGCCTGGGGGAGAAGGTGATCGAGTTCCACGCGGTGAGCAAGGCCTTCGGCGACAAGCTCCTGATGGACAAGCTCGACTTTTCGATTCCCGCCGGGGCCATCGTCGGCGTCATCGGCCCCAACGGCGCGGGCAAATCGACCCTGTTCAAGCTGATCGAAGGCCGCGAGCAGCCGGATTCCGGCGAGGTCGTCGTCGGCCCCACGGTCAGAATCGCGGCGGTCGACCAGAGCCGCGCCGGGCTTGCCAACGAAAAGACCGTGTTCGAGGTTATCGCCGATGGCGCCGACGTGCTCACGGTGGGCAAGTTCGAAATGCCCAGCCGGGCCTATATCGGACGCTTCAATTTCAAAGGCGCTGACCAGCAGAAAATCGTCGGTAATCTCTCCGGCGGCGAGCGTGGACGCCTGCATCTGGCCAAGACCCTGATCCAGGGCGGCAACGTGCTGCTGCTCGATGAGCCTTCCAACGACCTCGACGTTGAAACCCTGCGTGCGCTCGAAGATGCCCTGCTCGAATTCGCCGGTGTCGCGCTGGTAATCTCCCACGACCGCTGGTTTCTCGACCGCATTTGTACCCACATCCTCGCCGCCGAAGGCGATTCGCAATGGACTTTCTTTGCCGGAAATTATCAGGAATACGAAGAAGACAAGAAAAAACGCCTGGGTGAAGAAGGCGCACGCCCTCACCGGATCCGTTATAAACCGATTACACGATGACGCGGCGCACGGGAAACGTTTATCACGGATGGGGAGTTATTTTATGCATGCATCTTTATGTAGAATGCTTATACATTAAAGGCATATGAATATTCCCTGTCCATAGATATAGATGTCGCTATTTCTTGCTTTACAGGACATATATCGCCTTGTTAATTTGCGGAACCGTTTCTTTTTTTCAGGGGAAAAAGGATGTCTCGCAACGAAAAACAAGCCGTGATTGATCGGACGATTGATGCTGTCAACCCCACACGCCGTGGGCTGCTGCGCGCGGCGGGGGTCGTCGGCTCCGCAGCACTGGCAGCGCCTTTGCTGGCCTTGTCAGGACGCAGTTGGGCACAGGAAAGCCGCAAGCTCACTCCCCTGAATTTCGCCTGGAATCAGGCTTCGTCCTGCCTGTCGCCCGTTGCCGTGGCGAAAGAAACCGGCATTTTCGAGAAGAACGGGCTTGCTGTGGAACTGACCAATTACAGCGGCTCTACCGACCAATTGCTGGAAGCGCTCGCTACAGGCAAATCGGATGCGGCGGTAGGGATGATTCACCGCTGGCTCAAACCGCTGGAATCCGGCTTTGATGTGAAAATTGTCGCCGGTCTGCACGGCGGGTGTATGCGTCTGCTTGGTTATAAACCGGCCGGGGTGACGAAAGTCGAAGATTTGCGCGGCAAGGCGATCGGTGTGCTGGGGCAGGACTCGCCCTCCAAGCATTTTTTCACCGTTTATCTGCAAAGACACGGCATCGACGCCGAACGCGAAATTACCTGGAAAGTGTATCCGCGCGACCTGTTGGGTCTGGCGGCGGAAAAAGGGGAAATCCAGGCCATCGCCGATACCGACCCGCTTATTTTCCTGCTTGAGCGCGACGGCAAGGGCAATCTGGTCGAATTGGCCAGCAATACAAGCTCGCCTTACGAAGATAAACTCTGCTGCGTGGTCGGTGTAGGTGGCAAGCTCGTGCGCGACCAGCGCCCGGTAGCGAGCGCGCTGGTGAAATCGCTGGTTGAGGCCTATGACTGGTCGCACTCCCATCAGGAAGAGAGCGCGAAGATTTTCCAGAAATACACCACGAACATCTCGGTCGACGAGTTGAAGCTACTCTACAAAAACCTCACCCTGCACCACCATCAGGTCGGTACCGATCTGCGCGACCAGATCGTCTATTATGCCAATGACTTCAAGGGTCTGGGGGTATTGAAGGCCAGTACCGATGTAAACAAATACGCTGACCACGTATTTGCCAAGGTGCTTTGAGTCAAAAGCAGGCACACATGAACAGCAGCATCAACGCAGTGCTCGACACTGGTTCCGAGTTAGCCCCCCAGCCAGCCGAGCCGTCTTCCTTTCCGGCGGAGCATACGCACCTCCCGCCTGAATGGAGGACGCAGGCCCGGCAGCAAAAACAACAGGCACGTTTCCGTTTTTACGCCTTTGGTCTGCTGCCGGTTGCCGCCTGGGGGCTGTTGAGCGGTATCACCCTCGCCTTGCCGGACAAACCCGCAGGTTTTATTGAAGAGTGGCCTTATACCCATGAATTTGGCGTCACGGCGCTTTCTTTTGTGGTGTTGTGGGCCATTTTCACCGTACTGGCCAGTTTCAGGCAATTGCCCCCTACGCTTGAGCGGATTAACGCAAGCTTCCGCTATGTGGCGCCGTGGCTCGTCGCGTCCGGCCTTATTTTTGCGTTGTGGGAATTGCTTACGGCAAAACTGGGCATTCTGGAACCGCCTTTTTTCGCTCCGCCGTCGAGTCTGTTCGACGCCTATATCAACGATTACGCACGCCTGGCCGATAGCGCCTATAACTCGGTCAAGCTCCTGCTTGAAGGCATCTTGTGGGGCACAGCCGTGGGCTTCGTCATCGGCGTTTCCATCGGCTGGTCGCAGCGCGCCAATTACTGGATTCATCCGGTTCTGCGCCTGATCGGCCCCTTACCGCCCACAGCGTTGCTGCCGATCGCGTTTGTCTTTTTCCCCTCCAGCCATGCCGCTTCGGTGTTTCTGATTGCGTTGGCGACCGGGTTCCCGGTGGCGATTTTGTCTTGGTCGGGGGTGGCGAGCGTCAATAAAGCTTATTACGATGTTGCCCGCACGCTGGGCGCTTCTGAGCGTTTCCTGATTTTCCGCGTAGCGATTCCCGCAGCCTTGCCGCAGGTTTTCGTGGGGCTGTTTATGGGCTTCGGAGCTTCATTCGTGGTGTTGATTGTCGCGGAAATGATGGGGGTTAAATCCGGCCTTGGCTGGTATCTGACCTGGGCGCAAGGCTATGCCGCTTATGCGAGCATGTACGCAGCCTTGATCGTGATGACGATTATCTTTTCCAGCCTGATCTCGCTGCTCTTTACTGTGCGCAATCGCGTGCTCGTCTGGCAAAAGGGGACGGTAAGATGGTAGCCGTATTGAGAAAACAGGATACGCCCGCCGAGCACGCACCTGCTGCATCGGCAACGGGCACCGCCTCCCGCATTCAGGTAGAACAGGTCAGCCACGGATTCAACACCCCGACCGGCCCGCTCGGGGTGCTGGAAGATGTCAGCCTCGACATTGCGCCGGGCGAATTCGTCGCCCTGCTCGGCCCCAGCGGCTGCGGCAAATCGACGCTGTTGCGCCTGGTGGCGGGGCTGGAACCGGCCACCGCAGGCACCATCACGCAGGACGGTACGCCGATCACACGCCCTGATCCTTCGCGCATCGTGGTGTTTCAAGACCCCACACTTTTTCCCTGGCGCACGGTGTGGAACAACGTCGCCCTCGGGCCGGAAGCACAGAAGGAAGCGCAACGCTACAGCTTGCCCTGGCTGCGCTCGCTCGGTGGGGCGTTCACCGGGTCGACAACGGGTTCGCGGACGCCGGACAGTGCGGTAGCGTCACAAAAGGCGCGTGTGGATGCCGCCCTGCAAAAAGTGGGCCTGGAGAGTTTCGCCAAATCCTATCCACACCAACTCTCCGGCGGCATGGCGCAGCGCGTCGCGCTGGCGCGAGCGCTGGTGAATAACCCCAGGCTCCTGATTCTCGACGAGCCTCTGGGCAAACTCGATTCGCTCACCCGGCTGGAATTGCAGAGCGAACTGGTTTCCTTGTGGCAGAAAAACGGCTTTTCCGTATTATTGGTCACGCATGATGTCGAAGAAGCCTTGTTTCTTGCCCAGCGCCTGATCATTTTCAGCCCCCGTCCGGCAAAAATCATCGCCGAAATCGCCGTCGACCAATCCTATCCGCGCCACCGTGGCGACCCCGCGCTCGCCCGTTTGCGCCACGAGGTGCTAAATCATCTGGGATTAGGCACAAGCTGGTAAAATTTCCCCACTATGCCCAAAACGACCCCAAAGACCACCAAACAAACCGCCCCGCAGCTCTCTTTCGATACGCTCTGTATTCAGGGCGGCTACGACCCGAGAGTGAGCGAGCCGCGCATTCTGCCCATCGTACAGAGCACGACTTACCGCTACGACGATATCGACCACGTCAACCGCATCATGACCTTGCAGGAATTCGGCCACAAATACAGCCGAACCAGCAATCCTACGGTAGCCGGTTTCGAGGCACGGATGAATCTGCTCGAAGGTGGCACCGCTGCGGTAGCGACGGCTTCGGGACAGGCGGCAAATCTGCTGGCGATCATCAATATTGTGCGCCCCGGCGACCATATTCTGGCCGCGACCCAGCTCTATGGTGGTTCTTTTACCCTGATCAATTCCACACTCAAAAAGTTCGGTATTGAAGCGAGCTTTTTTGAGCCCGATGCCTCCAGGGCTGAAATCGAAAAACTCGTCCGCCCGGAAACCCGGCTGATTTTCGGTGAAACCATCGGTAATCCGGGCCTGTCCATTCTCGACTTCGACAAACTCGCCAGCATCGCACAAAAGCATGGCATTCCCTTTGTGGTCGACAATTCATTGGCGACAGCGTACCTGTGCCAGCCGTTCAAGCACGGGGCTAATATCGTCACCTATTCCGCCACCAAATACATTGACGGCCACGCGACGAGTATTGGCGGGGTCGTGATCGACGGGGGTAATTTTGACTGGACGAACGGGAAATTCCCGGATTTCACCACGCCTGACCCGACTTATAACGGCGTGATCTACACCGATCAATTCCCCCAGACGGCCTTTGTAATCAAGGCCCGCTCGCAGTTCTTGCGCGATTTTGGCGGCTGTCTGAGCCCGCTGAATGCTTTCCTGTTTAATCTCGGTCTGGAAACCCTGCATCTGCGGCTGCCGCGCCACGGTGAAAATGCGCTGGCACTCGCCAATTTTCTTGAGCAGCATCCCAAGGTGGCGTGGGTCAATTATCCCGGCCTCAATACCAACGGCAAAAAGCGCATCGTCAAATATTTCCGCCATAAAAACGGCAGCGGCATTCTGACTTTCGGCATCAAGGGTGATCTGGACTCGGTGCGTCGTTTCGTAAAAAAACTGAAAGTGGCTGCCCTGGTGGTTCACGTTGCCGATGCCCGCACCGGTGTGCTGCACCCGGCCTCCTCCACCCACGCTCAGATGAACGCAGAGCAGTTGCATGCCGCAGGCATCACACCGGACATGATCCGCGTCTCGGTCGGCACCGAAGACATTGCCGACCTGATCGCCGACTTTGATCAGGCGCTGAATGCGTAGCCTGACCTTTCAAGGAAGACTCCTGGCACCCTCTGGTGACGTGCTAAACTTGGAACATTGAAAGAGGGACTTCCATGCAAACGCTTGCTGCGCCAACAGTTCCCGTCGGGAAAATCAAGACCTTCGGCCCATTTGGGCCAAAGTACGAGGTCGGGCATCCTTTACGCCAATTGGATAGTGGCGACTGGCTGGTCGAAGTTACGATGGTGGAAACCGGTGAAAAGGCCGAATACAGCCTGAATCATCTGGCGGATGATCCAGAGGCGCTCTGATATGTCCGTGCGAAATATCCCATATGCAGATGTTATCCTTTGACGCCGCACTGACGGCGATTAACGCTATCCGCCACTATTTCGCTGCACGCCTCGCCTCGGGCCGCGAAGCCCCCACCGTCGCGGCGGAACTCGCCAATGTGCTGGCCCTGCTGGATACGGTTGATTTTTCCCGTGCCGACGAAAAGCATCTCAAGGCCAGCGGCCATCCCGTTATCAAGCAATTACAGCAAACGAACATAAAAGGGAGCGAAGCCTCCACCCAGGCGATTTTTCGCGCCTTCCTGCCCCACCTCAACGCCCTGCCCTGGCGCTACAGTTACGAACCCCGCCCCGACGCGCCCGATATCGGCCAGCGCATGGCCTGGGCGGAACTCGTCGGCCCGATTGCGCCTTTTCACAGCAATAAGGTTTGTCTCGGCTTCACCGCCATCGGCCCCGGTCTGCTCTATCCGGCGCATTATCATCCCGCCGTAGAAACCTATCTTGTCCTCCACGGTACAGCACGCTGGACAATTCAGGATGCAAACGGGAAAACCACTCGTGCCCATCCACCCGGCTCACTGATTTTGCATCCGTCAAATATCGTGCATGCAATGGAAGCCGGTGAAGAACCTTTGCTGGCAGCTTATGCGTGGACAGGGGATGTAGAGACGCTTTCGGCTTATGTCCATGAAAACGCCAGATAAAGCGCTGGCTTGTGCTCACCCACATCGGCTTTCCGGGCATTAATTATTTAAAGTAATGCAAAGCATGAATTGCCACATCCCTGATATAGATATATTTTTTTATTCTTTCTACAGATAAGCATGGCTTGATAGACTCATTTGCCGTTGCGGCATTTCCTCCACATCAGTTTTTCAGGAAAAATCATGAGCCAGACTATCGAAAAATCATCCGGTAATGTCAATGAAATGCGGCGCACCCTGTTGCGCGGCGCGGGGTCGGCGCTGATCGTACCAGCGCTGGGAATGACCGGCGTAGCGGGGAGTTTGTTTGCCGGGTCGGCAATCGCTGCGCCAGCGCTGACACCATTGAAATTCGCCTGGAATCAGTCCGCATTCTGTTCAACGCCGGTCGCGGTTGCCAAAGAAACCGGCATTTTCGAGAAAAACGGGCTGGATGTGACGCTGGATAATTTCGGCGGCACCGCCGACCAGTTGCTGGAAGCACTTGCGACCGGCAAGGCCGACGCGGCCATCGGCATGATACACCTGTGGCTGAAACCACTGGAATCCGGATTCGATGTGAAGATCGTCGGCAGCGTCCATGCCGGTTGCATTCGCCTGATTGGCTATAAACCCGCCAACGTCACCAAACTGGAAGACCTGCGCGGCAAAACGATAGGCGTTGCCAGCATGGGCGCACCCGGCAAACATTTCTTTTCCGTCTATTTCAAAAAACACGGCATCGACCCTGAAAAAGATGTCGTCTGGAGAGCCTATCCGCGTGACCTGCTCGGTATTGCAGCAGAAAAAGGAGAAATTCAGGCGGTGATTGACCAGGACCCGCAAGTTTTCGTGCTGGAAAAACATGCCAATGGCGCATTTGTTGAAATCGCAACTAACCGCAGCGGGGAATACCATAACAAAATCTGCTGCGTCGTAGGCGTGCAAGGCGAATTGCTGCGTAAAAACAAACCCGCCGCTACCGCTGTCATCCGCTCACTGATCGAAGCGGGCGAATATACCGCGCAACATCCCGACGAAGGGGCGAAGATTTTCCACAAATACGCGACAGGCATCAGCCTCGAAGAACTGCAAGCGCTCTACGGCACACTGGATTATCACCATCACCCGGTCAACACCGATCTGCGCAGCGAAATCGCCTGGTTCGCAGATGATTTCCGCGGTATTGGGGTGTTGAAACCAAGCACCGACCCGCAAAAATTTGCCAGCGCTGTCTATGCTGACGTATTCGACGGGGCCGCAAAGTAATGAGCGGAATTGCAAACAGCGCGCTGGAACTCATCGGCAAAACGCCCGTTATCCGCCTGAACCGGATTGCCGACAAAGGCGCGGCAATCTATCTCAAACTGGAGAATTTCAACGTCGGCGGCAGCGTTAAAGACCGGATTGCCCTGAACATGATCGAACAGGCCGAGGCGGAAGGTCGCATCCGCCCCGGCGACACCCTGATCGAGAATACGAGCGGCAATACCGGCATCGGCCTTGCGCTGGTCGCAGCAATCAAGGGCTATAAACTCGTCATCACCATGAGCGAGGCCGTCAGCGTAGAGCGGCGTAAACTCATGCAGGCTTACGGTGCGGAGGTCGTTTTAACACCGGCAGCAGGTGGCATTCAGGCGGGCTTCGCCAAAACCGCAGAGCTGATTGAGCAATACGGCTATTTTGAGCTGAGACAGTTCTACAACGAACACAATCCTGAGACGCACTACCAGAGCACCGGCCCGGAGATTGCGGCAGCGTTCGGAGGCAATTTACCCGACTTTTTCGTTTCAGGCGTCGGCACCGGTGGCACAATTACCGGCGCCGGGCGTTACCTGCGCGAACGCAAACCCGAGGTGAAAATCATCGCCGTGGAGCCGGATGATTCTGCCGTGCTGAGCGGCGGCGCGCCCGGCCCGCATGCGATTCAAGGTATAGGCGCTGGGATCATACCCGCCGTGCTCGACACCACCATTTATGATCAAATCATCCGCGTCACCAATGACGAAGCGCAGACCACCTCGCGCCTGCTTGCGCGTCGTGAAGGTTTGCTGCTCGGCTATTCTGCGGGGGCGGCAGTCTTTGCTGCATTACGCATTGCGCAGGAAGTGGACGAGGACAAGCATATTCTCGCCATCGCGCCGGATACGGGCGAACGCTATTTGTCAACGCCACTATACGATGTGAGTCAATGACATGAGAGCAGAACGGATCAGCGCAGATGCAAAAGTATGGCAGAAAGCCGGAGTCTATTATGTCCGAACCGAGGGGATGGTCAAGGGCTTCAATATCCCGCTCGAAGGCGAGTTTTCCGGCGATACCTTTGAGTCTGAATACGTACTGCTATTCGATGACAAGCTGCCCGTGGCAACCTGCAGACTGCATACTCTCGACCCGGAACGGGTAAAAATAGAGCGGGTTTGTGTGCTGCCGGATTACCGTAACCGCAGTCTGGGCCGTATTCTCATCACCGCAGCGGAAGACTGGATGCGGGAGCGCGGTGTACGCCAGATCGTCATTGCCAGCCGGGATGCGGTGGTCGGCTTTTACGAAGCACTGGGCTATGTCCCGAATTGGAATGAGGTTGAAGAAGATGCCTTTTTCCGCAGTATTTATACCTACAAAACGCTCTGAGACGGAGACAAAAACATGAATGAGCAAGTGGTGCAGGAAGGCGCGGTGTGCGCGATCAGCCGCAAATCGCAAAGCAGCGAGGCGGAACAGCAATTCAAATCCCTGTTTGCCAAAGAAACCGCCGCAGACGGTAGCTTTATCCGCCAACCCGTCCGTTTCGCCACCCCCTTCGGCCACGGTGAAGGCAAGCTCCCGGTTGAGCGCGGCAGGTATCGCCTTATCGTCAGCAAAGCCTGCCCATGGGCACACCGGCAACTCATTGCCTTGCGCCTGCTTGGCCTGGATGATGTGATCAGCGTCGGCGTTGTCGACCCCGTCCGCCCCAAAAAGCCGTATAGCGACTGGGCCTTTACCCTCGATCAAGATGGCAAAGACCCTGTGCTGGGCGTGCAATACTTGAGTGACCTGTATCTGGCAACCGACCCCACCTATAATGCCCGTTTTACCGTCCCCGCAATCATCGACCTGAAAACCGGAAAAGTCGTCAATAACGATTACTTTAATCTGAGTTATTACTGGGAAACGGAATTCAAGCCTTTCCACCGCGAAGGTGCGCCCGATCTGTTCCCGGCAGACCTTCGTCCCGAGATCAAGGCGCTCAACGAGGTCATCTTTACCGACATCAACAACGGCGTCTACCGTGCCGGCTTCGCCGCCAGCCAGACCGCTTATGAAGAGGCCTACGACACCGTTTTCCGCCGTCTCGATGTGCTGGAACAAAGGCTGGAAAATAGCACCTGTCTTTTCGGCGACCGCCTCACCGATTCAGATATCCGCTTGTGGGTAACGCTCGCACGTTTCGATATCGCCTATTACAACGCTTTCCGCGTCAACCGCAACCGGCTGACAGATTTCCCCAATCTATGGCGCTACGCCCGCAGGCTTTATCAATCTCCGGGCTTCGGTGAAACGACCGATTTCGATGCCATCAAACGCCATTATCACCTTTGCTGCGTGCCGAGCAACGAATACAAGATCGTGCCCAAGGGGCCGGATCTTGCGGGGTGGAATTTATAAGTCACTCACCGCCCATGCCAATACCGTGGCTGTAATTCACGCCAGCCGACCGCTGTCAGCCCTTGCGCCCCCGCGTCGAGCAGGATCGTGCCATCGCTGTCGGTGCGCAGGTTTCGTGCCCCCGCGCCTGTCCAGCGTTCCAGCACTTGTGGATGAGGATGACCGTAGCGGTTGCGATAGCCGGCGGAAAAAATCGCCACCTCCGGGTGCGTGGCGGCGACAAATGCTTTTGCCGACGAAGATTTGCTGCCGTGATGCCCGGCCACCACCGCCGTCGTCGCCAGCGCGCTGCCATACCGCGCGACCAGTCTCCCCTCGCCACCGCGCTCAACATCGCCCATGAGCAGCAGCGAAGCGCCCGAGCTGGCGCTCACCCGCAACACGCACGATTGACCGTTATCGCGCCGCCCGGTGACGGGCAACGCCTCCGGGGCCAGCACGGCAAACCTTACCTCGTCCCATTGCCACGCGGCGCCGGCCACACATGGCTCCACCTTCGTGTGCACACTGTCATGTTCCGCGCCGAAACTGACGCCCGCGAGGATACGGTCGACCTCGACCCTGGCAAACACGCTCCCCGCCCCGCCCGCGTGGTCGCTGTCATCGTGCGAAATCAGCACGGCATCCAGCCGCCGCACCCCGAGCGCACGCAGATAGGGGTAAACGGTGCGCTCGCCAGCGTTGGAGCGGCCATATCCGGGGCCGGTGTCGAACAGCAGATCATGCCCGGCGGTCTGCACATGTACCGCCAGCCCCTGTCCGACATCGAGAATGGCGGCATGAAAATCACCCGCCCCCGGTCGCGCCGGTTGCCAGAGGAAAAAGCCCCCCACCACCGCCAGCGCGGCAAGTCGGCCGGGCGTGCCACGGGGCAGAATCAACAGCCCCATCGCCACGGACGCCGCCGCGAGTTGCCATGGCGGCGGCAAAGCCTGCTCACGCAGCGCCAGCCCGGACGACGCCAGCCACTGCAACGCCGCCATCATCCAGTCGGTAAACCCGTGCGCAAGCTCCAGCACGGCGTCAACGGGAATCAGCGCCGCTGCCAGCACCAGCGGCGTAATGACAAAACTCACCAACGGAATGGCGAACGTATTGGCAAGCGGCGCCACCAGCGAAAAACCCTGGAACAGCGTCACCAACACCGGAATCGTCGCCAGCGTAATCGCCAGCTGCAAGCGCGCCGCTCCACGCCAGCCCCGCACCGGCGCGACACGTCCGCCCACCGTCAGCAGAATCACCGCCACCGCGCCGAACGACAACCAGAATCCGGCAGCCAGCACCGCCCACGGGTCGACCACCAGCACCGCCAGCAGCGCGCACGCCAACACCTGCCGTGCGCTCACCTCGCGCCGACTCACCAGCGCCAGCGCCACCAGCGTCAACATGATCAGCGCCCGCTGCACCGGGATGCCCATCCCGGCCAGCAGCGCATATCCCACCGCCGCCCCCAGCCCCGCCACCGCAGCGGCGCAGCGCGCCGGACAACGCAGCACCAGCCACGGCACCCGCCGCCACCACACTGCCGCCAGCCCCCCGACCGCCAGCGCAACCAGCGCCACATGCAAGCCGGAAATCGCCACCAGATGCTGCACCCCGGTGCGGCGCAACACCTCCCATTGCGTGTCATCAATTGCGCCCTGATCCCCGACCGCCAGCGCAACCAGCACACCGCGATAGGGCGCATCCGGCAAAGCCGTCTCGAAACGGCGCCGAATCTCCTGGCGCAGACGATGGACGCGAAACATGAAACCACCGCCCGCCGCTGCCAGCCGCTCGCCAGTGCCCGTCACGTATCCCGTCGCCCGCAGCCCCCGCGCCAGCAACCACGCCTCGTAATCGAAGCCGCCCGGCACCGCCGCACCATGAGGCAGCTTGAGCCTGACCGGCAAACGCCAACGCTCGCCCGGCACCAGATCCGGCACCTCGCGCCCGACCTGTGCCGTGCGACCAAAAGCGGAAGTGCGATACCACGACAGCCAGATTTGATGCGGCACCCGCAGCGTATTTTCAACCCCGGCGTCCACTTCAAACACGAAGCGCACCCCGTCGCCATTATCATCGGGCAAGGACGCGATCACCCCGCTGAGATTCAGGTCGCGCCCCTCCAGCGCCGGGTCAAGCCCGTCGGCGAGGCGCAGCTCCGCCCGCCAGGCCGCATAACCATAGCCCGCCAGCATCACCGCCGCCAGACCGAGCGCGCCCGCGACCCGCGCCAGGCCCGCCGAACGCGCCCGCCACCGTCGCCCCGCGCGGGCCGCCCACGCACTGATCACGACGGACACCAGGGCCACGGCCCAGCCCCAGCGCGCCCACGCGGGCAAAGCCGCCGCGCACTGCAGCCACAAAACGCCCGTCAATAAACAAACAGCATTGATTCCCATGCCCGGATAATGTATCCAGCATGGGAATCAATCAAGTCAACCGGCTCACAACACCGGCGCGACGAAGCGCTCCTCTTCACCCTTTTCATACACGACGTTGGCGCGGCCAACGAGCAGCGGGTCGAGCGGGGCAATGCTGCTGATGTC
This sequence comes from Betaproteobacteria bacterium, assembly GCA_025997045.1. Lineage (GTDB taxonomy): Bacteria > Pseudomonadota > Gammaproteobacteria > Burkholderiales > Rhodocyclaceae > WRNU01. Next base: position 23,939 of record BNUB01000020.1, read on the forward strand.
CTTATTGGTATAAGGCAATTTATGCAGCACGTAACGCATGGCATTGATCCGCGCGCGCTTTTTACAATCGGACTTCACCACCGTCCACGGCGCATCTGCGGTGTCGGTATAGAAGAACATCGCCTCCTTCGCCTTGGTGTAATCGTCCCATTTATCGAGCGAAGCCATATCAATCGGCGACAGTTTCCACTGTTTCAACGGATGGTTTTCGCGCTCCTTGAACCGCCGCCGCTGTTCGGCACGACTCACCGAGAACCAGAATTTGATCAGGTGAATGCCGCTTCTCACCAGATTGCGCTCGAACTCCGGGCACTGGCGCATAAACTCGGCGTATTCATCCGCCGTGCAAAACCCCATCACCTTCTCCACCCCGGCGCGGTTGTACCACGAGCGGTCAAACATCACGATCTCGCCAAAACTGGGCAAGTGCTTGATATAACGCTGAAAATACCACTGCCCGCGTTCCACTTCGGAGGGCTTCTCCAGCGCAATCACCTGCGCTCCACGCGGATTCAAATGCTCCATGAAGCGTTTGATCGTGCCGCCCTTGCCCGCCGCGTCACGCCCTTCAAACAGGAGCACCACCCGCTGCCCGGTCTCCTTGACCCAGGCCTGCAGCTTCAGCAGTTCCACCTGGAGGTGATATTTCTGCTTTTCATAGTTTTTCCGCAACATCAGGTTTTTGTACGGGTAGCCTCCCGTGCGCCAGTCGTCGGACAACTCGTCATCCGGCTTGACCAGCGACTTGCCGCCCTGCCCATCTTTCAGCGCCTTCCTCAGGAAGGTCTCGCGCAGCGCCTCGATATCATCCGCCGAGGCCCCATCCAGAATCGCCTCCAGCGCACTGGCCGCCGACTGGATGTCGCCCGCACGGGCCTGAATAATGTCGCTCACGGCAATGACCTTGGAATCCCGCGCCGAAACCACGGCCTTGTCCACCACGAAGGTCTCGATCCCCTCCGCGGTAGCGGAATTCGCCACGTCCCCGCCACTGGCCGGCCGCGCCACTGTCGGCACGGCCTGCGCCGGTTTCGCCCTGCGTGCGGCGCGCGGCTTGCGTGGAGATGCGGCAGCAGCAGGAGGAATTTTGGTGTCTGGAGTGTTGGTTTTTTTGCTGGTAGCCATTGGCGCTCCCTGTCAGTGGTCAGTGGTCAGTGATTGAATGCAGACGTTATCTTACGCTCCGGGCGTTCGCGGGGGACGGGGAAGCTGAGGGAAAACGGGGGAAAACATGCGGCATGCGTCACGGGTGGGATGGCGGCACCTCCCGGACAGCTTCCGCTCGTCGCCTCCGTGCAAGTTCCACCGCGTCGCCGCTACACATCGTCATGCAGGCAGGCTTGACAACCCTCACTCTCACAAAGATAATGAGAACGCTTTTCGTTAACTCTAGTCTTCTCATTACCATACTCATCCCGTTTCCCGTTGTCTTGCCAAGGAGCCATCCCCCCATGTTCTCACCCAAACTTGCTGCCGCCGCACTGACCGCCGCGGTCTTCGCTTCACCTGCGCTCGCCCTTGAATATCCGATCGGCACCCCGCAACAAAAAGAGGGGATGGAGATCGTTGCGGTCTATCTGCAGCCGATCGAGATGGAGCCGGAAGGCATGATGGCGAAGGCGGCGGAGAGTGACATCCACATCGAAGCCGACATCCATGCGCTTGCCAGCAACGTCAATGGCTTTGAAGAAGGGGCGTGGATTCCCTATCTGACGATCAAGTACGAGATCACCAAGGTCGATGCCGAGTTCAAGATCACGGGCGAATTCATGCCGATGGTCGCCAACGACGGCCCCCATTATGGCGACAATCTGAAGCTCGCCGGGCCGGGCAAGTATCGGGTGAAGTACACCATCCTGCCGCCTTCCGAAACGCCTCATGTCCACTTTGGCCGCCACACCGACCGCGCCACCGGGGTGCGGCCATGGTTCAAGCCGTTCACGGTAGATTACGAATTCACCTACGTTGGCATCGGCAAAAAAGGAGGCTATTAAGTCATGACGATGACACCACGACTCAAACTGGTTACGGCGCTGGCGGTGGCAGGTTTCGCCTGCCCCGCGTTCGCCGCGCCCGAAGCGGCGGACACCGCCACCCTGCAACGCCTGCTGGAACGGCTGGAGCGGCTCGAAGCGCAAAACACCCGGCTTGCGAGCGAAATCCGCGAATTGAAGCAGGAAAAAGCCGCCATCGCCCACAGCCTCTCCAGTGATCGCCTGTCGGAAAAAGAGCCGGAACTCACCACCCGGCTGAAAGCGGTGGAGCAGGATGTCGTGGCGCTGAAGCCGTCGGCGAAGCTGGCGGAAAAGCTCGACGGCATCGAAGTGGAAGCGGGGCTGACCACGGTGTGGCAGCGTGCCTCCGGTCTGCCCCACGGCACCCGGGACAATGGCGACAAGTTCAACTATCGCGCCGATCTCGCGGTCACGGCGCCGCTGGAGAGCATCGGCGATGTCGAGCACAAGCTCTTTGCCCACCTGCGTGTCGGTCAGGGTCAGGGGGTCAATGAGCCGTTTGGTTATCTGGGGCATTTCAGCGCCCCCAACGCCAGCGCGTTTGCGGTGAGCGGGGCCAACCCTGATGATTCGGTGGCGCTGCTCAGTGAAGCCTGGTATCAGGCGGCGATTCCGCTCTCCGCCGCTGGCCGCCCCAGCCACCATCTGGAAGTCACTTTCGGCAAGATCGACATCTACGGTTTCTTCGACCAGAACGAAGCCGCGGGCGACGAAACCTCCCAGTTCCTCAATTCGGCGCTGGTGAGCAATCCCCTGCTCGATCTCGGCGGCGAAGTGGGCGTTGATGCCAACGGCACCCAGCCCGGCCTGATCGCCAGCTACGTCAATGAATTCGACAGCGCCTACCCGTGGCGCGTGGCGCTGGGCGTATTTGGCGCGGGCCAGACCGGCTCCAACTATCAGGACACCGCCGATGCGCCGCTGGTCATTGCCCAGTTCGACACCACGCTCAAGCCCTTCCCCGGCCTCGCCGGCAATTACCGCGCCTACGCATGGACGCGGCGCGATGTGCCGCGCTTCCTGGATGACACCACCTCGGAGCAACACACCGGCTTCGGGCTTTCGATCGACCAGAAGGTCGCCGACGGCGTGACCCTGTTCGGGCGTTACGGCCAGTTGCTCAAGGGCAAGCTGCCGTTTGAGCGCGCCTACGTGTTCGGCGCCCAGGTCAGCGGCAATTACTGGGGCCGCGCCAACGACGCGCTCGGCATCGGCGCAAGCTGGTTGAAAGCGAGCAGCGCCTACAAGCGCGCAGGCGGCGAAGGCTATCTCAGCGCCGACAGCTACGATAATGGCATCGCCGATTTCACCTTCACCCCCTCGGGCGCAGAACGAATTGCCGAAATCTATTACCGCTTCCATCTCAACTCGCAATTCAGCCTGTCGCCGGACGTGCAATGGATACAGCGCGGCGGCGCAAACAGGCACGCTGACCCCGTAACCGTGTTCGGCCTGCGCGCCAACATCGCCTATTGATGAGGCCATGATGAAAACTCTGCCGCTCTCCGTGCTGTTCTTTGGCATGTTGCTGTTTGCCACGCTCACCGCACACGCCGCCGATCTGCCCACGTTCAAGCTCACGATGAATGCCGGGCAATTGATTCCGGCAACAGTGGAGGTGCCCGCCAATACCAAATTCCGCCTGGAAATCACCAATGCGGGAACGGGCGCGGCAGAGTTTGAAAGTCTGGAATTGAGAAAAGAAAGTGTGCTGGCGCCGGGCGTCACCCGCACGCTGGTATTCGCCCCGCTCAAGCCGGGCCGTTATCCGTTTTTCGATGATTTTCACCTCGACAGCGCCAAAGGCCATATCGAAGCCAAATAGGCCATTCGCATTACGGAGTGCACATGTTTGAATCCCTGTTCGTGGTATGGCGCGAAAGTCTCGAAGCCCTGCTGATCGTCGGCATTCTCTACGCCTGGCTCAAAGCCAACGATGAAGACGGCAGCGGCAAACGCGCCCTCCTCATCGGCATCGGCGCGGGCATCGTGCTCGCCTTCCTGCTGGGCTGGGCGCTGCTTTCCGCCCAAAGCGAACTCGCCGGTGAGGCGCTGGAAGCGTTTCAGGCCGCCGCGCTGGTCGCCGCCGCGCTGCTGATTACCCAGATGGTATGGTGGATGGCGCGCCATGGCCGCCAGCTCAAAAGCGAACTCGAACGCCAGATCGCCCACGCCCACCGCCACGACAGCCGTCTCGCGGCGCAGTGGAATATCGCCCTGATCACCGCGCTCGCCATCGCCCGCGAAGGCGCAGAGACGGTGATCTTCCTCTACGGCATCGCCCAGCGCCCCGGCGGCGAAATGGGCGCGCTCGCGCTCGGCGCGCTGGGCGGTTTCCTCCTCGCCATCGTCTGCGCCGTGCTCGGCGCACGCGGCCTCGCCCACCTCAAGCTCGGCGCCCTGCTGCGCCTGTCTTCCGTCCTGCTCCTGGTGCTGGCCTCGTCCCTCCTCGTCGCCGCCAGCGACCGCCTGATCGGCATGGACTGGCTCCCCGCGCTGCTCGACCCGATCTGGGACAGCTCCGCGCTGATCGACGACAACGAAGGCATCGGGCGGGTCTTTGCCGATTTTGCCGGCTATCGCGCCCGCCCCGCGCTCACGACCGTGCTGACCTGGGCCGCTTACTGGCTGCTCGCTACCCTCCCCCTGCTGTGGATGAAATCCCGCCATCACCACCGGCATGGATAAATGAGCAACGAGGCCATCCTCCACTTCCATCCGCGCGTGCCGACCTCGAGCGCCGCCACGTCCCCCGCACGCAGCCGGCTGGAACGTCTCGGCCTGTTCCTGCGCCATCAGCGCAAAAGCATCATCGCCATCCAGTGGGCGGTGGTGCTGTTCTACAGCGCCCTGGTCGTGCTCCCCGCCTTTTTCCCGCTGCCCGCGAGCGACGCGCATCTGTGGAACAATCTGCGCCTCTGCGCCCAATTCATCTTCTGGGGCATCTGGTGGCCGGGCGTCATGCTGACCACGGTCGCGCTCGGGCGGGTCTGGTGCGGCTATTTCTGTCCCGAAGGTTTTTTGAGCGAACTCGCCAGCCGCCACGGGCGCGGCAAACCCGTCCCCGCGTGGCTGAAGTGGTCAGGCTGGCCGTTTTTCGCCTTCGTCGCCACCACGGTGTACGGGCAACTCTCCAGCGTCTACGAATATTCCGAAGCCGCCCTCCTCGTGCTCGGCGGCTCCACCGTGGCCGCAGTCATCATCGGCTTCCTCTATGGCCGCGACAAACGGGTGTGGTGCCACTACCTCTGCCCCGCCTCCGGCGTCTTTGCCGTGCTCGCCAAGCTCGCGCCGCTGCATTACAAAGTTGACCGCGAAGCCTGGGACCAGACCCGCCCCGAGCCGTTCAACTGCCCGCCCCTCGTCGACGTGCGGCGCATGGTCAGCGCCTCCGACTGCCACGCCTGTAGCCGCTGCGCCGGGCAGCGCGATGCCGTCACCCTCGCGCCCCGCTCCCCCTTTGACGAGATTCTCGACCGCAGCACCCCCGCCCGCACCGTCGATGCCTTCACCCTCCTGTTCGGCGTCCTCGGCCTGGCCACCGTCGCGTTCCAATGGACAGTCAGCCCCTGGTTCCGCGCCCTCAAGATGAACACCGCCACCTGGCTCGTCGACCACGGTCATTACGCCCTGCTCGCCGACAACGCCCCCTGGTGGCTGCTCACCCATTACCCGGAAGCCAACGACGTCTTCACCTGGCTCGACGGCCTGATGGTGCTCACTTATCTCGTCCCCGGCGGCGCGCTGCTCGGCGGCTTGCTGCTCATCGGCCCCTACCTTGCCGCCCGCCTCCTCCGCGCCCCCGGCCTGAACTGGCAACGCTGGGCGCTCACCCTCACCCCGCTGGGCGCCGCCAGCGTCATCCTCGGCCTCACCATGACCACCGCCACCCAGTTGCGCGGCGAACACCTGCTGCTCACCTGGCTCCCCTACGCCCGCGCCCTGCTGCTCGCCGCGGGCTGTGGCTTCAGCCTGTGGATGGCGTTCAGGCTGGCGCAATCGTGCGGCAAAAAGCTGCAAGCCTGCGCCGCATGGCTCGCCATGTGCCTGCCTGCGGGGCTGATGGCGGCGTTGTGGGGGATGGCGTTTTTTGTATGGTGAAGGGAGAAAGGCATGTGCACGCGCCCTGATTGCTACGGTAGACTGCTGGCTGTTCCAGCGATTCGAGTCCCGTCATGAGCCCGGTTGTTTCTTCCATCCCCGGTCGGCTGCGCGTGCGTGCGCCCAATCTGCGCACACCAGAGACGCTGGCGCGTCTCGCGGCCACACTGCTTGCGCTGGACGCCTCCTGCCACATCGAGACCAATCCCCGCTGCGGCAGCCTGTTGCTGCGCTACGATGCGACGCGCCTTGACCCGCAAGACGCAAAATCAGCGGTAGAGGCCGCAACGCTCGCCCTGCTCGAACCGCCAATTCGCCCGCCAAAGCTGCGCCATCACTACACCCGGACATCCTTGAAATTGAACCGTTACGCCAAATACGGCATGTTGGCGAGCCTGGGCGCGTCGCTGATTTACGCCGCCACGGGGGCCACCCGCGCCCACGCCTTGACCGGAGCCGTGTTCGTCGCCTTGATGGGGACGCATATGCTGGTGCATCGGCACCGCCTGACGGCCTGAACGGGGGACGTATGCCGAAATCTCTCGACGCCCTGCTGGCGGAAGTCAGCATCGTGCATCACATTCCGGGCCGCGTCCGGCTGAAACTGGCGGGACGCCCGGACATGAGCCCCCCCATCCGGGCACAGCTTTCCCCCGAGACCCTGGCGCGTTTTTTTGACGGCCTGGCGGAAATCCCCGGCATTCATCAGGTCAAACTCAACCCTTTGGCAAAATCATGCACACTGGAATACGATTCAAATACCCTCGCGGATCACGCATGGCGCGAACTGTTTTCACCTGACCCCGCCGCCACCCTCTCCGGGAGCGCGCAAAAATTGCGCGAAGGCGTGCGACAAACCTATCAGAAAGTTGCCGGGGTCAGCGGCGGCAAAGCGTCATAAACAGGCGTAATAAACGCCTCAATCATCAGGGAGCACATCATGCCGGTTTTCCCCTTTTTTGCAGGTCTGGCCGTCGGCGTCGTCGCCCTGCGGCTCTCCAACAACAAGCGCGTGCGCACCGAAATCAAGGACGTCGGGCAAAAGCTGCGCCAGGGCAGCGCCAAAGCCGAAAGCAAATTGCGCCGCGCCGCCGTCTCCGGGCTGGATGCGCTGGCCGGGTCTTCCGCCCGCCTGCGTGACCGTCTCGAAGCCGCGGCAAACCAGGAGACAGCGCCAGAAGAGGCCGCGACACCCGCAGAAGTCGCGGCAACACCCGCTGAAGCCACTGAGAGCGCTGAAAAACCCCGCGCCCGCCGGGCAAAATCCAAAGGCAGCGCCCAATGAAAAAGCAGCGCAAAAACAAACTCGCAAACCTCACCGAGCACTCCAAATCCGGCAGAAATCAACCCATCTTCACCCTGCCGGGCATTGCCAACGACTTTGTGCGCGGCTTCGTCACCACCGGCACGCTGGCCGTGCTGGCACGCCCCGGCGACGCAAACCGGCCACGCTTTGACGCGACCGTGTTCAAACATGCCACCCTGGCCGGCGCGGCCTTGGTGGCGGGCGTAGCCGCAGGCAAAGCCGTCGAACGAGGCAATTATCTGACCGCTGCCTTGTCGGCAGTCGGCGGTGTCGCCGGGGTCTACGCCCTCGACCGGCTACTGGATCAAACCATTCAACAGGAAGGGGAATAATCGTGGCGAAAAAGCACAAAAAATCCAAAGGCAAAAAACAGCACAACACCGTCACCGCGACGCTGACGCCGCAAAACAGCGGCATCTTCTCCAGCCTTGCCGGGGTGCTGCCCAAAAAAGGCCGCGACCAGTTTCTGGCAGGGCTGATATTGGGGGCAGGCGCGGCTTACGTCCTCAGTAACGAGGAGATACGCGCCCGGATCATCAAGCTCGGCATCAATCTCTATACCGGGATTGCGGGCGGACTGGAAGAGATCAAGGAACAGTTCGCGGACATCCAGGCCGAGTTGGGCGCCCAGCCCATCGCCCCGACCCCCACAGATTCATGAGTGCTGGCGGTGCCTTTCAGGCGCTCGATCCGGTGCATGCCATCGCCGGACGGGTGCGCTTCCGCTACCGTGGCCTTGCCCCGCTTCTGGCGGATGCGGCGGGCACGGCGGCGCTGCACGCCCGCATCCTCGCCCTGCCGGGTGTGCGCGTAGCGCGGTTCAATCCCCGTGCGCGTTCGCTGGTCGTCGAATTCAGGCCCGAAGAAACCAGCGCCGTAACCCTCGCCCACGCCCTGCTCGCCCTGACGCCGGAGGCCGTGTTGCCTTCCGCCCGTGCGGGTAAAAAGGCCGCAACCGCGCACACGCAGCTCGTCTGGCTCAATCTGCTCAACCTGATCGCCTCCGGCAGCCTGCCGCAAGGCGTGCGTCTGCCGCTCTCGCTCATCGCCGCCCTGCCGCTGGGCAAGGAGGCGCTGGCGGATTTTCGCGTCTCGGGCATGACCTCGCATGTGCTGGAAGCCGTCGCCGTCGCCATTTCGCTGGCGCGCAGCGACTTTACCGCAGCCAATACCACCACCTTCATGCTGGCGCTGGGCGAGAGCCTGGAAGACTCCATCGCCCGCCGCTCCGACGCGCTGCTGAAAAATCTGCTGCGGCCCGGCTGTAACGAAGTGTGGGTCTTGCGCGGCGACGAGGAAATCGCCATCCCCGCCGACAGCGTACAGGTGGGCGATACCGTTATCGTCAACATGGGCGACATCATCCCGGTCGACGGCACCATATTGTCGGGCGAGGCGCTGGTCTCCGAGGCGGCGATGACGGGCGAAGGGGCCGCCGTGTCCAGGGGACGCGGTCAGCGCGCCCTCTCCGGCACCGTTGTCGAAGAAGGACGGCTGCTCATCTACGCCGAACAAGTGGGCGCCGCCACCGCCGTCGCCCGCATTGCCGATTACGTCGAACGCTCACTCACCGCCAAAAGCGCCACCCAGATAAGCGCGGCCACCCTGGCCGACAAGCTCGTGCCGACGGTGCTGAAACTGGCGGGAGCCTCCTTCCTCATCTCCGGCGACTGGCGGCGCACAGCCGCCGTCTTGCAGGCCGATTACTCCTGCGCGTTGAAACTCGCCATTCCCGTCGCGTTCAAATCCGCCATGTACGGCGCGGGCCGCGAGCACATCCTGATCAAAGGCGCGGACGCGCTGGAGAGACTCGCCGAAGCCGACACCTTCATTTTCGACAAGACCGGCACCCTGACGTCCGGCGATCTGGAAGTGACCGATGTCATCACTTTCGACGACTCCTTCTCGCCGCAAGATCTGATCTGGCTGGCCGCCTCCGTGGAAGAGCACTATTTTCACCCGCTCGCCCAGGCCGTGGTCGCCGCCGCACAGACGCTCGGCGGACGCCACTTTGCCCACACCGAAGTCGAATTTGTCGTCGCCCATGGCGTCGCCAGCGAGGTCGAAGGCAAGCGCATCGTGGTCGGCTCACGCCATTTTGTCGAACAGCACGAACACATCGACACGCAGCCCTGGCAGAACGAAATCGAGCGCCTCTACAACGCGGGCAAAACCCTGCTCTACATCGGCTACGGCGGCAAGCTGCTCGGCGTGCTCGGGCTGAAAGATACGTTGCGCCCGGAAAGTAAAACGGTCATCGCGCAATTAAAAGCACTGGGCGCCAAACGCATCCTGATGCTCACGGGCGACCATCGCAGCCGCGCACAGGAATTGGCGACCACGCTCGGACTCGACGATTTCCACGCCGAATTGCTCCCCGAAGAGAAGGCGGGCATCGTTGAGCGATTAAAAAACACCGGCGCGAAAATCGCTTTCATCGGCGACGGCATCAACGACGCCCCCGCGCTCGCCGCCGCGCATGTCGGCATCGCCATGCAGAAAGGCGCGGATGTCGCCCGCCTCACCGCTGACATCGCCCTGCTCGAAGACAGCATCGGGAGCATCGTCACCGCCAAAGCCATCGCCAACGCCGCCATGCAGCGCATCGCCACCAACTACAAGCTGACGCTGGGCCTGAACACCGCCATCCTGGGCGCGGCGGCCTTGGGGCTGTTGAGTCCGGTTGCCGCGAGTGTATTGCACAATGGCAGCACCATCGCCATCCTGTTGAACGCTTTTCGCAAACCCGGTGTGCGCGCTAAATCACGAGACTAGAATGCTGTTTCATAGCTGCGGAATCATTGCAGCAATACCGCGCTCGTTGAGTAGTTTTGCTGCCTCTTTGTCGAACGTAGCAAAGACAGATTCGCCATTCGTCATCATGCGTCCAGTATATTCATTGACGCCATCCGCAAAATCTCCGCCTCGTTCTAACATCAGCATTCCGGCGTTGACTTCATCTTCCTTGCAAACAATCTTTGTTGTTTTCAAAAGATGCCGGAAAACACCATAAACCTCATCTTTGGTAAATTTATTGCGGGTATTGAGAATCCACGCCAGTTCGCAAAAAACATGTGTCGGAATAACAATGCTGCTAAATTGTAGGAAAAGTTTTTCAACAATAGCACGTTGCTCTCCATCGGCAGCGTTTTCCGGCTCCAAAAACAATCGGGCCAGAATGTTCGTATCAACAACGACTTTCATTATGACAACCCTTTCATGCCCGCCTCGGCATGCGCTTCTTCAATGGCGGTTTTCATTTCCTCATCCGTCAGGTGCACTCTGGCCTTCCCGAGTATCCCAAACAGGGATTCGATGGGATGCAATTTTTTTTCCGCTTCAATGATGACAGTGCCATCCGGTATTTTCTTAAAACGTATCTTGTCGCCGGTCTGGATGCCAAGATGTCCCATGATATCTTTGTTCATGGTGATTTGCCCTTTGGCGGTAATGGTTCCGGTCTGCATGGTGTCGCTCCTGCTTGTCAATAATGGTAATTATATACATGCCTTACAAAGTGTCAAGCGTTGCCATGCCAACATCGTCACCCGAAACTGCACTGGAGAGGCTTGGAAAAACCCGACTACCTCCAGAGAACGTGCGCGAATCGCAGCTTGCAGACGTACCAAATATGATACCATCAAGACATGCTCACGACACCTCTCACCTCGCCAACACTTCAGGTCAGGTTCTATAGAACCGGGACGGGAGTCGAGCCTGTGCGAGATTGGCTGAAAGCGTTGGTGGTGTTGGAGCACGTAGAGGGGGACATTTGGGAAGTACGAACCAAACTGAGTACGCGAATCGCACGAGTGCTGTTCGTACTGGAAGGCAACACGATGGTGCTGCTGCATAGTTTCATCAAGAAACAGCAAAAAACACCGAAACCGGAACTGGATGTCGCTCGGGATCGGCTCAAACTCATCAGGCGGAGAACATAAAATGACCACCCCAAACATCGGCAGTAGCTTCGACGATTTTCTGATTGAAGAGGGCATGCTGGAAGAAGCGACCGCCATTGCGGTGAAGCGCGTCATCGCATGGCAGATCGAGCAGGAAATGGCCGCGCAGAAAATCACCAAAACCGCGATGGCAAAAAAGATGCATACCAGCCGTGCGGCATTGAACCGACTGCTGGACGAATCAGACACGAGCCTGACCTTGACCACACTCGCAAGCGCCGCCGCAGCTTTGGGGCGTCGTATCAGGCTTGAACTGACTCAGGCTTGAGAGGCCATAAAGCTGCGCAAAAATGGGGAAGCCGCGAGGCTGATGGCGTTTTTTGTGTAGTGAGCGGGGAAAGGACGCAAAATGGCGTACATCCATTGGTGTACAACCGGTATCAAGCCTGCCATAGTAAGGGCGTCCCACACTCGCAAGGTGATTGCCATGTCTATGACACAAACCACGAAAGCCTTTCGTAACGGCAATTCGCAAGCAGTACGTATCCCTGCGGAGCTGGCTTATGCGCACACCGACATGCTGCTGGAAATCGAGCGCATCGGGGACGAGTTGCGCATCCGTCCAGCGCGGCGTTCGCTGTCCGGTGCGCTGGAGCGCTTTGCCCGCTTCTCACCGGATTTCATGACGGAAGGTCGGGGCAGTCAGGAGCAAACGGAAAGGAACGGCTTCTGATGGCGCGCTACATGCTCGATACCAATATGTGCATCTACCTGATGAAGCAACAGCCCGTCAGCGTCGTGCGTCGTTTTGCCGAGTGCTACGTTGGTGATGTAGTCATATCCGCCATCACCTATGCCGAACTGGAGGTTTTAACCACGCTGGTGGATTTTTTGCGTGAACAAAACCGCGCCGCACCTGCGTCCGACGCCCTTTGACGCCGGGGCAGGGCGTCACACAGGCAGCTTCGCAAATTTTCTGTTTACAAGGCCCGACAGTTGTGGTTAGATAGTAGATAATAATCATTCTCATTATTATCTACTATGTCCACGCTCGCCGCCACACCCGCCCTCTCCACCACCACGCCGCTGAACGCCTTGCTTGTCGGCGCAGATCGTCTGGGCAGCATTCCGGACGTGCTGCAACAGTTCGGCATCCACGTCGCCGCCCACGTCAGCGGGCGCGACAGTAATCACCAGCGCCGCCATGCCTCAGTGCCGGCGGGGGTGGGGATGGTCATTCTGTTTACTGATTTTCTCGGTCACAACGTGATGCAGAGCTTCCGCGAGGCCGCCAGCCGCGCCGGGGTGAGCCTGGTGTGCTGCCGACGTTCGGTCTGTGCCTTGCAGCAGGCGCTGGGGCGGCACATGGCGCAGGAGAAATGCGCGGGCTGTCAGGCGTGCCCGAACAAGGCTGCGCCACGCGAGCGGCGGCACTGATATCTCTGCTCAGGCCAGAGGCTCGTCCTGCATGCCATCGTGGGGCAGCAGCTCGTCGTCTGCGGGCAGCTCGTCCACTTCATCCGGCTCCGGCGCTTCCTGCTGCACTTCCGGCGTCAACGCGTCCGGCCGTGGCAGCCACAAGCACACCCCCTTGCTGGCGATCCCGGCGAGCACCCCGTCATGAGCGGCAAGCTCCGCGTCCGTGGCGCGCAGCACCTTGAGCGCCGCCCGCGCCACCGCCCCCGACGCATCGTCCCGCACCGGCCCGGACGGGGCATCATCCAGATTCATCAGCAGGCTTTCCTGCCCGCGGGTCATCGCCAGATAGACTTCCGCCAGCAATTCCGCATCCAGCAAGGCGCCATGCAGGGTACGGTGCTTGTTGTTGATCTGATAAAACGCGCACAGGGCGTCGAGCGAGGCTTTTTTGCCCGGATTCTGTTCGCGGGCGAGGAGTAGCGTGTCGATCACCCCCGCGCATTGTTCCTGCAACGGTGCGCGCCCGAGCAGGCCGAGTTCGTAATCGAGAAAGCCGATGTCGAAACGGGCGTTATGGATCACCAGCTCAGCGCCTCGGACAAAGTTCTCGAAATCCTCCGCCACCCGCGCAAACACCGGCTTGTCGGCAAGAAAATCCTCGCTGATGCCATGCACGGCCAGCGCCCCGGCGTCGATGGCACGCTCGGGGTTGATATAGACATGGAAGTGGCGACCACTCAGGACGCGGTTGATCAGCTCGACACAGCCGATCTCGATCACCCGGTCGCCCTTGCTCCAATCCAGACCCGTGGTCTCGGTGTCCAGCACGATCTGTCTCATTTTGCCTCCTGGCCTTGCACCGTGCGTCCGCTCTGGCGCGTCTCGTGCACGCCACGGCGGGCGAGGGCGTCGGCGCGTTCGTTTTCGGCGTGACCGGCATGGCCCTTGACCCAGAACCACTCCACCCGGTGCCGGGCCGCGACCTCATCGAGCGTGCGCCACAGGTCGGCATTCTTCACCGGCGTCTTCCCCGCCGTGACCCAGCCACGCGCTTTCCAGCCGCGTATCCACTCCGAAATGCCCTTCTGCACGTACTGGCTGTCGGTGTGCACCCGCGCCACGACTTCGCGCTTCAACTGCTCCAGCGCACGGATGACCGCGAGGATTTCCATGCGGTTATTGGTCGTATGCGGCTCGCCGCCCCAGATTTCCTTCTCGTGCCCACCGCTGCGCAGAATCGCCCCCCAGCCACCGGGGCCGGGGTTGCCACTACACGCGCCATCGGTATAAATATCCACGGTTTCCGTATTGACTGTCGCCACCATTGCTGCGCTTTACTCCACCCTTTGTCTACCCAATTGACTGTCCCGCCGCACCATCGCCACCCTGCTCTTGGCCCGCGTCGGCTGTTCACGCCAATTAGGCTGAATTAATCTTGCCCCCACTACCCGCTTGATGCCATGCACCACATAAGCCGCCCCACACACCGGCCACCAGCGCCGCCCGATCGCATCCAGCCAGCGCCAGCGAGCCAGCCACTCCGGCGCACTCACCGCCGGCGCATGGCAGCCGAAATGGCTGGCGGAGGCATCAAAGCCGAGCAAGGCCAGCCAGTCGCGCACCCGCGCCGCCGACAAATATTGCCCGCACCACGGCCACTCGCCGCCTTTTTTCCGCCGCCAGCGGGTCAAGCCCCACAAGCTGAACGGGTTAAACCCCGCAATCACCACGCTGCCTTCAGCCACCAGCACGCGCTCGACCTCGCGCAACACCTGATGCGGATTGGCGGCGAATTCGAGCACGTGGGCGAGCACGACCAGATCCAGACTGGCGCTGGCAAACGGCAGCGCGTCCTCTTTGGTCATCACCGCGACCCGGCCCAAGTCCCCGGCCACCGGCTCTCCGGCCACGAGCTGATAAGGCATCCGGTTGGCGCGCAACAGATTCTCGCTGCCCAGCCCCAGTTGGAGCGCGTTATAGCCGAAAATATCGACCAGCAGCGCATCGAGCTGCGTCTGTTCCCAATCGACGACGTACCGCCCAAGCGGGGTTTGCAGCCACTCCGTTGAATTCAAGACCGTACTCACCACAAGATTGAGCCGCCATGATAGCCGATCACCTCACCATCACCCCCATTCCCTTTGCCCACGACAACTACCTGTGGTTGCTCGATGACGGCCACCACGCCGTGCTCGTCGATCCCGGCGCAGCCGCGCCCGCCCTGGCCGTGCTGAAAACACGCGGGCTGATCCCGCTCGCCATCCTGCTCACCCACCACCACGCTGACCACACCGCAGGCGTAGCCGGGCTTGTTGCGCGCTACGGCGGCACGCAGCTTCCCGTGTATGGCCCGCAAAAAGAAGCCATCCCCGGCGTCACCCACCCGCTGACCGCCGGCGACACGGTACACCTGCCCGCGCTGGCGCTGGATTTTCAGGTGCTGGATGTCGCCGCCCACACCCGCGGCCACATCGCCTACCTGGCCGCAGAGATGCTGTTTTGCGGCGACGCCCTCTTCTCCGCCGGCTGTGGCCGCCTCTTTGAAGGCAACGCGCTCGATCTCCAGCGCACGCTGACCCGCCTCGCCCGCCTGCCGCCTTCAACCCGGGTCTATTGCGCCCATGAATACACCCTCAGCAATCTCGCCTTCGCCCGCGCCGCCGAGCCGGACAACCCGGAACGGAATCGCTACGCAGCGCAGTGCGAAGCCCTGCGGGCAAAGAACGAACCGACCCTGCCCACCACCATCGCCATCGAGCGGGCAGTGAATCCTTTTTTGCGTTGTGATGAAAAAAGCGTGCAGAACACCGTCAGCGCCCACACCCGGCGCGACCCGCGCGACCCGCTGAGTTGCCTGACCGCCCTGCGGGCGTGGAAAGATGTGTTTTAGTGACCCGCGCCATCCGCTGCGCTTGCATAGTGTGCATTACGAATATACAGTTTTGCAATGCTTAAAAATACACTTGCTGAAATCCTGAAGACGCAAGCGCTCCAACGCACCGCTGCTCAGCACTGTTTTTGGCGTAAAACTGACCGGACGGCACTTGCCGCATGTAGTGCATGTAGTTTTAGTTACTTGTATCTCACGACGACGCATGACTGAGAACGTGCCGACTTATGCCGTACCGTTGGGGGCTGGTGCTTTCAGTGACTACATCATAGCAGAAAGGCTTCTGTAGTACCAGAAGCCCAGCGCCGGCCGCGTAGTCGCAACCCATTTCCGTGAACTCTAGCGGATCGTTCGTAATTTGACAAGACGACATTTCGCCATCCTGGAACCCAACAACGTGGCCGCCACCAAGGCGCTGCCGCACGTAAAACGTCTGGTCATCCTGACGTTCGATCAAAAACAGATTCTGCCGCATGACGGTGAAATCATCGAAGTTCTGCCTGCATGGGAATGGCTTGGATAGCAGGTAATTGTTATTTACCCAGAGTAATCAGCCACCACTTCATGCTATCTGACGAATCTCAAACAATCGTGGCGTCCCATATTGCAGCGCGCCTTATCGACAACCTCCATAATATTTGGGTCTCGAACTTTATCAACAAAACGGCGCTCAATTTCATTATAAACCGCTATAGCTTCTTTGCGATACCCCTGCTTATCCAATACCATACCTTTATCAAGAAGCACTCTGATAACGATATACTGAAGTACACGATTAGAAGTTTCATTACCGAAACGCCGTTCAATCTCATCATAAGTAGCTACGGCTTCATCAAGCCTCCCCGCCTTCCACAAGACTTCACCCTTACTATCAAGCGTCCGCGCAATCTCCCATTAAACAGGGAGGTCATCATTCTCATCCAGACGCAACACAATTTCGTCATAAATAGCAATTGCCTCGTCAATCCGACCCTTTTCATATAAGCCCCCCCTATTCTCCGGTGATAAAAAAAGTTACGGTCACTTGACGATAGAACCGCAACGAGATCAAGTTCCAAAGCAAGGTTCAAGATCATCCTCATGCACGTTTTCCGCAGACCCATCTTCATATTCAATTATGTACACGACTCCCGGTTTAAACCGGTCAAAGAACCAATTCCCCCCCTTCCCATTCCCCCCTTTTTTTAGTTCTTCTTTGTCATATACGCCAACAATGGACGCCAACTGACCCGGTTTCAAAACTGGGTCGGAGGACAATTTCACCTTCACTGCGTCACCATACGTAAACTTTGCAACCATGGCTAAGAACCAGGCGGTTTCAATTCTGAAGTGCAATCCATCCCACACTCTTCGCTTATAGCCCAAAGAAAAGCGTGCACAATCACTCCATGCCAAACAAATTAACATCAGGAAATTCTGCTGCTCGACACGAAACAACAATCCTCCCGGAAGGCCAAAATAACATTTTTACACGCCACTCATCCTCACTTGCAGCATCAACAAAAATCTCATAAACATTGAGCTGACCTTCACTCATATCGATATCGAATTCAACCCGGATAACCTCCTTCAGCGCTATACTCCCTGGCACTGCTCCAGGATATTCAGGCAGCCCTGCAAAGTTGCTGCACAAATCATCGATTTCGAAGCGCAATATCCTTGAACCCGGCTCCCAAATCAACCGCAGTACCACTGCGTCATGCAAGGCTCCCATCCGTTCGAGAAATAACTTCAGTTCATTCATGGCACAAGTAAATCAGGAATTGTTTAAGAGACATATTACCTTACCTCGAAGGACGAAAAAATGTACATGAGATAGAATCCGAAGGAGCCGTCTCCGAATTATTTCGGACTACGCTTGCTCACGCTTAAATCACCACAGACAGCAGCTATGTCGCCACCATACACAAAGCAAATCCGAACCAATAGCGACCCTGGATATGCTTCAGCAATATTCTTGGTTGCCCAGTGCATAGTATTCTCCTGAATGCGTGAAGATAACAAAGTCTCCCAAGGATTATCCCAAGGGCCGCTCGGTGCGTCCACTGTATCATCTATCTCCCACGCATACAACCCCTCACTAATTGCACCATTCCAAAACTCAAGGATAGTCAACCGGACAACATCTCCCTTATCTGGAATCCAAGCCACCTATTCACGATACCATCAAGAACACACGTCGGCAATGTTTCCTGCTGTGTATTTCGAGTGCGTTACCCTTGTAGACTGCACGAATCCCAACCTGATAGTCGTCTACGTCTGCAGAAGACCGAAATAACATCACCCTTTTTCATAGAAGAAAAACCAAAAGTAGAAAACACCCAAACAACTCCCGTCCCGGTATTATCGTGCACGATTATTCTCGTGTATCCGCCAACTCTTGATGTAATAAAGACAGCACTTGCAACAGTACCCTTTCGAACCTCAACCCACCCCTGAGGTGTATCCACAATAGCCCACCCGACAACCACAATCAACCCGATGAGTACGAGACGTGCAAATGTTTTACCCCGAATCATTTTAATACCTCCTACAGGCGACGGCCAGATAATCGGTGAGCGCGGTGCGGTCGAGCGGGTTTTTACGGGTCTCCCAAGACGCGCGCCCTGTAAATCCTTTGCGCTTGAGCCTCCACACGAATACCATGACCTGCGACAAACTCAAACCGGGTTAGGCAAATCGAGAAAATCTGCCTCCAGCCCTGGCGTATCGGTCAGGTGGTGCGCCAGCGCACGCACGCCAAAACGCTCGGTCGCGTGATGACCGGCGGCAAGATAAGGCACTCCGGATTCACGCGCCAGATGCGTGGTCGGTTCGGAAATTTCGCCCGAGATATAAAGATCGGCCCCGGCAGCAATCGCCTGCTCGAACCAGCCTTGCGCTCCGCCCGAACACCAGGCGATGCGCTCGACCCGGCGCGTCGGGTCGCCCACAAGCAGCGGC
>BNUB01000021.1 GCA_025997045.1 Betaproteobacteria bacterium
CTTTCGAGCCACTTTCCCGGCACATAGCCGATGAGCAGGTCACGCATCATCTCGGGGCAGGAAAAAAGCTGTTTGTAGCTGGTGTCGTGGGTTGTGCTCATGACATGGATGTTATCCGGACGGGGACAACAGTCTAACCCAGCATTTACGTCTCTGTCATTTATTGTAACGGCAGGCGTGCCAGCATGGCCCCTGAACAAGACCGGAGAGGTTTCATCCCCTCCGGTTTCACTGCTGTTTGTTGGGAGGATTACTTCTTCGCAAACGGTTCCGGACGCGGGGTGGCGTTGACCGACGGCGGCAGCAGCGGCAGCCCGAACTGGGGTTGCTTGCCGGTCAGCGTTTTGAGGAAGGAGACGATGCTGCCGACTTCATCCGCGGTGAACTTGCGTCCGAGCTGCAAACGCCCCATCAGTTCCACCGCCTGTTCCAGCGTTTCGGCCTGACCATCGTGGAAGTACGGATAGGTCAGTTCAACGTTACGCAGCGTGGGAACCTTGAAGTTGAAGCGATCGGCATCCTTGCCCGTCACCCCGACCCGGCCTTCGGCGGTGTTGGTCGTGGTATAGGCTTCAACCAGGCCCATCTTCTGGAACGAGGTGCCACCTGCGGCGGGGCCGTTGTGGCAGGCCACGCAACCGCTGTCCTTGAACAGTTTGTAACCGGCCAGCTCCCCTGCGCTGAGCGCCTTGTCGTCGCCCTTCAACCACAGATCAAACCTCGAATCCGGCGTCACCAGCGTATTCTCGAACTCGGCAATCGCATCAGTGACCTTGTCGATATCGACTTTGTCGCTACCATACACGGCCTTGAACTCAGCGACATAACCCGGAATCGACTGCAACACCTGAACGGCCAGATCATGCGACGATGCCATCTCTTTCGGATTCGCCACCGGGCCGCCGGCCTGTTGTTTCAGATCCGCCGCCCGGCCATCCCAGAACTGGGCGACCGACAGGCTGGAATTGAGCACCGTGGGCGAGTTGATCGGGCCTTCCTGCCAGTTGTGGCCGATCGAGGTCTTGAGGTTGTCCGTGCCGCCCATCGACAGGTTGTGGCACGAATTACAGGAAATAAAGCCGGAGCGCGACAGTCTGGGGTCAAAAAAGAGCTTCTTGCCGAGATCAGCCTTGGCCTGGCTGGTGACCTTGGGCTGGGGCAACGGCTGAATCGGTTCATCCCGTACCGCCGCAGACACACTCCCTGCCATGACCAGCGCGACCACCGCTGCGATCATTTTGATTTGCATGTTTTTCTCCTTGTGGGTTGGGCTACCTGTTGTATCAGCAACAGATCGTCACATTCAACCTGATTTATCCACGCTCCGGTTTGATCGAGATCATGTTTCAATCTTCGCCAAACCGTCGCCATGCAGCAAACTGATACATAAGACCGCCCCGCACTCGCTATGCTGGCATCCATGACATGACTCGTCACTCTGACCCCGCGTACCACCAACCATGACCTCCACCCCCTCCAAATCCCTTGCCCTGTCCGCCAAACCGCGCTGGACGAAGCGCCTGCTGATCGCCGCCGCCATCCTCCTCGTCGTCACCGGTGGCTGGCTGGCGAAAAATTTCCTCTCCGGCAACGGCAAGGCGACAAACGCCTACCAGTTCGCCACCGTGCAGCGCGGTGACATCGAAGACCTCGTCACCGCCACCGGAACCTTGCAACCGCGCGAATATGTCGATGTCGGAGCCCAGGTTTCCGGGCAATTGCAAAAAATCCACGTCGAGGTCGGCTCACAGGTCAAGGCCGGCGAGCTGCTCGCCGAAATCGACCCCACCGTCTACCTCTCCAAGGTCGACGCCTCGCGCGCCATGCTGCGCAACCAGCGCGCGCAATTAAAAGAACGCGAAGCCCAGCTCACCCTGGCGCAAATCCAGTTCAAGCGCCAAACCGCCCTGATGGCGGAAGACGCCACCACCACCGAAAGCGTACAGACTGCGGAAGCCACCCTGAAATCAGCGGAAGCCTCACTTGAAGCCCTGCGGGCGCAGATCGAGCAGACCGAATCCTCCCTGCGCGGCGATGAAGCCAGCCTGCGTTATGCGCGGGTGTTGGCGCCAATGAATGGCACCGTGGTGTCAATCAGTGCGCGCCAGGGCCAGACCCTCAACACCAACCAGCAGGCCCCGACCATTTTGCGCGTCGCTGATCTGTCGACGATGACCGTGCAAACCCAGGTGTCGGAAGCCGACATCGGGCGTCTGCGTCCGGGCATCCAGGCCTATTTCACCACCCTCGGCAGTCAGACCCAACGCTGGTACAGCACCCTGGACAAGATCGAACCGACCCCGACCACCACCAATAATGTGGTGCTGTACAACGCCCTGTTCGATGTGCCCAACGCCGATGGTCGCCTGATGACCGACATGACCGCGCAAGTGTTCTTCGTCGTCGCCCAGGCGCGTGATGTGCTCCAGATTCCGCTGGGGGCATTGCAGGCACGCGGCCCACGGCCTGAAGGCGCACGCCAGGGCGAGGGTGGCGAGCGCCGTGCTCCGCCTGCAGGCGCGAATGCACCCGACCGGGCGCAAAACCCGACGCCCACCCCGAGCGCGCAGCACCAGAACGCCAAAGCGCCCGACGCGGCTCCGCGCACCCGCCGCGCCACGGTCAAGGTGCTCGACCGTCACGGCAATCTGAGCGAGCGCACGATCGAAGTCGGCGTCACCAACCGCATCCAGGCCCAGGTTCTCAGCGGTCTGGAAGAAGGCGACAAGGTTGTCTCCGGACGCGCCACGGCCACCTCAGGCGCAGCATCCACCGGTCCCCGCTTTGGCCCCCGCATATGAGCACGCCCTCCACTCCCCCGCTGATCGAACTCTCCGGGATCACCCGCACCTTCACCAATGGCGAAATCGAAACCCGTGTTTTGCACGGCATCGACCTCACCCTCTATCCCGGTGAATTCGTCGCCATCGTCGGCGCTTCGGGTTCAGGCAAATCCACCCTGATGAACATCATCGGCTGCCTCGATCGCCCCAGCACCGGCAGCTACCATTTCATGGGCCGTGACGTGGCCGGATTCGACCGCGACGAACTCGCCCGCATGCGCCGCGAAGCCTTCGGCTTCGTGTTCCAGAGCTACAACCTGCTGGGGGGCTCCACCGCGCGCGAAAACATTGAAGTCCCCGCCATCTACTCCGGCATGCCGCCGCACGAGCGTCACGAACGCGCCGGACAACTCCTCACCACCCTGGGGCTGGCCGAACGCGGTCATCATCGCCCCAACCAGCTCTCGGGCGGACAACAACAGCGGGTGTCGATTGCGCGGGCGCTGATGAATGGCGGGCGCATCATCCTCGCTGACGAGCCGACCGGCGCGCTCGACAGCAAAAGCGGGGAAGAGGTGATGAAGCTGCTGCGTCAGCTCTCCGCCGACGGCCACACCATCATCCTGATCACCCATTCCCACGAGGTCGCCGCCCTCGCCCACCGCGTGATCGAAATCCGCGATGGCAGCATCCTCTCCGACCCCGGCCCCCAACGCCTGGACGGCCCCGAACCGGATTTCCCCCCCCACATCGACCGCTCCTCGTCGTGGACGGATGCCATTGAAGCCACCCGCACCGCGCTACGTGCACTGCGCGCCAACCTCTTTCGCTCGGCGCTCACCCTCCTGGGCATCGTCATCGGCGTCGCCTCGGTCATTGCCATGCTGGCAATCGGTGACGGGGCCAAGCAGAAGATCGTCGACCAGATCGGCCAGATGGGCACCAACCTGATGACGGTGCGCCCCGGCGCGCCCAACCAGCGCGGACGCGACACCACCGCCACGCTGGTGATCGAGGATGTGCGGGCGATTGCCGAACTCGACAACGTCCTCGCCTCGGTGCCGGAGCAGAGCGCAAGCGTGACCTTGCGCACCGGCAATTCGGACCATCGCACCAGCATCAACGCCACCTCGTGGGATTTCGTCATCGCACGTAACTGGGAAGTGGCGAGCGGCACCTTTTTCAGCGCCGAAGACCAGTCGCGCTACGCCGCCGTCGCCGTGCTCGGGCGCACCGTGGCCAACAACCTGTTCCCGGACAGCGACCCCATCGGTCAATTTACCCTGGTCAACAACATCCCGTTCCAGATCATCGGCGTCATGACCGCCAAAGGCGCATCGGGCTGGGGCCAAGATCAGGACGACGTGGTGTTTGTGCCCTATACCACCGGCAGCCTGCGCATCACCGGCCAACGTTTCCTGCGCAATGTCACCGTTGCCGTCGTAGACGCCAGCCGCATCGATGAAAGTCAGGCCGAGGTACGCGATCTCTTGCTCGCCCGCCACGGGGTCGAGGATTTCCAGATCAACAACATGGCCTCCCTCATTGATACCGTCTCCGCCACCCAGGACACCCTGACCGTCCTGCTCGGCACGGTCGCCGCCATTTCGCTGCTGGTGGGCGGGATCGGGGTGATGAATATCATGCTGGTCTCCGTCACCGAACGTACCCGCGAAATCGGCATCCGCATGGCAACCGGGGCGCGGATGAAGAACATCCTGCAGCAGTTTCTCATCGAGGCGCTGGTGGTCTCGGCGCTCGGCGGCGCCATCGGCGTCATCTTCGGCCTGGGCGTCACCGCAATCATCGGCGCATTCGGCACCCAGGTGAAATACTCGGTGATCCCGGTCGCGCTGGCCTTCGGCTGCGCCTTCGGCACCGGCTTGATCTTTGGTTACTTACCGGCCCAAAAGGCCGCACGCCTTGACCCGGTTGTCGCCCTCGCTACGGAGTAAACATGAGATCAAACCCGGCGCCATTCATCCTTGCCCTGGCCCTCGCCGGTTGCACGCTCTCCGAACCCCTTGTCCGCCCGGACATCGACATCCCCGCACAATGGGCGGAAGTCAGTCGCGGGGCGGACACGGAGGCGCTGTCACCGCGCTGGTGGCAAGACTTTTCCTCCCCCCGGCTCGAGCGCCTCATCGAGGCCGCGTTCACCGGCAATCCCGATCTGCGCATTCAGGGCGAACGGGTGATCCAGGCCGGGCTGGCGCTCACCGGCAGCCGGGCTTCGCTGTTTCCGGCCCTGGATCTCTCCGCCAACTCGGGGTGGAACCGCAGTGACAGCGGCGACCGCGGGGACAACGGGCACAACGTCATCAGCGAACGCAAGAGTTCGAGCCTCAACCTCAGCACCAGTTACGAAATAGACCTGTGGGGACGCATCGCCGCCTCGGTGAGCGGCAGCGAAGCCAGCCTGAACGCCAACCGCCACGATTTCGACGCTGCACGCCTGTCACTGGCCGCCAGCGTCGCCACGACCTATTTCCAGTATCTGACCAGCCAGGAACAACTGCGCATCGCCACCGAAAACCTGCTCATCACCGAGCGCGTGCTCAAGATCGTGGATGTGCGCTATCGCAACGGCGCAGTCTCCGCGCTGGATCTCAGCCGCCAGCAAACCGCTGTGCTCACCCAGCGCGCCCAGATCGAGCCGCTCGAAGTCCAGGTGCGCCAGACCCGCACCGCGCTTGCCATCCTCACCGGCCAGCCGCCCCAAACCTTCGCCCTTGACGACGAAGCGCTCGCCGCGCTCACCGTCCCCGAGGTCACGGCCAGCCAGCCTGCCGAATTGCTGTTGCGCCGTCCCGATCTCGCCGCCAGCGAAGCCCGCCTCAGCGCCGCGACCGCCGACATCGTCGTCGCCCGCGCGGAACTGTTCCCCCGCATCAGCCTCTCCGCCAGCGGCGGGCTGACCAGTGAATTCCTGTTCTCGCTCGCCGACCCCGCCAACACGGTGTCGATCTCGTCCGCGCTGGTGCAAAACATCTTCGATGGCGGAAAGCGCCGCGCCCAGGTCGACATCGCACGCTCACATCAACGCGAGCTGGTCGAGACCTACCGCAAGAACATTCTCACCGCCTTGAAGGAAGTCGAAGACGCGCTCGGCAACAGCGCCCGTGACCTGCGCCACGAAGACAATCAGCGCCAGATCCTCGCTGAAGCCGGACGTTCGCTGCATCTGGCCGAGCTACGCTACCAGGAAGGCGCCGCCGACCTCCTCACCGTGCTCGACGCCCAGCGCACCCGCTTCAGCGCCCAGGAACAACTCGCCCAACTGCGGCTTGCCCGCCTGAACGATGCGGTCAATCTGTACAAGGTGTTGGGCGGCGGCTGGGAAATGCCGCCGACAGGAGATACGGCGCAGCCATAAACTTACAGCACGTAGCGCGCCAAATCCTCGCGCCCGGCCACGCCTTCGAGGCGCTCATCGACATAGGCCGCATTCACGGTGAGCGCGTTGATTTTCCCGCTCCCGGCCTCGAAGGAGACGCTTTCGAGCAGCTTTTCCATCACGGTATACAGCCGCCGGGCGCCGATATTTTCGGTCTTTTCGTTGACCTGAAAAGCGATCTCGGCCAGACGGCGGATACCATCAGTGGTGAAACCGATCTCGACCCCGTCGGTCGCCAGCAAGGCTTCGTACTGGCGGGTCAGGCAGGCATCGGTGCTGGTCAGGATGCGCTCGAAATCATCGACCGAGAGCGAGTCGAGTTCGACCCGGATGGGAAAGCGGCCCTGCAATTCGGGAATCAGGTCACTCGGGCGGGCGAAGTGAAACGCGCCGCTGGCAATGAACAGGATGTGATCGGTCTTGACCATGCCGTATTTGGTCGACACCGTGGCGCCTTCAACCAGCGGCAGCAAATCGCGCTGCACGCCCTGGCGCGATACATCGGCGCCGTGGGTATCGCCACGGGTGGCGATCTTGTCGATCTCGTCGAGAAATACGATGCCGTTTTGCTCTACCGCACGCAAGGCTTCGCTTTTGATTTCCTCGTCGTTAATCAATTTGGCCGCCTCTTCGTCGGTGAGCAGGCGCAAGGCTTCGCTAATCCGCAGCCGACGTTCTTTTTTCTTGCTGTTGCCAATATTCTGGAACATGCCCTGAATTTGCTGGGTCAGCTCTTCCATGCCCGGCGGAGCGAAGATTTCAGCGTGCATGGAGGGCGCGGCAATTTCAACGTCGACTTCCTTGTCATCGAGTTCGCCTTCCCGCAGTTTTTTGCGGAATTTCTGCCGTGTGCCCTGATCTTGTGTCTCACCGGCGCCGAACTCCGTCGAGCTCGCCGCAGGCAGGAGCGCATCCAGCACCCGGTCTTCGGCGGCGTCGAGCGCACGGTCACGCACCAGACGCAGCGCCCGTTCACGCCCGTCCTTGATCGCCACTTCCGCCAGATCGCGGATGATGGTGTCCACATCGCGTCCGACATAGCCCACTTCGGTGAACTTGGTCGCTTCAATCTTGATGAACGGAGCCTGGGTCAGACGCGCCAGCCGACGCGCGATCTCGGTTTTACCCACCCCGGTGGGGCCGATCATCAGGATGTTTTTGGGGGTGATCTCGGCGCGCAGCGGCTCTTCCACCCTGGAGCGTCGCCAGCGATTGCGCAGCGCCACCGCGACGGCGCGCTTGGCTTTGTCCTGACCAACGATGTGCTTGTCGAGTTCGGATACGATTTCCGCAGGGGTCATCTGGCTCATGTCAGTTCATTCATCCAGCGTTTCGATGGTGTGATGCTGATTGGTGTAAATGCACAAATCTCCGGCGATCGCGAGCGATTTTGCGACGATCTCCGTCGGGCCAAGGCCGGTGTTCACCAGCAGCGCCTTGGCTGCGGCCTGCGCATAAGGCCCGCCGCTGCCAATGGCGACGATGCCCTCTTCGGGTTCCAGCACGTCACCATTGCCGGTAATCACCAGCGAGTATTCGTGGTCAGCGACTGCCAGCATGGCTTCAAGACGGCGCAACATGCGATCAGTGCGCCAATCCTTGGCCAGCTCCACCGCACTGCGCAGCAAATTGCCCTGATGCTTTTCGAGTTTGCCTTCGAAACGCTCGAACAGGGTGAACGCATCGGCAGTGCCCCCGGCGAAACCGGCGAGAATCTTGCCCTCATAGAGCCTGCGCACTTTGCGCGCCGTCGCCTTGATGACGATGTTACCGAGCGTGACCTGACCATCGCCCCCCAGCGCGACCTGGCGGCCACGACGTACCGAGAGGATGGTCGTGCCGTGATACTGTTCCATGAAGATTCCTTGACAAGCCTGACTAATGGATTAGATGAGGGATTGGGCGAGTCGTTCAGACAGCGCGCAGGAGAAAAACGTGGGCGGGCTTGTCACGCCCGCCCAATCCGCCCGGATGCGGATTTACGCAGTTTCACGCAGTTTCAAACACGCAGCATCACCTGCGCGACCTGATCTATGCTCATGACCCGCATCAGCGCGCCGATCATGGCGCTGACGTTGACGAGCTGCACGTTTTTGCCCTGGGCCTGCAAGGCCGCCAGCACATTGAACAAGGCTCCGGCGGCGACGAAATCCAGCCGCCGCAACTGGCTGCACTCCACCACCACAGACTGCCGCTCCGCGCCAAATTCGGTGAGTTTGCGGATCATTTCGTTGCTGGAGCCCGCCACCTCGCCATCGAGGTAATACTCTTCCTCGCCCCGCTCCGGCGTCCCGGCTGCCGCCGCTTCTTCGCTGGGCAGCGGCACTTTCGACTCCCACGACGGCGGCGAGACTTCAAACGTCACCGCATAGTCGACGGCCATATCCTCAAAGCGTCCGCTCTCGCCGGTGTATTTCAGCATTTCCAGCAACAGCATCCAGACATCCTGCTTTTCCACGACGCCGACTTCGACTTTGCCGTCCAACAGCGACACCAGCTTGGCCGCCCCCAGCACCGTGACCTTCACCCGGTCGTTCGCCAGTTGCGCCAAGGCGTTCTTGAGCAAGGTACAGCCTTCGTCTTCCACCGAACGCAGCTTGCCCAGATCGATCCGGATCGCCCCGCCCTTGCGCCCGATCGAACACAACTGCTGCAACTGCACGCCGGTCGCCGTGGCAAGCGTGCCGGTGATGTTGAACAGGGGGACGGCATTGCCGTGCCGTTTCGCCGATTGCAGCGAAAGGTCTTCCCACGGCGGGGGCGAACGCTCAAAGCGGCGGGCGTATTCGATCACCCGTGCTTCGAACTTCTCGCGCTGACCGGTGAGGCTGTAGAGATCGAGCAGCATCATCCACAAGCCTTCCCCGGCGGTATTGACCGGGTCATCGAGCACCGCTGCGAGCAGATGTTCGGCATCACGATCTTTGCCATTGGCAAAGAGCACCGCCGCATCTTCAAACACCGCACCGATGCCGGAGGTGATGCCAACCTCGCTGACCTCCATCTCGCCACCGGCGAGATTGGAAAAATCGAGCGACGACAACTCGGTGTGAGGAGCAGATGGCTCAGCCTCTGGCGCGCGCGAAGCCGGAGTCGTTTTCTTGCTACCGAATGGGAGATTGAATGCCACGCCAGAACCAGTCCAAAAAGGTGAATAGTCGGCAAAAACCAATGATTCGCAAGGATATCACCGGTAGCCCGTCTCGTGGAACCTGTCACGTGACGGACTACCGGGGTTGGCAGCGGCTGCGGCGACGAAACGAATGCTTACTTTTTTCCCTTTCATCGCACCGCTACAACCGCACGGCGCGCCTGCCGTCAGCTAAAATGCACCGATGTCACCGCCCTCTCCCCCGACTGCTGCCCCTGCTGCAGTTCCCAGTTTCGCCTTCCGCGTTCGCGCCTATTATGAGGACACCGACGCGGGAGGCGTTGTCTATTATGCCAGTTACCTGCGTTTCCTCGAGCGTGCGCGTACCGAATGGTTGCGCACCTTCGGCGTGGATCAGCGGCGGCTCAACGCTGAAGGCGGGCCGCTGTTCGTGGTGCGCAGCGTCCAGATTGATTACCTCTCCCCGGCCCGGCTCGATGACGAGCTCACCGTGATCACCTCGATCAAGACGCTGGGCGGGGCCAGCGTCAGTTTTCTGCAGCGGGTCGAGCGTGCGGGCACCTTGCTCGTCAGCGCCGAAGTCAGGATCGTGGCCGTATCCATCCAGAGCGGGCGCGCCACGCCTATCCCCAAAGCCCTCCACGAACAATTCCAGGCATGCCTGCCCCACTGAGTCTCCGGTAACCCAATGATTGTCTCCCACGATCTCTCCATTCTCGCCCTGATTTCCCAGGCCAGCGTGCTCGTCAAGCTGGTCATGGCGCTGCTGGCCCTGCTCTCGCTGACCTCCTGGTACTGGATTTTCCGCAAGTGGTTCCAGATTCGCTCCGCCCGCGCCAGAACCAATAAATTCGAGCAGGATTTCTGGAACGGCGGCGACCTCAACACCCTGTTCCAGTCCGCCGCACGTTCCCGCACCGGCGGGATAGAGAGCATTTTCGAGGCCGGCTACCGCGAGTTCTCCAAGCTGCGCGCCAAAAGCCACGACACCAGCGCCACCATTGACGGCTCGCGCCGGGCCATGCGCGCCACCTGCCAGCGCGAAGTCGACGATCTCGAAGCCCATCTGGCCTTCCTCGCTTCGGTCGGTTCGGTCTCGCCGTATATCGGCCTGTTCGGCACGGTGTGGGGCATCATGAACGCCTTCCGCGGCCTGTCCAACGTCGGCACCGCCACCCTCGCCCAGGTCGCCCCCGGCATCGCCGAGGCGCTCGTTGCCACCGCCATCGGCCTCTTCGCCGCCATTCCCGCCGTGGTCGCCTATAACCGCTTCGCCCATGACATCGACCGCATCAGCATCCGCTTCGAGAGCTTCATGGAAGAGTTTTCCAACATCCTCCAGCGCAACCTGCACTGAGCGACGCACAACCAAGCAAGGAAGCCGCCCATGCGCCAGCGCCGCCTGATGAACCAGATCAACGTCGTGCCTTACATCGACGTGATGCTGGTGCTGCTCGTCATCTTCATGGTGACGGCCCCGATGATCCAGCCCGGCAGCATCGACGTGCCTGCTGCCGGATTCGCCACAGACCCCAGTCAAGTAATCATCATCGAAATCAAGAAAGATGGCAGTCACGCTGTGAAGGAAAGCCCCAATTCACCTTCAACCCCCATTTCGGATATTCGCTTTATAGCCGAACTGCAAGCTTTGCACGCCAAATATCCCGGACACAAGATGGTGGTCGCAGCCGACCGCAACCTGTCCTACCAGAAAGTGATCGACACGCTGGAATCTGCGCGGCAGGCAGGGATCACGCAGATCAGCCTGCTAACACAATCCGGCGCAACAGGTAAATGAACGGTATTGAACCCCGGCGCAAAGAGCCGGGCAAACTCGTTTCGCTCATCCTGACCGTCATCGTCCACGGCGGTCTGGCGCTGTTCCTCTTTTTTGGCGTGCGCTGGCAAAGCAGCCCGCCCGCCACGCTCGAAGTCGAGCTGGTCGGCCCGCTCAAACTGGCGAGCGCACCACCGCCGACGCCACGGGTTCAAACCCCGCCCACGCCCAAACCGCCGCCCGTGGTCAAAGACCCGCCACCGCCACCTCCACCGCCCCCCCCGCCGCAGGTCAAGCCCGAGATTGCCGTCAGCGCGCCGAAGAAGCCTCCCGAGCCGCCCAAACCGCCGCCGCCGAAGCCCCCTGCCACCCCGAAGCCACCGGAAACCAAGCCGCCGGTTCAGCGGCCCAAGCCTCCGACACCCGACTATATGAGCCAGTTGCTCGAAAAGGAGATTGGCAAAAGCGAGGAAGCCAAGGTCGACAAGCTCCTGGGCGGAGACAGCGCACGGGCGTCCGCGCCGCAAAACGCACGCGCACTCGCGGCTTACGCCAATCTGATCGCCATCAAGGTAAGGAGCAAGATGGTTGCCCCAATGGGTTTGAGTGGAAATCCCAAGGCCGAGTTTACGGTCGTGCAACTTCCTTCTGGCGAAGTTACCGCGGTTCATCTCAAACGTTCATCGGGCTTTCCCCAGTTCGATGCGGCTGTCGAGCGCGCCATTTACAGCGCCAGTCCGCTGCCTTTGCCGGATGACCGCACGCTGTTCCAACGCGAATTCCCCCTCGTTCAATGTTTCCTGGAAGGCCCCTGTTGAGCGTAATACCCCCTTGTCCTCCACGCCTGTCGTTGGTTCACCGCAACATTTTTTTGTTTCAAGCCTTTATCGCCGCATTGATTGTCAACTGTTGAATGCGTCATATGGCTATAATCCGCAATCTTGTCGCGTACTACACCATGATCAAGTCCCTGTCCATCTTTGGCCATCGCCTGCGCCTTTGTCTTGCCGTCGCGCTCGTTGCGCTCGGCGGTCTCGTTCACGCTGCGGGTCTCGAAGTCGTTGTCACCGGCGTTGGCTCCAACCGCGAACCCGTGATCATCCCGGTATTCGAGAACGAAGGCAGCCTGCCCTACACTGTCTCCGATGTGGTGCGCGCCGACCTCGAACGCAGTGGCCGCTTCAGCCTGATCAATATCGGCACCCTGCCGCTGCCGGAACCGCTGGAGCCCGACTTTGATGCGCTGAACTCCCGTGGCGCGCACGCCGCCCTCACCGCCTCGGTCGTGTCCGTCGAAGGCGGGCGTTATGAAGTACGTTTCCGCCTCTATAACACCCTGACCAAAGTTGAACTCGGCGCCATGATGTTGCGCATGTCGCCAAACCAGAACCGCCTCACCGGCCACCGCATTGCCGATTTCGTCTATGAAAAGCTCTACGGCATGCCCGGTTATTTTTCCACCCGCATCGCCTATGTGGTCAAAAGCGGCACACGTTACGAATTGCAGATCGCTGACGTCGACGGCATGGACGCCCAGCCGGCCTTGCGCTCGAACGAGCCGATCATCTCCCCGGCCTGGTCGCCCGATGGACAACGCCTCGCCTACGTCTCGTTCGAGGCCAAAAAGCCGATCATCTACGTCCATACGCTGACCACCGGCCAGCGCAGGGTGGTGGCCAATTTCAAGGGTTCCAACTCCGCCCCGGCGTGGGCGCCTGACGGCACCCAGCTCGCCGTGGTGCTGACCAAGGACGGCCTCTCCCAACTCTACGTGATCAATGCCGATGGCTCGGGCGCACGTCGGCTGACCAGCTCAAACGGCATCGATACCGAGCCGTTCTGGTCGCCCGATGGCGAGTGGATTTACTTCTCCTCCGATCGCGGCGGCAACCCGCAAATCTACCGCGTGTCCACCCGCAGCGGCAGTGTTCAACGGGTGACGTTTGATGGCAGCTACAACGTCTCCCCCCGGGTCTCGCCCGATGGCAAACTCCTGGCGTTCATTACCCGCGATGGCGGGCGCTTTCGCGTCGCGGTGCAGGATTTGACCTCCGCCTCGCGCCAGACCATCACGCTCACCGACTCGTCACGCGACGAATCGCCCAGTTTCGCCCCCAACGGCCAGATGATCCTCTACGCCACCGATGCCGGTGGGCGCGGGGTGCTCTCGGCGGTGTCGCCCGACGGACTGGTAAAACAACGCCTTTCGGTGCAGGCGTCTGATGTACGCGAACCCGCCTGGGGTCCGCTGCTCAGGTAAACACCGACTTACCCCCTGCTGGCTGTCATTTCCGATTCCGGCTTTTCCCCTCCATCAACCCTCCTGGAGATTCACGTGAAGAAACTGTTGTTACCCGTTTTACTGTCATCGGTTCTGCTCGCCGCCTGCGAATCGACCACCGTCGCCCCCGGCTCGGACACCTCGGGCATCCCTACCGTCATAGTCGATGCCCCCGTCAACCCCGATACCGGCTACAAGGAACTCGACGATCCCAGCAGCATTCTCTACAAGCGCAGCGTGTATTTCGACTTCGACCGCTACGACATCAACCCCCAATATCGTCCCCTGGTCGAGGCGCACGCCAGCTTCCTCTCCAAACACCCCGAACTGAGCATCCAGATCGCGGGCAACACCGACGAACGCGGCAGCCGTGAATACAACCTCGCGCTCGGCCAGAAACGCGCCGAAGCCGTGCGTCGTGCACTGGTTCTGCTGGGTGCGCGTGATTCGCAAATCGAAGCGGTGAGCCTCGGTGAAGAGAAGCCGGCGTGCACGGCAGCCACCGAAGAGTGCTACGCCCAAAACCGTCGTGGCGACCTTCAATATCCTGCCAAGTAAGCCCTCATGAAACGAATCCTGCCCTTGGCGGCATGCGCCGCACTGTCATTCGCCCATTCTGCTCATGCAGGGCTGTTCGATGATACGGAAGCCCGCCAGCAGGTTGAAAACCTGCGGCAGGATTTGCAACGCCAGGTCGAGACGATCCATAGTGGTCTGCTTGAGCAGGCGAGCCGGCAAGAACAAACGAATGCCGATATGGCACGCCTGCGCGGGCAACTCGAAGTCGTGATCAACAAGCTCGAAACGCTTGAAGCGCGCCAGCGCGATTTTTACGTCGATCAGGACACCCGTATCCGTCGCCTCGAAGGCGGCGGCAACCTGGCCGCCTCCGCCAATGAGGGCAACGCGCCCAGCCACGGTTACGACGCCGCGCTGCGGCTGCTGAAAGATGGCAAGGCCGCCGAGGCGCTCACCGCGCTGGAAGCCTTCATCTCGCGCAACCCGGAGAGCGTGGATTTGCCTGCGGCCAATTTCTGGGCCGGCAACGCGGCCTTGATGGTCAAGGATGTCTCGACCGCAAACCGCTTTTTCAACAATGTGCTCGGGCGCTGGCCCAACGACCCGATCGCGGCCGACGCCATGCTCGGTCTTGCCAACAGCTATGTCGCCATGAGCGATACGCGCAACGCCCAGCGCACCCTGACCACCCTGATCGAGCGTTATCCGAATTCCAACGCGGCCCAGGCGGCAAAACAGCGTTTGAACCGCCGCTAAGCCCGCATGGTGGAGGTGAGTGCAGGGCCGTGCGGTCAAATGGCGCTGACGCTGCGGATAAGCGAGATTTTCGCCTCGCTACAGGGCGAATCCACCCGTGTGGGGCTGCCGACCGTGTTCGTCCGCCTCACCGGCTGTCCGCTGCGCTGCACCTGGTGCGATACGACGTATGCCTTCCGTGACGGGCACAGCCTGACTGTGCAGGCCGTGCTCGACGAGGTCGCCCGTCATGCCTTGCATCACGTGTGCGTCACCGGGGGCGAGCCGCTGGCCCAGGCCGCCTGCGGCGCACTCCTCACCGCCTTGTGCGACGCCGGTTATTCGGTGTCGCTGGAAACCAGCGGGGCGCTCGATATCAGCGCCGTCGACCCCAGAGTGTCACGCATCGTCGACCTCAAGGCGCCCGGCTCCGGCGAAGTCAGCCGCAACCACCTCCCCAACATCGACCAGCTCACCCCGCATGATGAAGTCAAAATTGTGCTGGCCAGCGCCGCCGATTACCAGTGGGCGCGCGAGCAGATCGCGCACTGGCGCCTGACCGGACGCTGCCCGGTGCTGCTGTCGCCCGTCAGCGGGGAACTTGAACCAGGGCAACTGGCCGACTGGATCGTCCGCGACAAATTGGCGGTTCGTTTCCAGCTTCAGTTGCACAAGATACTGTGGCATGACGCACGCGGGCGCTGATCGTCGTACCATATGCGCTCACCGCTCCATCCCGCAACACCTGATCACATGCACACACCCCCTCGTGCCGTCATCCTGCTCTCGGGCGGACTGGATTCAGCAACCTGTCTGGCGATCGCCCGCGACCGCGGTTTCGAGGCGTATGCGCTCTCCGTCGCCTACGGTCAGCGCCACGCCGCCGAACTCAATGCCGCGATGCAGCTTGCCTCCGCGCTCGGCGCCCGCGAACACCGCCTGGCCCATGTCGAACTCGGTCAATTCGGCGGTTCGGCGCTCACCGACACCTCCATCGCGGTGCCCGAAGCCCCCGCGAGCGGCGCCATTCCGGTCACTTATGTGCCAGCGCGCAACACCTTGATGCTGTCGCTCGCGCTGGCGTGGGCGGAAGTGCTCGGCGCCCGCAGCATTTTCATCGGAGTAAACGCCGTCGATTATTCCGGCTACCCCGATTGCCGCCCGGCTTTCATCGCCGCGTTCCAGGCCATGACGAACCTTGCCACCAGGGCCGGCGTCGAAGGCCACGCCCTGAGCATCGAAGCCCCGCTGATTGAACTCTCCAAAGCCGACATCATTCGCCGCGGCCTCGCCCTCGGCGTCGATTACAGCCTCACCGTGACCTGTTATCAGGCTGACGAAGCCGGGCGCGCCTGTGGGCGCTGCGATGCCTGCCGCCTGCGCCGGGCGGGCTTTGAAGCCGCCAACGTTGCCGACCCCACCCGCTATCAGGACAACTGAAGCAATGCTCCAGACCTCCACCACCTTGTTTCCATCCTTCTTGTTTCCATCCTTTTTTGGCGGAAAAATATCCCGCACCGACATGGTGGCAAGCGTGTACGGCGAGTAACATACTGAGCCGGTATCTGTCGGCATATCACCACGGAATTTGTCGTTAACGCCATGCCCGCTTCCAGTTCCCCAGTAGCTTCCCTCTCCCGAACCGTCGAACAGATGGTCGATGCGTTCATCGTGGTCGACGACAATGACAACGTCGTCATCTTCAATGCCGCGGCTGAATATCTGTGGCAACTTGACCGCATCGCGGTTCTGGGACAAGCGCTTGAGCAACTGATTCCGCCCGAGGCGATCGCGCCTCACCACGGCCTTCAACATCTCGTCGACAGCCGCGTGAACGTGGCCACCGAGCGCACGGATGGCCGCCAGATCCATATCGAGCTGACGGTGTCGGAAATCGACGTCGGGGGCAAGACGATGTGTTCGGCGCTCGCCCGCGATATTTCCGCCCGTCACGACCACGACCGCCTCCTGCAGCTTGCCGAACTCGGGTTTCAGGAAGCCAGCGCCTGCGTGATCACCGATGTCGGACACCGCATCCTGCAGGTCAATGCCGCCTTTACCCGCCTGTTTGGCTGGAGCCAGAAAGAAGCCCGCGGGCGCTACCCGCACGAACTCATCTTCAATTACCCGCAAGGCTGGCCGCGCAAAGACTTCAACGACATCCAGGCCCTGCTCTGCGCCGGACAATCGTCCCAATCCGAAGAGCTGGCCTGTGATCGCAATGGGCACCCGCTGTGGTGTGCCCTGAGCCTGCGTCCGATCACCGACAGCAGCGGTGAATTTTTTGCGCTCTGGGTGCTCAGCGACATCACCCACACCAAGGTCGATGAAGAGCTGCAATCCCGCATCCTCAAGGCCATGATCGACGAAGAGCCGCTGCCCGAGGTCATGAACCTGCTCTGCCGGGAAATACAGCGCATCTCGCCGGATATCTCCGCCACCACCCTCCGCGTCGACAACAGCGGTCACTTGCACCCGCTCGCCCTGCCCGCCTTCCCGCCCGACTTCGGCCAATACCTCGACGGCACCGAGATCGGCCCGGCCGCCGGATGCTGCGGCACCGCCGCCTTCCGTGGCGCCCCGGTGCTGGTTTCCGATATCGAATTTGACCCCCTGTGGGACAAAACCCGCCAGCAAGTGCTGCTGCTCGGCTATCGGGCGTGCTGGTCGAACCCGTTCAAAACCCGGGATGGCCGCGTGCTGGGCACGCTCGCGTTTTATTTCCGCAAGAGCTTCACTGACGATCAAGGCCCCAGCCGCCTGCACGAGCAACTGGCTGAAGTCGGCACCCGGCTCTGTGCGCTGGCGCTCAAGCGCGATGAAAACCGCGACCACCTCCATCGCCTCGCCTTTTTCGATGACCTCACCGGCCTGCCCAACCGCAGCCTGCTGCGCGCCCAGGCAGATCAGGCCATCGTCCAGGCCAAGCGCACCGACGAGCGCCTGGCGGTGCTCTTCATTGACCTTGACCGCTTCAAACAGGTCAACGACTCGCTGGGTCGCGCCGCGGGCGATACCCTCCTGCGGGTCGTGACCAATCGCCTGCGCGAAACGCTGCGTGGCGCCGACATCATTGGCCGCTATTCGGGGGACGAGTTCGTCATCATCCGCACCCCGTGCGACAGCCAGCTTGCCGCCGATCTGGCCAAAAACCTGATCAGCGTGCTCTCCGCCCCCTATCTGGTCGGCGGCCTGACCCTCGCCCCTGCGGTATCCATCGGGGTCAGTCTGTTCCCCGACCATGGCCGTGACATGGACACCCTGTTCCACCATGCCGATACCGCGATGTATCAGGCCAAGAGCAAAGGGCGCGGACGCTTCAGTTTCTTCAGCGACGAGATGAACCGCGCCGCCCGCGAACGTCTGGCGCTGGAAGTCGCGCTGCGCGACACCCTCGCCGACCAGCGCCTCGAACTGTATTACCAACCCCAGGTCGATATCGAACACAACCGCCTCCACGGCGTGGAAGCGCTGGCGCGCTGGCATCATCCCCAGCTCGGACAGATCAATCCTCCGAGCTTCATTTCGCTGGCGGAAGAATGCGGCCTGATCGGCCAACTCAGTTTCTGGGCGCTGCGCGAAGCCTGTCGCCAACTGGCCCAATGGCGACAGAACGGTCTCTTTATCCCTTCGGTATCCGTCAATCTGTCGCCCACCGATTTTCACAACCTCGAATTGCCCCACTTCCTTGACGGCATTTTGCGCAAAAACGCCCTGGCGCCTTCCGATCTGATCGTCGAGATTACCGAAGGCATCGTCATGGACACCAACCCCAGTACGCTGAAAACCCTGAACGAAATTCATGCGCTGGGGGTGCGACTGTCGATCGACGACTTTGGCACCGGTTACTCCAACCTGGGCTATTTGCGCCACCTGCCGGTCAACGAGCTCAAGCTCGATCAATCCTTCGTGCGCGATCTCGACCACGACCGCGCCACCCGCTCACTCACCAATGCCGTCATCCACATCGGCGACAGCATGGAGCTCACTGTCGTGGCCGAAGGCGTCGAAGACCCCATGCAGCGCAATCTGCTGAAAGCGCAGGGCTACCAGATCATTCAGGGCTTCCTCTACTCGCCCCCGCTGCCCGCAGCGGAACTGGAACACTGGGTCGACCAGAACATGTCGTTTACCCAGTGGGTGTAGCGGCAGGCCCATTTTGCCGCGCCATCAGCGCTATCAGCACTTATTGACGGTAAACAAACCCTCAAATATAATCGCGGATTCTCGGGGGTCGTTAGCTCAGTTGGTAGAGCAGCGGACTTTTAATCCGTTGGTCGCAGGTTCGAATCCCGCACGGCCTACCAGTGACCCGAATACAGAAGGCCGGAAACCTGATTCAGACAAGGTTTCCGGCCTTTTTCATTGGTGCAGACCCGGCGTTTCAGTTGGCAGGCACCTGAAACACCTCGCCATCCTCGATCCGCACCGCGGTGAGTTTCCCGCCCCAGACGTAGCCCGAATCCAGCGCAATCAGGCCGTCCCGGCGGTAAAACCCCAGCGCCGACCAGTGTCCACAGACGATGGTATGGGTGCGGCTCTTGCGTTGCGGCAAGGCAAACCAGGGCAGCGTGCCCCTGGACGCGGACTCCGGCGGCCCCTTGGCGCGCATCGCCATGTGACCGTCCACGGTACAGAAGCGCATCCGGGTCAAGGCATTGACGATCACCCGCAAGCGCGACCAGCCTTTAAGCTCGTCGTTCCAGGCATCGGGCTGATCGCCGAGCAGGTTGCGCAACAGCTTTTTGCTGTTCTTCCCCGCCAGCACGCCCCCCACCTCTTCCGCCAGCGCCAGCGCCTGGGGCACCGACCACTGCGGCAACAAGCCGGCGTGAACCAGCACATGCTCGCCTTCGACATGCAGCAGCGGCAAGGTGGACAGCCAGCGCAGCAGTGAATCGCAATCCGGCGCTTCGAGCACCTGGAGCAGGGTGTCATCGCTGGCCCGGCGCTTGACCCCGGCGGCCAGCATCAACAAATAAAGATCGTGATTGCCCAGCACCGCCGTGACCGCTGACCCCAGCCCGGAGACGAAGCGCAGCACCTCCAGTGATTCCGGGCCGCGGTTGACCAGATCCCCCACCAGCCACAAGCGATCCCGCGCCGGATCGAAAGCACACTGATCGAGCAGGCGCCGGAAAGCGCTGTAACAGCCCTGCAGATCACCTATTGCGTAAGTTGCCATAAATCGAGAATGCAGTAAGACAAGGTTGTTATTCTATCCTCTTTCGGACATTTCCCCGCGCCTGCTTGCGCAAGAGTGCGCCCACAGGGCGGGAGATGGGCTACACCACGATGTGTCCTCTTTTTTCCGCCAGCGTAATAAGCGCTTCCGTGCCGGAATTAAACGCCAGAAAATCGCTCTCCATGCCATCGCTGAAAATGACCCCGTTCTCTCCCATCAGGGATTCAATCCGCAGCGCTTCGTCGGGTAAAATTTTCCCGAAGATAAGATTGGTGCCAGTGGTTTTGCTGGGGAAAGGCTCGCGGACCGCAAAAATAAGTTCCCTGCTGCCCCATTTGCCGATGACCCTGGATAATTCAGAAATGCCATAGGTTTTTTTATTGAGGGTTTTGTGGCGTGAGAACATCGCTGGCGCGGAATTCTCGACATGAGGCGCGGCGACTTCTGCAAGCATTTCCGGCTCACCCGCAGCAACACCGCTCGCATAATCCGCCATCCCGTCATCCATTTCACTGACGAGGTTTTCATTTTCCTGCTGCCCGCCGTAAGGGTGGCCGATCACGGAAGACGAAATGCGCGAGGCGCCCGCGATAACGCTTTTCATCCATCCGGTCGACCCCAGTCCGGTAGACACAATTACGCCGCTGGAAGATTGAGGCTCCTTGCGCCCGCTATGCTTGATGATATAACGGGCGGAGGTGTGGGTGCGCTGGCCGATAAAAAAGTCATTGACTGCGAGCAATTCCTGCCCGTTCTGCAGACGGACTTTTGCCATGGTGACATCTTCTATTTTCCGCTTTCCGGCCAGCGTTTCCTGGATGATTTTTGCCACATCTGCGGGCGTAAATGGCAACAACACCCCATCCCAACGCCCGGCATCCGGATTGATGCCAATCACCGGCTGCTGGTCAAGATATTTGATCACATTTGCGACCAGACCATCCTGCCCGACCACGACGACTACATCGTCCGGCGCAAAGATGAAATTAGGCAGATATTTGCGCTCCAGAATCTGGATATTACCCAAGCCTTCCACTTCCTGCCGGGTCTGCTGTAGCGAGGCATTGTATTGTCGATGCTCCTCCTCGTATTCATCGAAGTCACCCCCCAGTTGCTTGATGTAAAAGCGAGCCTGAGAGAGGGTGTTCTGGCTAACCAGCACCTTCTCCAGGCGGGTCTCACGGGTAATGACGACAATACGGGCGTCGTATTTTTTCATTTTGCCGGCTTTGAGTGCGGTCCGGCGATGATGCTCTGTAACAGATCGGGGGTAATATTGAGGTTGCCGATTTTTTCCGCCCGCTCCGCAATCCCCTGAAACGCCAGCGCCAGAAGATGGCCCGAATCCAGCCCGGCGTTGGTCAGCGACTTCAAGATTTCCGGATTGACCGTTTCGTACACGTCCATGACCACCTTGAGCGCATAGGCTTTGGTGTCGGCTTCGGCCCGGTCATTTCTGGTTTTCAGGTCTACCAACGCCTGATTTCTTTCCTCCTGCTGCACCTGAAAGGCGAGGCGCTCTTGCGCCATTTCCAGTTCTTTTTTCATCGCCAGGCGTTCGGTTTCCATCCGGGTTTCCTGAATTTCCCGGTTTTTGTTTTCGATCGCTATTTCAGTATTCAGCTCGCTCTCCCGGATAATCCGTTCCTGTTCCACGGCATAATTACGGCGCTGAAAGATCGCCTGATCGGAATCCTTGAGAATTTCCTCGCGCGTTTCGGCTTCCAGCGCCTTGGCGGTTTCAGGGTTGGGTTTGATCGCTGCGACGGAAAGCGCCAGGATTTCCACCCCCAGGGCTTTGACCATTTCGTTTTCGGCCAATACATGTTGCGCTTTTTGCGCCACTTCATCCGAAGAGACGATCGCCTTTTTGAGCGTCAGGTTCTTGATCGTGCCCTTGATCACGACCAGCGCCAGATTCACCAGCCGTTCCGGCAGTTTTTGCGGATCATCAGACAGATAGATTTGCTCATGGCGGTCGAGGTTGATAGTGTAATTCAGCATTTTCGCCGCTTTGGCGGGATCGGAGATGCGGTAGGTAATCTGGCCCTGAATAGTGAGTTCCTGAAAATCCGCCGAAGTTTCCGACAGCATGAACGGCGCATCCGCGCTGCCGACAGGCACGACCACCAGCGAAGTCGTGGGCACAAAATAGAAAAAGGACAAGCCTTCGCCTTGTGCGGCGATTTTTTCTCTTTTGTAGCGAAACACGTAGTAGCTGGGCTCGAATTTCGCAAACCGCACCATGCCGTGGCTGAGTTTTTTGATCAACCACACCAGAACATACAAAATGACCAGCGCGAAGATGACGACTATGACTGCCTGGGAAGAAAGCCAATCCATGACTGTTTATCCTTGGTAAAAATCCGGGAACAATACATCCTTCATCTGAAATCCTATCACGGACTGCAACACTCATACCACGACCGGCTCGATCTCCAGCTCAAGGTCAAACTTCGCTCGCACATCCGCACGAATCGCGTCGGCCAGCGCCAGCACCTCCGCCCCCGTCGCCCCGCCATGATTCACCAGCACCAACGCCTGTTTGTCATAGCAGCCCGCCGCGCCGCGCCGCTGCCCTCTCCAGCCGCACTGCTCGATCAACCAGCCTGCGGCCAGTTTTTCCCGGCCATCGGCTTGAGGGTAATGGGGCAGCGCCGGATAGCGCGCCAATAATCCGGCGCAGGCGGCCTGATCCACCACGGGATTTTTGAAGAAGCTGCCCGCGCTGCCCAATACGGCGGGGTCGGGGAGTTTGCGCCGACGGATCGCGATGATGGCGTCGGAAATCTGGCGCGGCGTGGGCGCAGCAATGCCCTGTGCGCCGAGCTCGCGTTCGATGTCGCCGTAGTGGGTGAGGGGCTGCCACCGGCGCGGCAGGCGGAAGCGCACTGCCGTCACCAGCCAGCGCCCGGGCGCATGTTTGAACACGCTGTCGCGGTAACTGAAGCGGCACGCGGCAGCGTCGAATTGGCGCAGCTCGCCGGTGCCCAGATCCATGGCATCGAGCGCTTCAATCCGCTCAGAAACTTCCAGCCCGTATGCGCCAATGTTCTGGATCGGCGCTGCGCCCACGGTGCCCGGAATCAGCGACAGATTTTCCAGCCCCGGCCAGCCCTGGGTGAGCGTCCACCGCACGAAGTCATGCCAGTTTTCCCCCGCGCCCGCCTCGACGATCACCGCCGCCGCATCTTCACTGACTTTTCTCCGCCCACGGATTTCGACCTTGAGCACCAGCTCGATGGCCGCACCGGTGAGCAGCAGATTGCTGCCGCCGCCCACAATCAGCGCCGCCTCGCGGCCCCGCCGGGCGACGAACGCCTGCGCGTCGGCGCACGATTGCAGGCGCAGCAGACGCTGCGCGGTCGCGGGCAGGGCAAAGGTATTCAGCGCGGTGAGATCGAACATCAGCGATGTAGCGGAAAACAGCGGTCGTAAGCGAGGTGGAAAAAGAAGGCATACACCACATAAGCCAGCGCCAGCCCGATGTCCGCCGCCAGCGCCGCCTGCCAGTTCAGGCCCGTCCATAGCATGATCACGGGCAGGGTGAGCACGATCACGCCGCCTTCAAACGCGAGCGCATGCAACACTCTCAGCCCGAGCGGGCGCTGGTCGGCGCGGCGCCGGGCAAGCCTCGCTTCGCAGTAATCGAAGCCCGTATTAAACGCCGCATTCCACAAGGCCGCGATCAGCGACAGCACGGCGAGCATCCCGATTGATGAGCTCAGCGCCTCGCCGCTGGCCCAGGCAAAAGGCGGCGCAATCAGCAGCAGGCCGCTGGCCTCAAACAGCACGACCTGGCGCAGACGGTCGCGGGGCGAGCGCAATGCGGGCGCGTTCATCGCGTCTCATTCAGCGCGCAGCGCCTCGAGCGCGCGCGTAATATCAGCGTTATTCACCCCGTCAGCCAGCGCAGCCCATTCCTCAAACGCCGCGCCGTTTTTAATGGCGGCCACCGCCTGCCCGGCATCGCGGGGCGAAGTGAAGCCGCGACTTTGCAATAACAACCGATTCGCACCATCCGTGAGCTTGAAATAAAACAGCCCGTCGTTTTCGCGGTATTGCTTGAATTGCGGTCTCGCCTGCGCCTTGACCTGTGTCTCCGTTTTTGCCGCCAGCCCTTGATCGAGCCGCCGCAACCCCACCGCCTCGCGCAAACGGCGCGTAAACGGCGTCGCATATTTCTCCCGCAGCCGCGCCGCGCCCTCCTGCAAAATCCGTTCGATCTTCTCCGGGTCAGCGATCAGCGCCTCATAACGCGCCCGTATCGGCGCCAACACCGTCTCCAGCTTGTCGAACAGCGCCTCTTTCGCCTCGCCCCAGGCGATGCCTTGGGCAAAACGCGCCCGCATCGCCGTCGTTTCTTCCGCGCTGGCGAAGGCCTGATAAATCTGGAACAGCGCCGAGCCTTCAGTCTCTTTCGGCTCACCCGGCACTTTCGAGTCGGTGACGATACCGTAAATCAGCTTTTTCAGCTCCGCTTCTGATGCAAAGAGCGGAATCGTATTGTCATAGCTCTTGCTCATCTTGCGCCCGTCCAGCCCCGGCAGGGTCGCCACCGCGTCATCGATCGCCGCCTCGGGCAGGACAAAGTGTTCGCCATAGCGATAATTGAAACTCGACGCGATATCGCGCGCCATCTCCAGATGCTGGATCTGGTCACGCCCCACCGGCACCTTGTGCGCGTTGAACATCAGGATGTCGGCCGCCATCAGCACCGGGTACATGAACAGCCCCATCGTCACCCCCGCATCCGGCTCTTCCCCCTCGGCGCTGTTCTTGTCGACCGCGGCCTTGTAAGCGTGGGCGCGATTGAGCAGCCCCTTGCCGCTCACACAGGTCAGCAGCCAGGTCAGCTCGGGGATTTCGGGAATGTCGGACTGGCGATAAAACCACACCCGCCCGGGGTCCAGCCCGGCCGCCAGCCAGGTCGCGGCGATCTCCAGCGTGGAGCGCTGCACCCGCGCCGGGTCGCTGGTTTTGATCAGGGCATGGTAATCGGAGAGAAAATAAAAACTCTCGACCCCGGCACGGCTGCTGGCTTCCACCGCCGGGCGGATCGCCCCCGCGTAGTTGCCAAGGTGCGGCGTGCCCGAAGGGGTGATGCCGGTAAGGATGCGTTGTTGGGCCATGAGGTTCGGGAAAGGCGCTTAAAGTGCGCAAGTTTAGCGCCGAACCTCGTCCCTTGCCCGGCAAAGACAGAAAACCCCGTCCGCCTGCGCGCCATTACGCCTGACGTAGTGACGCTCCATGTCGCTCCGGCTCCCGGTTCCCTCTTGCGCTGCTATTGACCTGGGGAACAGGCAAGGCGGAAGCCGCCGCGGTCGTCGCGGTCATCCGGCGTGCCGATGCTCCGGCGCGCCGACCGCAGGCACCCGGCGGAGTAGTACCAGCAACCGCCCCGCAGCACCCGGGTCTGGCCGCTCGAAGGGCCAGCCGGGTCGTTCGATGCGCTACGGCTGTAATAACTTTCGTTATACCAATCGTTTACCCACTCCAACACATTGCCGTGCATATCGTACAAACCCCATGGGTTTGGCTTTTTTTGCCCGACAGGATGGGTCTGGCTGCCTGAATTATCGTCATACCACGCATATGCCCCCAATTGCCCTGCGTCATCCCCGAATGAATACGTGCTTTTGGTCCCTGCGCGGGCGGC
Source organism: Betaproteobacteria bacterium (assembly GCA_025997045.1). Lineage (GTDB taxonomy): Bacteria > Pseudomonadota > Gammaproteobacteria > Burkholderiales > Rhodocyclaceae > WRNU01. Next base: position 25,449 of record BNUB01000021.1, read on the forward strand.
GTATTCCCATTCGGCTTCCGTTGGCAGGCGGTATTTTCTCGTCCCTTCTTTGGCATTCAGGCGCTGGATGAAGGTCTGCACATCGTCCCACGATACCTGCTCTACCGGGTTGCTGCGGCCATTGAATTTGCTCGGGTTGCTCCCCATCACCGCTTCCCATTCGCCTTGCGTGACTTCGTATTTACCCAGATAGAAAGTCTGGCTGATGCTGACGCGGTGCTGTGGTGTTTCATCATCCTCTGCATCCTTGTCGTTTTTGTCCGCGCCCATGGTGAAGGAGCCTGCCGGAATCAGGATGAATTCCGTGCCGATGCTGTTGGTGAAGGTTTTGCCGGTCTGCGCAGAGGCGGACAGCGGCAGCAGCGTGGCGAATGCGGCGAGCAGCACCCCGTGCGCAAGCTGACGGTGGAAACAGGTGGAATCGAACATGGAAAGCTCCAAATCATCATGGTGCAAAACTGATAGTTATGTTGAGTTTAACCAGATTCGTTAAATTCGTTGAACTCCCTGTTTTTTTGCAGATCATGAAGCGCGTGATGCCTGAAATCCCCGGTAGCCAATGAGATCCAGGCGGGGCTTGAGGGGAAGCAGGCGACCCGCTTTGCGCCCGGCGGAAATTTATTGGATGGGCACACCCAGGATGACGTGGCTGGCCTTGAACAGGACGGCGGCCGGGGCATCGGGTTTCAGGGCGAGTTCGAGCACGGCTTCGTTGGTGATGACGGCGGATACCAGCGTGCCGCCGGGGAGTTTGACGACGACTTCGGAATTGACCGCGCCTTTGGTGAGCGTGTGCACGGTGCCCGCCAGATGGTTGCGGGCGGAGAAGCGGATTTCGGACGGGCCGGCCAGCACGATGACCCAGGGAGCCTTGACGTAGGCGTTGGCGGGTTTGCCCGGTGCAAGCCCCAGCTCGGTGACGCTGGTGCTGGTGACGACGGCGATGATTTTGTCACCGCCAGCGGTGGTGAGTTCAACCTGGCTGTTGACGGGGCCGGTGGTGATATGGGTGACGGTGCCGGAGAAGACGTTACGGGCGCTGATGTTCATGTTGTGGTTCCTTGAGGGGGGGGGCGACTACAGGCACGATTTTCGCTATATCGGTTGTGAACAGCTTGTAAATCGTGGCGGGTTTGCTGGTGAAGCATCCTACCGGGAAGCGTTTTGGCGACGCAACCATAGCGCCGGTGCGCTCTGGGGAAATTTTCCGTCTTGCTTCTGCCGAGCATGCCTTTGCTATAGCATGCGCTATATTCTTGTTACTACTACGACAAAATGATGGAGCAAAACCTACATCACTTCAAAGGCCGCCTGGAGGTGGAAACCGAGGTCGGAAGCTTTCTGGGCGACAAGCGCATCCGCCTGCTGGAAGCCATCGACGAACACGGCTCCATCAACAGCGCCGCCCGGTTTGTGCCGCTGTCCTACAAGGCGGCGTGGGACGCGGTGGATGCCATGAACAATCTGGCCAACGAGCCGCTGGTCACGCGCGTTGCGGGTGGACGCAAGGGCGGCGGCACCCAACTGACCGCTTACGGACAGCGCATTGTGGCCCTGTATCGCGCCCTCGAGGCCGAGTATCAGGCCGCGCTGGATCGTCTGGCGGCGGGCATGAACGAGGGCGAGGCCAACAGTTTCAGCCAGTTCCGCCAGCTTTTGAAGCGCATGTCGATGAAGACCAGCGCCCGCAACCAGTTTGTCGGTTCCATTGTCGCGCTGCGCGCCGGAGAGGTGGATTACGAGGTGCGCCTGAAGCTGGATGACAGCAATGAACTGGTCGCAATCATTACGCGGGAATCCGCCGATGTGCTGGGGCTTGCCATAGGCATGGAGATCTATGCGCTGGTGAAGTCTTCATCGGTGCTGCTGCTGACCGACCGCGACGCGCGCACGACGGCGCGCAACCACCTGTGGGGCGAAGTCACCCATATTCACGAAGGCCCGGTCAATTCCGAAGTCATCATGGTGTTGCCAGGCGGCAAGAGTCTCTGCGCCGTGGTGACTCATGATAGCGTCATCCGCCTGGAGCTGGCGCCGGGCACGCCTGTGTGCGCAGTCTTCAAGGCGTCGTCCGTGATTCTCTGTGCACAGGACTGAGTTTTACCCCGATTTTACCACGAAGAGGAGCATCATCATGACATTCAGTTTTTCCAAACTACCCGTTCTGGCAGTATCTGCCGTATTGGCAAGCCTTTCCTGGCAGGCTCATGCCGATGAAGTGCAGGTCGCCGTCGCCGCCAATTTCACCGCGCCGATCAAGGACATCGCCGTCGAGTTCGAGAAGGATACCGGCCACAAAGTCACGGCTTCTTTTGGCGCAACGGGCGCGTTTTATACCCAGATCAGCAACGGCGCGCCGTTTGACGTCTTTCTCGCCGCCGATGACAAAACCCCGATCAAGCTGGAGAAGGAAAACGCCATCGTCCCCGGCAGCCGCTTTACCTATGCCATCGGCACACTGGTGTTGTGGAGCAGCAAGGAAGCCTATGTAGACGACCAGGGCGAAGTGCTGAAGAAAGGCGCCTTCGAGCATGTGTCGATCGCCAATCCCAAGACCGCGCCATATGGCACGGCGGCGATCCAAACCCTGACCAGACTGGGCCTGCTCGACACCCTGCAGCCCAAATTTGTCCAGGGCGAAAACATCACCCAGGCCTACCAGTTCATCTCCACCGGCAATGCGGAGCTGGGGTTCGTCGCGCTCTCGCAAGTGTACAAGGACGGCAAAATCACCGGCGGTTCCGCCTGGATCGTGCCGAGCGAGCTGTACGAATCCATCCGTCAGGACGCGGTGATCCTCACCAAAGGCAGCGCCAACCCCGCAGCCAGGGCGCTGGTCGACTACCTCAAGGGGCCAAAGGCGGCCGCCATCATCAAGTCTTACGGCTACGGCCTGTAATCCAGGCTGCCTCCATAGCGGCTGATGGAAGCCTCCAGCCTCTCCGCCATCTGGCTCACCCTGAAACTGGCGAGCCTGGTGACGGTGCTGCTCCTCCTGGTCGGGACGCCGATCGCCTGGTGGCTGTCGCGCACCCGTTCGCGCTGGAAGGGGCCGGTCGGCGCGGTGGTGGCGCTGCCGCTGGTGCTGCCGCCGACCGTGCTGGGGTTTTACCTGTTGCTGCTGATGGGGCCGCATGGCCCGGTGGGGAAAATCACCCAGGCGCTCGGTTGGGGCGTGCTGCCCTTCTCCTTCACCGGCCTGGTGATTGCGTCCGTGTTCTATTCCCTGCCCTTCGTGGTGCAGCCCATCCAGAACGCTTTTGAAGCGATGGGCGAGCGCCCGCTGGAAGTCGCCGCCAGCCTGCGGGCAAGCCCCTGGGATGCCTTTTTCACCATCGCCCTGCCGCTGGCGCGTCCCGGCTTTGTCACCGCCGCCATCCTCGGTTTCGCCCACACCATAGGCGAATTCGGCGTGGTGCTGATGATCGGCGGCAACATCCCCGGCAAAACCCAGGTGTTGTCGGTGCGGATTTACGACTACGTGGAAGCGATGGAATACGGTCAGGCCCACATCCTCGCCGGCGGCATGGTGATCTTCAGCTTTCTGGTGCTGCTGGCGCTCTACGGCAGCCGAAACCGTAGAGGGTGGAGCCGGTGATCGAGGCGAATTTCCACCTCGATTATTCCGGCTTCAGTCTGAACGTGGAATTGCACCTGCCGGAAAAAGGCGTCACCGCCCTGTTCGGCCATTCCGGCTCCGGCAAAACCACGCTCCTGCGCTGCGTCGCCGGACTCGATCGTGCGCCCAAAGGCCGTCTGGTGGTCGCGGGCGACATCTGGCAAGACGAAGCGCAGGGCATTTTCCTGCCCACCCACAAACGCCCGCTGGGGCTGGTGTTTCAGGAAGCCAGCCTGTTCCCTCATCTCTCGGTGCGCAAAAATCTGGAATACGGCATGAGGCGCTCCGGCAACAAGACCGGTGAAGGCTTCGACGCCAGCATCGCCCTGCTCGGCATCGGCCCGCTGCTCGACCGCGCCCCGGACAGCCTCTCCGGCGGCGAGCGCCAACGGGTCGCCGTCGCCCGCGCCCTGCTCACCCGTCCCCGCCTCCTGCTGATGGACGAACCGCTGGCGGCGCTGGACTTGAAGCGCAAGCAGGAAATCCTGCCCTATCTCGAAAAACTGCGTGAAGAGCTGGACATTCCCGTGTTCTACGTCAGCCACGCCCCCGACGAAGTCGCACGCCTCGCCGACCATCTGGTGCTACTGGAAAATGGCCAAGTCGTCGCCAGCGGCCCGCTCATGGAAACCCTCGCCCGCGCCGACCTGCCCCCCGCCTTCACCGACGACGCTGGCATCGTACTGGAAGCCACCGTCACCGCCCATGACCCCGACGGCCTCACCCGCCTGGAATTCCCCGGCGGCCACCTCTACGTCTCCTACCGCGACAAGCCCCTCGGCAGCCGCCTGCGCTGCCGCATCCACGCCAGCGACGTCAGCCTCGCGCTGACCGCACATGGCGACAGCAGCATCCTCAACACCCTCCCCGCCACCGTGCAAACCGTCGTCGCCACAGACACCCCCGGCCACGTCCTGGCGCAGCTCGCCCTGCACGACGGCACCCTGCTTCTGGCCCGCATCACCGAACGCTCCCGCCTTGCGCTCGGCATCACGCCGGGCGTGGCGGTCGTCGCGCAAGTCAAATCGGTGGCGCTGTTGGCCTAAAAATAACAGCGGGCGGTGAAGCCGCCATGCAAACGCTTGCTGCGCAACCGGGCATTCTCGAACACGCCTTGCCGCGTCTGTTTGAGGATGGCAGCGTGGAATTCAAGGCGATTGAGCTGTTGCTGAAAGGCGAAGCGCGTTTGCGAGCGGAAAATTTCGTGGCGGCGGAATGAAGCCTGATCGAAAGCAGAGAGGGTCATGTGTTCTGTTCTATCCAGCAAGCGTAGCGCGGATATTCTGTAGGATGGCAGCGGGGTTCGACGAAGCGAATCACCTTCCACCAATTGGACTGACCAGCACGAGCAGCAGGCAAACCGATCATTTAGGCCGAAACGCCACGCAAAACCCCGCCTGCGTCTCCAGATAGCTGCCGCCGATCAGGTCGATGCAATACGGCACCGCCGGAAACACCGCCTGCAAGCAATCCCCTATCGCCGAAGGTTTCCCCGGCAGATTGATGATCAGGCTTTTGCCGCGAATGCCGGCGGTCTGACGCGACAGAATCGCTGTCGGCACAAATTTCAGCGAGGCGGTGCGCATCAGTTCACCGAAGCCGGGCAGCATCTTGTTGCACACGGCTTCGGTCGCTTCCGGCGTCACGTCACGGGGCGCGGGGCCGGTGCCGCCAGTGGTGACGATGAGGTCACAGCCTTCCCTGTCGCTCAGTTCTTTCAGCGCGGCTTCGATGATGGGCTGCTCGTCGGCGACGATGCGGTGGACGGCCTCCCAGGGACTGGCGAGCGCCTGCGTCAACCAGTCACGAATGGCGGGGCCGCCTTTGTCTTCGTATTCGCCCCGGCTGGCGCGGTCGGAGATGGTCAGGATGCCGATGCGTGCCACCGCCCTCCCCTTCGCCGTGCTCATACTTCTTCCCCCAGACCCGGCTCGTCCTGATAGGCGCTGGCTCCGAGCAGTTGTACCGGGACGGTCTCGCCTGCGCTGAGGCCCTTGCTGGCGGCGGGCACCACGAGCAGGCCATCGGCACGCGCCATGGCGAGCAGGTCACCGCTGCTTTGCGCGCCTGCGGGGGTGGCGGTGTAGCCGCTGTCGAGGTCGCAGGCGAGCGTGGCGCGGACGAATTCGGCGCGGCCCGGTTTTGATTTGACGGGGCGGGTCAGGCGGGCGGGGATCATGCGCCGGAACAAACGCTGATGGCCGCAGAGGCGGCGCAGCGCCGGGAGCACGAATTGCTCGAAACAGACCATGCTGGAAACCGGATTGCCGGGCAGACAGAACACGAAGGCGCACCCGGCGCTGCCGAACGCCACCGGATGTCCCGGACGCATCCTGACGCGCCAGAAGTGCATGCTGACGCCGAGCTTTTCCAGCGTGGGGCGCACGTGGTCGTGCACGCCAACGGAAGTGCCGCCGGAGACGAGCAGCACGTCGTATTCCAGCCCCTGCCGGAGATAGCCGGCCAGTTCATCCGGGTCATCGCGGGCAATGCCAAGACAGGCGGGCGTGATGCCCAGGGCTTGCACCTGCGCCATCAGGGTGTAGCTGTTGGCGTCCGGGATTTTGTCGGGGTTGAAGGGGTCGGAGAGGGCTTCCAGCTCGTCGCCGCTCGACAGGATGGCGACACGCGGTTTGCGGTAAACCTTCACCGTCGCCCGCTTGACGGTTGCCAGCACGCCGACGGAGCCGGGCTGGATTTCGGTGCCGGCGGCGAGGACGACATCGCCCTGACGCATGTTTTCGCCGCGCACACGGATGTCGGTCGCAGCGGGGGTCGGGACGAGAACCGCGACCTGATCGCCGGGGCGGGCCTGGGTGTCTTCCACACGCACCACGGTGTCGGCCCCTGCGGGCACCGGCGCGCCGGTCATGATGCGGGCGCACTGGCCGGGCTGGAGCACGAGACGGGGCATGTCTCCCGCCCGGATGTCTTCGATGACCGTCAACACCTTCGGCGCGGCGGCGGCATCGACAATATCGGCGCTTCTGACGGCGTAACCGTCCATCGCGGAGATGTCGTAGGGCGGCAGGTCGCGGTTGGCGCGGATGTCTTCGGCCAGTACCCGGCCCAATGCCTGTTGCAGCGGGATTTCTTCGCTGCCGACAGGGGTGATCCTGCCAAGGACGCTGGCCTGGGCGTCGCGGACGGTCAGGTCGGAGGATTGTTGCGGGGGCTGGGTCGTTTTGTTGTTCAGCATTTGAAAATCCTTTCGTCTTTGCGGGTGCGCTCAACGGATTGCATCAGTCCACAGCAGCAATCTGACCAGATAAAGAGACCAACTTCACCGATCAAGCTCCTGGATTCCCGCAGACCTCATTTTTCTCCAGGCGGCGACATCTTCCGGGGTGTCAAGGTCGTTGAAGCTGGTGAGTTGTGCGTCGGTGCGGCGCAGGCTGGTTTCGTCGACGCGGCAGACGTTCAGGCCGATCAGAGATGCGTGGACGCTGCGTTCGCCTCGGGCGAGTGCGGCTTTGAGGGCGGGCAGCGTGCTGGTTGCGTAGAAGGCGGTCAAGGGTTGGGGAAATCCGTTTATAACTGGCACGACAGCCTGATTTATTTTGCGGCAAGTCGCCAGTTGTTCGACAACTTCCGGCAACAGCCCCGGCATATCTGCCGCCACGGCAAAGACCCACGGCGTCTCGACCCGCGCCAACCCGGCGCACAGTCCGGCGAGCGGCCCCGCGTCAGGAATCTCATCGCAGACTTGGGCAACGTCGATGTCCGCACGGATTTGCCTGACGCTGACGAGCACGGCAGGAAAAAGCGTTTGCATCAGGTCGACCATCCGTTGCAGCAAACTCTGCCCATCGAACTGCAAAGCTGTCTTGTCGCAGCCCATGCGCCGTGAATGGCCTCCGGCGAGAATCAGCGCCGTACAGTCGGTGATCATGGTCGATCAAAGCGCAAAAGAAAATCGGCCATCCCGACGGCATCATCCAGCGAGAAGTGCGGCAGCTCGGGGTAGATCTCCGGGCAATCGGTGACGATGGCGACCAGATCATCTTCCAGCGCGCAACGTGGCGGCTTGCCGGTGGCGCGGCGCAGCACTTCGATTTTGGGGCCGGGGGCCAGGGAAAAACCTTCGGCCAGCACCAGATCGGCTTCGCCGAGGAAGCGTTCCGCCAGTTGCAGGGGTTCGCGCTGTTCTTCGGCGTCGGCGATCAGTTGCAGCGCAGAAGTGGTAACCAGCATGCTCAGGGCCGCGCCGGCCTGTTTGTAGCGCCAGCTATCTTTGCCGCTGGTGTCCAGCTCGACTTTATGGTGCGCGTGCTTGATGGTCGCAATGCGCTGGCCCCGCCGCGTGAATTCGGGGATCAGCTTTTCGACAAAGGTGGTTTTGCCGGAATTGGAATGGCCGACGAAAATGAAAACCGGGGGGGTCATCGCTTTTTTCTCATCACGGGTGAGGCGTCACCCAGGCGTCGCCCTGCGGCGTGATCTCTTTTTTCCAGATCGGCGCGCGTGCTTTCAATTCGTCGATCAGCCAGCGGCAGGCTTCCAGCGCCGGGGCGCGATGCTCCGCGCCGGTGGCGATGAGCACGATGTTGTCGCCCGCGCGAACCGTGCCCAGGCGATGCACGAGCCGCGCCTCGATCAGGCTGAAGCGTTCGATGGCGTCCAGGCGGAGTTTTTCCATCTCGGCCAGCGCCATGGGCTGATACGCATCGAAACTGATTTCGCTGACCTGACGCCCTTCGGAGAAATCGCGGGCGCAGCCGAGGAAAGTGGCGATGCCGCCGATGCGCCGCGAGCTGGCGCGCAGGGCGGCGATTTCGGTGTCCAGAGAGAAATCTTCTTCTTGCAGACGCACGGCGGCGCTCATTTCAGCCTCCTGAAAAATTCGACATGAACGCGATCTCGGCGCCATCGGTGAGAGGCACATTGTGCTGTTCGCTGACGCGCACGCCATTGACCGCCACGATGGCGACATAGGCAAAGGCTTCGCCGTGGCGGGTTTGCATCTCGTCGCGGACATCCTGCCAGCGCAGACCTTCGCGGAAAGGCAGGTCTGTCTGGCGCAGGCCGACGCGCTCGGCGACGGGGCCGAAGAAGAGGACGCGGATCATGGTTTCCCGGCCCCCTCGCCCCGGCCCTCTCCCGGAGGGAGAAACCCATCGCGCTGCCACAAGCCGCTTTTGCCGCCGCGCTTTTCTTCCAGTTGGATGTTTTCGATGCGCATGCCGCGATCTATCGCTTTACACATGTCGTAAATGCTCAGCAAGGCGGCGTTGACGGCGCACAGCGCCTCCATTTCGACGCCGGTCTGGCCGCTCGTGCGGGTCGTGACCAGGGTTTTGATGCCCACGCAGCCTTCGGCGTCCGCCGCGAGGATTTCGCTGAATTCGACTTCCACGCCCGTCAGCGCCAGAGGGTGACACATCGGGATCATCTCCGCCGTGCGTTTGGCCCCCATTACTGCGGCGACATCGGCGACGGCGAGCACATTGCCCTTGGCGAACGTTCCGGCGCGGATGCGCGCCAGCGTGGCGGGCTGCATGCGCAGGATGCCGCTGGCGATGGCGACGCGCCGGGTCTCGGCCTTGGCGGAGACGTCGACCATGCGCGCGCGTCCGGCGGCGGAGAAATGAGTCAATGAATCAGGTTCGCTCAAGGAATGCCTTGTTTCAGAAGATTGATCAGCCGCCAATATAAGACATCTCTATTTTCTCGCGCGGCATTTCCGTCCGCACGAGACGTAATTGGGAATAGCGGTCGGTACGACGTTTCCAGGTGGCGATGACGCGCTGGCGTAGCGCCTCGTCGTTCGCAGCCTCGTCTTCACCTGAGCGCAGCAGCCCGCGCAGGTCATCGCCTTGCGCGGCGAAGAGACAGGTAAAGAGCTTGCCATCCACCGACAGGCGCAGGCGGCTGCATTCGTGGCAAAACGCCTGCGTCACCGAAGCGATCACGCCGATCTCGCCGCCGCCGTCCACAAATTTCCACCGTTTCGCCACCTCGCCCGGATAACGCGGGGCGATGGGCTGCAACGGATATTCAGCATCGATCTGCGCCAAAGTCTCTTGCGCCGTCACGACCTCGTCGAGCCGCCAGCCGTTGGTGACGCCGACATCCATGTACTCGATAAAACGCAGCATGATGCCGGTATGGCGGAAGTGTTCGACGAGTGGCAGGATTTCGCGCTCATTGACGCCGCGCCGGATGACAGCGTTGACCTTGAGCGGCGTCAGCCCCGCCGCCTGCGCCGCGTCTATCCCTTCGAGCACGCTGGCCACCGCTGCGCGGCCACCATTCATGCGCTGAAACACCGCATTGTCCAAGGCATCGAGGCTGATGTTCAAGCGCGTCAGGCCAGCCTCTTTCAGCGCCCGCGCCCGCTTCGCCAGCAGAACGCCGTTGCTCGTCATCGTCAGTTCGATGGGCTTGCCCTCAACATCAAGCAGCCCGGCGAGCATTTCCACCAGACGCTCGACATGGTGGCGCAGCAAAGGCTCGCCACCCGAGAGCCGAATCTTGCGCACCCCCATTGCCACGCACTGGCGGGCGACGCGGGTGATTTCCTCAAAGCTCAGGAGTTCAGCGCGGCGCAGAAAGACGAAATCCCGCCCGAACACCTCACACGGCATACAGTAGGTACAGCGCATATTGCAGCGATCTGTCACCGAAACGCGCAGATCGCGCAAAGGGCGCTGCAAACCGTCGCGCATCGGCGCTCCTGACGACTTCACTGGCTGAAGCCCTGATCGGCTTGCGGTCGATGGTGGGCGACGCCCTGATGGCAGTCGATGCAAATCTTGCCACCCTCATCCAGCCCCTCCACGTGCTGATTGACGGAACGGTAGCCCTGTCGGCTGTAGTCGAACGATTTCGGATCGTGGCAGTTACGGCACTCCTGCGAATTGTTGGCGCGCATGCGTTGCCATTCGCGTTCCGCCAGTTGCAGGCGCTTGGCCTCGAATTTTTCCGGAGTGTCGATCGTGCCCGCCAGGGCGTGCCACACTTCTGCGGAGGCCTGAACCTTGCGCACGAGCTTGGGCCCCAATTCCCTGGGTACATGACAATCCGGACAGCTCGCCCGCACCCCGCTGCGGTTGGTGTAGTGGGCGGTTTCCTGATATTCCCGATACACGTTGTCTTTCATCGCGTGACAGGAAATGCAGAATTCCTCACGGTTCGTCCACTCCAGCGCATAGTTGAAAGTGGCCCAGAACAGGATACCGGCGACAAAAATCACCAGCACCGCCAAGGGGCCGATGAACCTCAGCCGTTTAAAGAAACCGAACTTTTCCTCAATGCTCATCTCTCACCCCCGTACTCAGCGCCGCAGTCCTGCCGGGCGTTGATAAGTGTTGGCGATCAAGGGTTTGGCATCCACCTGGGGCACATGACACTGCACGCAGAAATAACGACTCGGAGACACGTTGGGCAGCTCCACCCCGTCACGTCCCTTGAAGTGCGTCTGCGACACCTTGGTCGCTTTCTCCGCCCTGGCTTTCTCCCAGGAATGGCAATCCAGACACTTGTTGAACTTTATCGTGATCGAATATTCGTCGATCGCATGCGACACCAGCGGCGGCTGCTGGATGAACTCACGATCAAACGGAACGCTCTCGATCGCCTTCTTGAGCGTATCGGCAGATTCAACCGCGGCATCGCTGGGGATGGGGACGCCGCGCAGGGTGGCAAGACCGCCATCGTCGGCGCCGAACGACGCCGCGGGAAACAACATCAGACCCGCCAGCAGCGCTGCCGGGAAAAACGCTCGGAGATGGCTTTTCATGATGAACTCCTTTGGTCAAAACGATGGGTCAATCTGAACACCTGTTTACCGCACACATCCACGCAGCGGCCACAGGTCGTGCAATCAGCACTGGAAATCACCGGACTTTCCTGCCCCTCTTTTTTCAGCGCGGGACGGATGACGTGGGGTTCCGGGCACACGGCAAAACAATCCATGCAATCGTCACAGGCGGCGCGGGCGGGAGCGGCCACGCGCAGCAGGGCAGCTTTGCCGAGCAAGCGGTAAAAGGCCCCCATCGGGCACACATGCCCGCACCAGCCCCGGCTGGTGACGAGGAAATCGAACAGAAACAGGGCCACCAGCACCCACAGCCCCGTGCCCATACCGAATATCAGGCCGCGATGCGCAAGGGACACCGGATTAATCCATTCCCACGCCAGCGTACCGGTCGCAGCCGCAGCGATGAACACGCCGAGCAGCAGCCAGTAGCGGGTGCGCGCATCCGGTGCGCGGCTGGACTTGATCCCGCAACGCCGCCGCGCCCAGGCCGCAGCGTCGGTAATCATGTTGACCGGACACACCCAGGCACAGAACACCCGACCGCCGAGCAGCACATAAAACAGCGCCACAATCAGCGCGCCCACCAGCGCCGTGGCCGCCGGCACAAACCCGGCCACCAGCATTTGCACCAGCACGAAGGGGTCGGTCAGCGGCAGCACATCCAGCGTCAGGCTGGAAGAGAGATTGCCTTTGACAATCCAGATCCCGAACCACGGCCCGACCAGGAACAGCGCCAGAATGCCCAACTGGCTGCAACGCCGCAGCAGCAGCCATTTATGCGCCGCCAGCCAGCCTTTGCGGGCGATGGCATCCTGCCCGGGACGAGACACGGCGCGGCTCATGGCGCCCACCGCGAATTCAGCCCGGAGGGAGGCGTGTCCCCAGCCTCATCATCAGAGGCAGGTGGCGGCTCCGCAGCAGGCGCTTTGTCGTCGTCGGTGACGCGGGTATCGCCATAAGCCTTGCCTTCCATGCCACGCACCGGATATTCCACCTGATCGCCGATCAGGGAACCTCCGTGTTTTTCCCGCTCTTCCCACCCCTTGCGGTAATGCTCGCCGAGCTTGCCCTGCACCAGCGCGGGCGGCAGCACCCTGATCGCGGCCACCGGCAGCACACAGGCTTTTTCGCAGATGCCGCAGCCGGTGCAATACTCCGAATGCACCGTGGGCAGGAGCATGGCGTGACGGTCGGAACGGGTGTTGTGCAGGTTATCCAGGGTGATGGCCTTGTCGATCACCGGGCAGACGCGGTAACACACATCGCAGCGCAGGCCGAGGAAGTTGAGACAGGTTTCGTGGTCGACCAACGTCGCCAGGCCCATGCGCGCATCACCGATATCGGTCAGTTGCGGATCCAGCGCGCCGGTGGGGCAATTCTTGATACAGGGAATGTCCTCACACATCTCGCACGGAATGGTGCGGGCGGTGAAATACGGCGTGCCGGTCGGCACCGGCTCGCCCGGCGCCGCCAGTTTCAGCGTGTCATAGGGACAATCGCGCACGCACAGCCCGCAGCGCGTACAGGCGGCGAGAAAATCCTCTTCCGCCAGCGCACCTGGCGGACGCAGCGCCAGCGCAGGCAGGGCGCGGGCCTGATTGGCGTAAAACCCGACCCCCATCGCCAGCAGACAGCCGCCCCCCGCCGCCCCCGCCATGTTGGCAAGGAACTTCCGCCGCGCCGGAGAGTTGGACACTGAGTTGTGAACTTTCTCCGGCACGCGGACAGCGGGATCGGCAGGTTTTTCGCTGCTCATGACGTGCTCAGGCTGTGGCCACAATCAGGCGCGTACCACCTTGACCGCACACTTCTTGAAGTCCGTCTCTTTCGACAGCGGACAGGTGGCGTCCAGCGTGAGCTTGTTGACCAGCTTGCCTTCATCAAAGAAAGGAACGAACACCAGCCCCACCGGCGTCTTGTTGCGCCCACGGGTCTCCACCCGCAAGGTAATTTCGCCGCGACGGGAAACCACCTTCACCTTCTGTCCCCGTTGCAGATTGCGCGTTTTGGCGTCGTCCGGGTGCATGAATACCACCGCCTCCGGCACCGCACGGTGCAATTCCGGCACACGCTGGGTCATGGAGCCGGTGTGCCAGTGTTCCAGCACCCGACCGGTACACAGCCAGAGGTCGTAATCCTTGTCCGGCGCTTCGGCAGGCGGCTGATACGGCAGGGCAAAAATCACCGCCTTCCCATCTTTATGCCCGTAAAACTTGAAGTCCTCGCCAGCCTTGACGTAGGGGTCGTAGCCTTCGCGGAAGCGCCACAAGGTCTCCTTGCCGTCGATCACCGGCCAGCGCAGACCACGTGACTTATGATAAACATCGAACGGGGCCAGATCATGCGCATGACCGCGACCAAAACCGGCGTATTCCTCGAACAGCCCTTTCTGCACGTAAAAGCCGAAATACTCCGATTCATCATTGGTGTACCCGGCAAAGGCGTGTTCATTGACCTTGGCGGTATCCGTTTTGGGGAATCTGCTCACCGCCGCATTGGCGAAGAGCACGTCATAGAGCGTCTTGCCGCGGTATTCCGGCTTCTTGGCAATCAACTCTTCCGACCACACATCTTCCACCTTGAAGCGTTTGGAAAATTCAAGGTATTGCCACAAGTCGGAGCGTGCTTCGCCCGGCGCCTTCACCTGCTGACGCCAGAACTGGGTGCGGCGTTCGGCATTGCCGAACGCGCCTTCTTTCTCCGCCCACATCGCCGCGGGCAGAATCAAATCCGCCGCCAGCGCCGACACCGTGGGATACGGGTCGGACACCACCACAAACGCAGTGGGATTACGCCAGCCGGGGTAGATTTCGTCATTGATATTCGGCCCGGCCTGCATGTTATTGGTCGTGGACGTCCAATAACATTTGATCTTGCCATCTTTCAGGTTGCGGCTTTGCGCCACCGCGTGCAGACCGACGACCGGAGAAATCGTGCCTTCCGGCAGTTGCCAGAGGTCTTCCGCCAGTTTGCGGTGCGAGGGGTTGCCCACCACCATATCGGCAGGAAGGCGGTGTGCAAACGTGCCGACTTCGCGCGCCGTGCCGCACGCCGACGGCTGCCCGGTGAGCGAGAAGGGGCCGCAGCCCGGAGTGGAAATCTTGCCGGTGAGCAAATGCACGTTATAGATCATGTTATTGACCCAGGTTCCGCGCGTATGCTGGTTCACGCCCATGGTCCAGAACGACACCACTTTCCGTTTCGGGTCGGCGTAGAGTTCGGCCAGCCGTTTCAGGCGGTCGGCGGGTACGCCGGTCAGCTCGACTGTTTTTTCCAGGGTGTATTCCGCCACAAACCTGGCGAAATCCTCAAAGGTGCTCGGCTCCGCCTTGCCCGTATCGCCCTTGGGTTTGCCGTCCTCGCCCGGATAGCCATTGTTGGTGGCATTCTGTTCCAGCGGATGCTTCGGGCGCAGACCGTAACCGATATCGGTTTCGCCTTTCTTGAAATTGACGTGTTTGGTGATGAAATCCGTATTCACCCGCTTGGACTGGATAATGTGATTACAGATGTAATTCAGAATCACCATATCCGTCTGCGGTTTGAAAATCATCGGATTGTCGGCCAACTCGAACGAGCGGTGTTCATAAGTCGACAATACATGTACTTCTGCATTTTCATGCGTCAGCCGCCGGTCAGTCACCCGTGACCACAGCACCGGGTGCATTTCGGCCATATTGGAACCCCACAGCACAAAGGCATCGGTGTTTTCAATATCGTCATAGCAGCCCATCGGCTCGTCAATTCCGAAAGTCCGCATAAAACCGACCACGGCAGAGGCCATACAGTGACGCGCATTGGGGTCAAGATTATTGGAACGGAAACCCGCTTTATACAACTTCGCCGCAGCATAGCCTTCCCAGATCGTCCATTGCCCGGAACCGAACATGGCGATGGAAGCAGGCCCGGTCGTTTTCAGTGCTTCTTTCCATTTCTCCGCCATCACATCAAACGCCTCATCCCACGACACCGGGACAAAATCGCCGTCCTTGGCATATTTACCATCTCTCTTGCGCAACAGGGGTCGGGTCAGTCGATCCTGACCATACATGATCTTGGAGAGGAAATAGCCCTTGATACAGTTCAGCCCGCGGTTTACCGGCGAATCCGGGTCGCCCTGGGTGGCGACCAGCTTGCCGCCCTGCACCCCCGCCAGCACCGAACAGCCGGTGCCGCAGAAGCGACAGGGGATTTTGTCCCAGCGGATGGCCGTATCAGCAGGCGCCGCCGCCGCCGTGAGCGGGAGCGCGATGCCACCGACACTTGCTGCCGCCGCGACTGCCTGGGTTTTCAGAAACTCACGTCGATCCATCGTCATGTCAAGCCTCCTCAAGCGCAAGCGGCGCAAGCGGCGCAAGCGCTTCATCCGAATATTCATAAGCCAGCGTGATGGACATTGCCTGTCCGATATGATGAATTTCGATGATGGAGTCCGAGACCGCGTACCCCTCACCGTCTTCCACCAGCACGATCATCCGTCCGTCACCGCTATCGGCAGCCACGCTGGCTCCGGGCACCGCTTCCACGCCTGCTCTGACGAGCGCAGCATGCCGGGGCAGAAATTTGAGCACGAGACTGACGATTTTCATTTGTCATTTCCTTCCAGATTTATCTGATGATAAATAGCTGGAGTTCAGCGATCCTCACGGGAAAAGTCCCACGTGGTCGACGATAGACGCATTTCACCGCTCACGTATGATCTGCACAGATTGTATGCCGATGGACAGGATTTGCAATGTACAAATTTTGCTGCAGTGCAGTAAAAAGGGCCCGCGTTCAACCCATAACTGCATACCCCCCACCCTGTGGCAGTGGGGCGAGTTGAAGTATTCTCGCAAGCTTTTGACCGGCAAGTCAGGAGCTTCTGATGCGACACTACCAACAACTCACCCCGGCGCAACGTTACCAGATCGAAGCATTGTTGGGTACGGGCCT
>BNUB01000022.1 GCA_025997045.1 Betaproteobacteria bacterium
AATGCCATTGCCGATCAACTCAACCATCGACCACGCAGATGCCTCAACTACGAAACTCCGTTCGAGGTCTATTCTCGTGAAATCAGTAACTTACAACACGGTGTTGCACTTCAGGATTGAAACCGCCCTGCGTAAGTTTTGTTTTTGCCTTTTTTTACTCAAAAAAAGGATGTGTTGCGAGCATTTCGGCGAGACCCACAAGGTCATAGTTACCGATCAGTCGCAGAAGTTGGCATCCGTGCCGGGCAGTCAAGAAGACGGTTTTCCACTGAGGCCACAAGCCATTTTTAGGGAAGTTTCAGCCGTCGAATGGATTGCAAAAAATACGGAAAATGTAGCAAAAACGTAGCAAAAACTGGTACATGGCGAGCCACAAGCGAGCCATGGTAACTTGAAAATTTTCATGTCAACAGGCAAAAATTTTCGACTTGCACCCCCCCCAGTTTGTAGGAAAATGCTGTTGTTGTTTTGTTGTTGAAGACGCTTCACCCCTGGAAAAGCTACGGCTGACCAGCCAAATTTATCTCGCCTGCGGGCAGGTAAACTTTAGTAAACACTAACCAAACGCTCTTTTGCTCTTTTTCTGAGGTCATTTTCATGGTCACGCGACATATTCTTGTCCGCGAGTTGGTGGAACTTTGTCGTCACAACAAGGACGGGAGCTTTTCCACGCAATCGGCACGTCAAAATGTCCTGGCTCAGGTCGGCAAACAATTATTAGAGGGTGGATACCGGAATCTGGGAGCCGACGGGCTAAAACCCAAGCATATTGAATATTTGTTATCCAGGTGGAAGAGCGAAAAAATGGCTGCGGCCACGATTAAAAACCGGTTATCTCATCTGCGTTGGTGGGCGGGAAAAATAGGGAAACAGAATGTTGTTGCCCGGACAAACAGCGAACTTGGCATAGAAAACCGGGTCTATGTAAGTTCGCAAAGCAAGGCGAAAACGATCAGTTCCGGGGATCTGACAAAGGTAAAAGATGAATACATCAGGATGTCGCTTGAACTGCAAAAAGCATTCGGACTTCGGCGCGAAGAGGCGCTAAAATTTCAGCCAAAATTTGCAATGTCAAGCGGAAGTGATATAATACAGTTGAAGGCATCTTGGTGTAAAGGCGGGCGTGCAAGGGAGGTTCCAATCGTGAATGAGTATCAAAAAGATGTATTAGCGCGGGCGGCAAGACTCGCCGGGAACGGCTCGTTAATTCCTAATGGAAAACTGTACGTCGACCAATTAAAAAAATATGAAAACGCGACGGCGCGGGCCGGAATGTCGCGCCTTCACGGGCTGCGACATGAATACGCGCAAGCGCGTTTTTCAGAATTGGCTGGATTCGAGTGCCCGCATAAAGGCGGGCCAAATTCCCGTGAACTTTCTGCCGAACAGAAAGAAATTAACTTTGAAGTTCGGGCGAAAATTAGCGCGGAACTTGGGCATAATCGTGAATCAATCACAGCAATTTATTTAGGGAGGTGATTCAAAATGAGAAGCAAAGAATTCGTGCGGGCCGTCGAAGACATGACAAATTATTTACGTGAGAAGGTGGACGCAATTCCGGATGAGGAGAGCAAAGTTAATTTGCTTCAGGATGTTTTTCTGATAGTTTCGGCGCAAAATATTGCGAGGATGAAAAAAAAGGAACTCGACGAATTGCGCCATATTCTAATGTACAAAGGACCAGGTGGATTTTCGGTCGAAACCATGATCGATGCGCTTTCTTTATTCACTGCGCAGCAATGGGCCAATTGACGGTTTCCGATTCTTTTCCCTTCGCTTTTTTCTTCCTTTTTGGTCTCTCTTTTTCAGGTGGTTTGGGTGGCGCGACTATGCTTCCACCAAAATCACTCTGGATTTTTTTTGATTGTGTATTTGACCAGAATGCAGAGGGATTAATTACGTAGTCATTTGGCATGCCTTCGCCATTTGAAATAACTTTTATCCAATTGTGTTGTGCGAGATATGCCAAACCCTTAATTACGGTGTTTCTCGAATAACCTAAACCCTCCCCTATATGCCAATGACTTACCCCGGTAACCCTGTTTTTTCGATCGCTGGCGGAACACAAATAATGCAAAACAGCCGCCGCCGCCGGATTCCCCTCAGCGATAAGGCGTCCGAGAAAAAGATGGGCAAGTCTTTCCGTCTGGCCCCACGGAATCCACCCCGCAATCTCCGGCAATTCACTTTTCATTTTGACCTCCATTTTTTTCGGCAAGCCAGTCGCATACATCGGTGGCATACCAACAACGCGTTTTAGGAGAAATTTTGAAGCCTGCCGGAAAGCCGCCATTTTGAATAAGCCGCCAAATTGACCTTTCACTAATGCGCAGTATTTTTGCAATATCGCCAATGCGCAGTATTTGAATGTCATTCATCATTTTGACCCCGCTGATTTGCGTGGGCGCCCAAGTTTGGGAGGGGAAGAAGTGATTTGGCCGACCCACGCCAAAATATCCTCTTTGCGAAAGAAAAGGCGTCTGTCATTGCCTATTTTGGTCCATTTTGGGATTAGGGAGCGCCGCTGCGGATCTCCAGATGACGCACAAGTTCTGATTGTGGTCTCCTTTTTCCCGATTAACTGGGCTAATTGGAAAACCGTCACCAATTCGCCGTCGGCCAATTGGTTTACCAAATAAAGATTTGCCATTTTATTTCTCCTTTATTTAAGGTGGTGTGTGAATCTATATTCACTTTATTTCATCTTTTTCCGTTGCGCAAGTTCCATTTGTCATAATCTTATTCAAAAAGTGGAACGGAAAAAATTTGAAGTAGATAAATAAAACCTACCTGCATAAAAAAAGGGAGAAACACAAGGAAAACCGGGGAAAATGGCCTGACTATAGTAGTTACATTCCGTTACAATTCTGTGCTTGTCAAAACGGTTCCGTTCGCCATTTTTGACAGGGGTTGACAAGATGCTTTTTTTGTGCGGGGAGGTGTGCACTGCACTGCGTACCTCCCCCCCAACGCAGTGGACACCCCCTGCCCGCAAACCCAATGGCTGCGCCAAAAATTTGCCCGCCCCTATTGATTCTAGCTTCTCAGCGTAAATCGCCCCTGCGAAGCAGGCTATTCAGCGCCCTGGCTAGTTATGACAAACGATTGGCTCCGGGACAATTTCGGGACACTTCGGAACTAAAAATCGTGTGAATCCAGATGAATGCGAGTGAATCATCATTTCCGTAAAAACCCCGCAAGGCTAGTAGCCATGCGGGTTTTCGGTGTTTTTTTGTGGCGCGCCCGAGACGATTCGAACGTCCGACCCCTGCCTTCGGAGGGCAGTACTCTATCCAGCTGAGCTACGGGCGCGCGGGATTTTGCCGACAGTGTCGGTAAGGGCGGGAATGTTACCCCGTTTTCAGCCCGGCAGAAAGATCTGCAGCAAGTCGTTGAGAAAGAGACGTCCTTTCGGCGTGGGCTGCAGGTGGGCCGGATTGGCGTCCAATAGCCCCAGACGGTGTGCTGTGCTGAATTCCGGCTCCACCGTGGATAGCGGCAAACCGGTGCGCTCGGCGAACATGGGGGCGGGGACGCCGTTCGTGAGGCGCAGCGCGTTCATCATGAATTCAAACGGCAGTTCCGCCGCCGTCACCGTGCGCCGTTCCTGAATGAAATCGCCGCGCTGTGCGCCTTCGAGATAGCGGGCGGGGTGTTTATGGCGCGCCTCGCGCAGCACGCCAGCGGGCGTGGTGAGCTTGCCGTGCGCGCCGGGGCCGAGGCCGAGATAGTCGCCGAACGTCCAGTAATTGAGGTTGTGACGGCAGTGCTGGCCGGGGCGGGCGAAGGCGGAGACTTCGTAGTGCTCGAAGCCTGCGGCGGTGAGCCTCGCTTCGATCATCTCCTGCATGTCGGCGGCGATGTCGTCGTCGGGCAGGATGGGTGGGCTGTGGGCGAACGGGGTGTTCGGCTCGACGGTGAGGTGGTAGCAGGAGAGATGTCCCGTGCCGAAACCGAGTGCTGTTTCTACGTCGGCCAATGCGGCGTCGGGCGTCTGGCCGGGGAGCGCGTACATCAGGTCGAGGTTGATGCGCTCAAACCAGGCGAGCGCGGATTCTATGGCACGTCGGGCTTCGAGACCGTTGTGGATGCGTCCGATGCGGAGAAGGGCCGCGTCGTCGAAACTCTGGATACCGAGCGACAGGCGAGTGATGCCCGCGTCGCGGTAGTCGCGGAAACGCGCGGACGCTACGGTGCCGGGGTTGGCTTCGAGGGTGATTTCAGCGCCGGGTACCAACGACAAGCGGGCGCGCACGGCATTGAGCAGGTTTTCCAGCGCCGAGGGGGGAAGCAGGCTGGGCGTGCCGCCGCCGATGAAGATGCTGTGAACGCGGCGTCCCCATATTTGCGGTAACGCGGCTTCGAGGTCGGCCACGATGGCGTCGACCCAGGCGGCGAAGGGAATTTCATCGCCGTGCGGGGCGTGGGAGTTGAAGTCGCAGTAGGGGCACTTGCGCAGGCACCAGGGGAAGTGGACGTAGAGCGCCAGCGGCGGAGGCGTGAGGAGGGGCGAGGCGCCCGGCGCGGAAGATGCCGCCGCTGGAACGAGCGGGATGATGCGACGACTCATGGATTCAGGATGCAGGCCGGGTAAGCGCAGCGCCCCCAGGCTCACAGCGGCTGACTTTGCAGCCGCTCGATCAAGCGTCGCATGGCAACACCGCGATGGCTGAGGGTGTTCTTGTGCGTGGCGTCGAGTTCTCCCGCGCTCTGCTCCAACTCCGGTAACCAGAACAGCGGGTCGTAGCCAAAGCCACCGCTGCCACGCCGGGCGGGGAGGATGAAGCCATGCCACTCACCATCCGTAACCAGCGGACAAGGGTCGTCGGCATGGCGGACAAGCACCAGACAGCAGTAGTACCACGCTCCCCGCTCCGCCGCA
Organism: Betaproteobacteria bacterium; assembly: GCA_025997045.1. Classification (GTDB taxonomy): domain Bacteria; phylum Pseudomonadota; class Gammaproteobacteria; order Burkholderiales; family Rhodocyclaceae; genus WRNU01. The sequence continues at coordinate 4,883 of BNUB01000022.1, forward strand.
GGCGTCGCCGCCAGTTTCTCAAGCAGGAAATCGTTATTGCGTTCGTCAGATTTGGGTTCGCCCGCGAAACGTGCGGAGTGCACGCCGGGCGCGCCGTCCAGCGCGGCGACGCAGAGGCCGGAATCATCCGCGATGGCAGGCAAGCCCGTCGCCGCCGCCGCGTGACGCGCCTTGGCAAGCGCGTTTTCGATAAAGGTGAAATGCGGCTCTTCGGCTTCGCCGACGCCGAGCTGAGCCTGCGGGATGATCTCCAGCCCCAGCGGCGCGAGCAGGGTCTGCATCTCGGTGGCTTTTTTGGCGTTGTTGCTCGCCAGTACCAGCTTCTTGCTCATGCTTGCCGGATTCCAAGCGCTTCGCGCTGGCAGGCGACAAGCCGACCAATACCCGCATCAGCCAGATCCAGCAGCGTCCCGAGTTCTGCGCGCGAAAACGGCTGACCTTCGGCGGTGCCCTGCACTTCGATGAGGCCACCGGAGGCGGTCATCACCACATTCATGTCGGTATCACAGCCGGAATCTTCGGCGTAGTCGAGATCGAGCACCGGCACGCCCTGCCAGACGCCGACCGACACGGCGGCCACCAGCTCGCGCATCGGATGCGCCGCGAGTTTGCCGCCCTGCACCAGACGGGTGAGCGCGTCATGCACCGCCACGCAGGCGCCAGTCACAGACGCCGTGCGGGTGCCGCCGTCAGCCTGCAACACGTCACAGTCGACAATGATCTGCCGCTCACCCAGCGCCACGAGGTCGACCACCGCGCGCAGGCTGCGCCCGATCAAACGCTGGATTTCCTGCGTGCGCCCGCTCTGCTTGCCCTTGGCCGCCTCGCGTGCGCTGCGGGTGTGCGTGGATCTCGGCAACATGCCGTATTCCGCCGTCAGCCAGCCCTGATGGCGACCTTTGAGAAAACCGGGCACGTTTTCTTCGACACTGGCGGTGACGAGCACCCTGGTATTGCCGAACTCAACCAGCACCGAACCTTCGGCATGGCAGGTATAAGCACGGGCAAGACGGACGGGGCGAAGCTCGCCGGGGCCGCGCTGGCTCGGGCGTTGGGGAGGGGTTGCTGAAGATTGCGCTGAGGTCATTTGGTGAATTTGCGGATGGCGGTATTGATTTCGGCGATGGCGCGTTCGATTTCGTCTTCGGTGAGATCCACCGAACTGCCTGCGGGCGGATGCAGGCGGTCAAACGTATCCATCTGGGTGGTGAAGTCGGTGAGCGCCATGGTCTGGGTCGACACCACGTCGGCGATGGCCTGCGCCATTTCGTCGAGCCATGCCATGGCGACCATCGACAGATTGTCACAACCGGCGCCAGCCTTCTCCTCAGCCTGCGACAGCATCCGCGGCACGGCTTCGATCGGGTTGGCCCCGGAGAGGCCGCGCACGATATTCTCATTGCCCAGCGGCCCCCACGCGCCGTCTGAACACAACATCACGATGTCGCCGTTGCGGAGCATGGTGCGGCGGGAAAAATCAATCTGCGGCGGCTGGGTGCCGCCCAGGCAGGAATAAATGCGGTTGCGGTTGGGGTGGGTCGCGGCGCTGTGCACGTCCAGCAGGCCCTGATCCATCATCAACTGCACCCGTGAATGGTCATGGGTCTGGCTGTGGATGCGCCCTTCGCGCAGCAGATAGAGGCGGGAGTCCCCGGCGTGCGCCCAGTAGGCATAGCAGCCCTGCACCACACAGACGACCACGGTTGTGCGCGGCACCTCGGAGAGGCTTTTGTCGAAAGCATAGTCGAGGATGGCGTTGTGAGCCGCGGTGATCGCCTGCGACAGGAACAGCGCCGGATCGACGAGCACCGGCTGCGCCTTGCGCTGGAATGACTGGGTCACGCTCTGCATCGCGATGTGGGACGCGATCTCACCGTGCAGGTGCCCGCCCATGCCGTCGGCCAGCACCATCAGCAAGGCGTCACGGGTGTAACAATGCGCGATGCGATCCTGATTGTTCTTGCGTTTGCCGATGCGGCTTTCCTGGAAGATAGTAAATTTCACGACGGCTTTCCTTCGCCTTTGCCGATGAGGGACTTGAACGTGGAGGCCACTTTGGCGAACAGCCCCGGTTCGGGTTGTTCGTCCTCGGTGGGGCGGTGCATGAGTGCTTTCTGCAAAGCGTAACAACTCTGTGGCCGTTGTGCGGGGTCGAGCTGCAGACAGCGGTCAACGAGATCGAGGAGTTGGGAAGAATACTTGCCTGAATGCGATCTGGATACCGGTGTCAGCAAATCCTTTTTGAGCCGATCATCAGCGCGCAGCGGGGCGACGCCGACGATACAGGCGTGCATGCTCGCCCCGACACTGTAAATATCGCTCCATGGCCCCAGCTCGTTGCGGGTGGAATACTGTTCGGGGGAGGCAAAGCCGGGGGTATACATCGGTTTCAGCATCGGTTGTTCCTGCGCCAGGGTCTGGCGTGCGGCGCCGAAATCGAGCAACACAGGGGTGCCGTCGGCGCGCAGGTAAATGTTCGACGGCTTGATGTCCAGGTGCAACAACTTGTGCGCATGCACTTCGCGCAAGCCGCTCAACATGCGGGTAAACATGTTGCGAATGAAACGCTCGGTGACCTGGTCACGGTGGCGCTGGATGTATTCATGCAGCGTGCGCCCGCGTTCAAACTGCATCACCATGTACACGGTGCCGTTGGCGCGGAAGAAATTGAGCACGCGCACCACGTTGGGATGGAGCAGGCGGGCGAGCGTGCGCCCTTCCTCAAAAAAGCACTTCATCCCGTAGCGGAAGGCGGGCATGTTTTCGTCGGGAATTTTGGGCTCGATCTCGCCGCCCTTGCGCAGGGCCAGCGTGTTGGGCAAATACTCCTTGATCGCCACCGGCGTGCCGTCGGTGTCGTAAGCCAGATAGACGATCGAAAACCCTCCCAGCGACAATTGTCGCTCGATTCGGTATTGATCGAGCAGAAAGCCGACCGGCAGGGCGCAATTTGCTTGAGACGGCATCTTCAGGGCGTTAGGATTCTGCCTCTTTACGCAGGATTTGATTCATCCCGTGCAGTGTAAACGATTGCGAGCGATTCCCGGAGAACCTTCACCATGATTCACAGCATGACAGGCTACGCGACGCGCAGCTGCGAGGCCGATGGCCTCACCCTTCACCTCGAGCTGCGCAGCGTCAACTCGCGTTACCTCGACCTCGGTTTCCGCATCGTCGACGACCTGCGTCAAGCCGAACCGGCGCTGCGCGAACAGATCAGCGCCCGCCTCAGCCGGGGCAAGGTCGAATGCCGCCTCAGCCTGCAGACGGGCGCGGCGCAATCCGTGGCGGCAGGCGAACTCGCGCTCGACACCGGCGTGCTCGAACAACTGGCGCGGGCGCAGGCGCAGGTGTTCACGCATTTCCCCGCAGCCCGCCCCCTCGCCGTCGCCGATCTGCTGCGCTGGCCGGGCGTACTCACCGACGACAGCGCGGTGTTCGGGCCGGTGTTCGAGCGATTGCAGCCGCTGATTGCCGGGCTTGCCCGCAACGCGCTCGACGACTTTATCGCCAGCCGTGCGCGTGAAGGGGAAAAACTGGCGGCGATGATCCTCGATCGCGTCGCCCGCATGCGGGAGCTGGCCGCCATCGTCGCGCCGCGGATGCCGGTCATCGTCGCCGAATACCGCGAGCGTCTCACCCGCAAGCTGCGCGAAGTGCTGAGTTCGGCGGACGAGGAACGCATCATCCAGGAGACGGTGCTCTACGCCCAGCGCATCGACGTCGCCGAAGAGCTGTCGCGCCTCTCCACCCACCTCGACGAAATCGAACGCATCCTCGCGGGCGGTGGGGCGGTGGGCAAGCGCCTCGATTTCCTCACCCAGGAGCTCAACCGCGAAGCCAACACCCTGGCCTCCAAATCCCCGGCGACCGACATGACTGCGGTGGCGATGGAGCTGAAGGTGCAAATCGAACAAATCCGGGAGCAGGTACAAAATATCGAATAAGCCACACATCATTGGTCATTGTAGAATGTCCGCTTACCCCTCTTACGCTTCGTGATGTCCACTGCGCCTTCCCGGGTTGCCATCCTCCTTGCCAGCTTCACGGGCGAGCGCTTCTTGCGCCGGCAGCTCGACAGCCTGCTCGCCCAGACCCACCGCGACTGGAGCCTGTTCGTCTCTGACGACGGCTCTACTGACCGCACGCGCACGATCATCGAAGCGTTCGCCGCCGAGATCGGCCCGGCGCGGGTCAAGATCTTCGACGGCCCGCGCCAGGGCTTCGTGGCCAACTTCCTCTCGCTGATCTGTCGCGACGAAATTGACGCCGACTATTTCGCTTACTGCGACCAGGACGACGAATGGCATGCGGACAAGCTCGCCCGTGCGCTGGCCGCGCTCGAAGCATCGCCTGCCGCCGGGCATCCGGCGCGTCTTTATGGCGGGCGTTCGTGCCTGGTCGATGAGTCCGGCAGCAAACTGGGCCGCTCGCGCAAGATGACGGTGGCGCTGGGGTTTTCTCACGCCCTGGTGCAGAGCTATGCCGGGGCCAACACCATGGTGTTCAACGCCGCCGCGCGCGATCTGCTGCGCGGCTACGGCGTGGTGGCGGGCGTGGCCTCGCATGACTGGTGGACGTATCAGGTAGTGAGCGGCGCGGGCGGGCAGATCATCTACGATCCGGTGCCAGCGGTCGACTACCGTCAGCACAACGGCAATCTCCGTGGCCATAACCGCGGCTTCATGGCGCGCTTTGACCGCCTGGGCGAACTGCTGGCGGGGCGTCTGCGGATCTGGAACCAGTGCCACCTCGCCGCGCTTTCCCGCCACGCTGAACTGCTCACCCCGGCCAACCGCGAAATCCTCGCCCTCTTTCGCACCGCCGCCGACGGGCGCGGGATGAAAGCGCTGGCCGCCTTCCGCCGCAGTGGCGCCCGACGCCTGCGCAGCGTGGACAATGTCGCCCTGGGGCTGTGCGCGCTGCTGGGAAAGTTGTAAACCCCGTTGTAAACGGTTCATCAAGCACGACGGTTTTTTGTCGGGTAAGCGTCCTCCGGGAGCGACGGCGTCTCGCCGTCGCACGATGGCGGGGACGCCATCGCTCCCGTACGTAGGTTGAGTAAGCGATACGGGACATCCATATGGAATTATGGGTAAACCTCAGCCGTTGCAAGAGGGGAATGGCGGGGTATCAGGGGTATCATTAAGGGCACTCAATTTTTCGCCAGTCCAGCGCATGACCTCTCCCCTTGTCAGCGTCGTCATCCCGTCGTACAACCATGCGCATTACGTGGTGGAAGCGGTCGCCAGTGCGCTGGCGCAGGATCTTGAGGTGGAGGTCGTGGTGCGGGACGACGCCTCGACCGACGATAGCTGGCAGATTCTGAGTGCGCTCTCCGACCCCCGCCTGCGCCTCAGCCGCAACGAAACCAATCAAGGCGCACATGCCACCCTGCACCAGGCGCTCGGTGATGCGCGGGGCGAATACCTCGCCATCCTCGATTCCGATGACCGTTACGCGCCGCAGCGGCTCAAACACTGCCTTGCCGTGCTGGAGCAAGGCCATGATCTGGTCGGCACCGACATCCGCCTGATCGATGCCGACGGTGCGGTCGTCGATGCGCACTGGTGGCGCGATGCCTTCGTCGGGCTCAAGGCCGTGTGGAACGAAACCCACGACTGGGTGGCGACCCTGCTCGAAGGCAACGTGTTCATGACCACGTCGAACTTCGTGTTTTCGCGCCAACTATGGGAGGAACTGGCCCCTTTCAGCGCACAGCGTTACGTGCACGATTACGACTTCCTGCTACGCGCCCTGATTCACCGCAAGCGCCTGGGCTGGATCGACGAGCCGCTGCTCGACTATCGCCTGCACCACGCCAACACCATCAGTGAGCAGCCGCTCGAAGCCAACCTTGAAACCTCCGCCCTGCTGCGTGAGCATGTGCCAACCTTGCTCGCTGCGGGCAGGAGCGCACGACGCGACGCCACCCGCCTGCGCCACCTGGGTTCGCAATGGGCGCGTACCGAGCGCTACGAGCAGGAAATCCTCCTCGCGCTGCGCCACGAGGCGCTGGTGATCAAAGACCGCGACTGGAAAAAGCTGGTGGATGATCGGGAGCAGTGGATTGCCGAGCGTGACCACTGGATTGTTGAACGTGACGACAAAATCGCCGAACGTGACGAACAGATTGCCGAGCGTGACGGCTGGATTACCGAGCGCGACCACTGGATTATCGAACGTGATCAGGTGATCGACCGTTTTCATTGCTACCCCTTGCGCAGCGCGCTGCGCATCTGCGCGGGCAAAATCCAGTGGCGCGTCAATGCGGCGAAGATGCGCCTGCAACGCCTGTGGTTGGTGCCGGAAGTGCCCGTCATCCGGGTGAGCAATTTCGCCGCGTTGCGGCGTTGGGTGGAGGTGCGGCGTGCGCGCCTGTCCGCGCTGTCGTTCGATGTGTTCGACACCCTGATTGCGCGCGTGATCGAGCCGCCGGAAAAAATCATCGAGCGCGTCGCCGCGCTGTTGGGCGCGCATCTGGGGCTGGACGGCCCCGAGCACAGCGCCCGCCTGCTCAAAGCCCGGCACGAAGTCGAGCGGGTGCTGCGTGGAGCGGCCCATGCTGACGGCGGCGACCACGAATGCCATCACGACGACATCGTTGCCGCCTGGGTCGATCAGGTCGCGCCGGGGCGCAGCGCCACAGAGCGGCAGACGCTGATTGATTTTGTTGCCGCCACCGAACACGAACTCGAACGGCTGGCGCTGGTCGCCAAACCCAACGCCCGCCTGTTCCTGCAATGGGCGCGGGGCGTGGGACTGAGGATCATCGCGGTCTCGGACATGTATCTGGGCGAGCGCCAGTTGTCCGCCCTGCTCGACGATCTCGGTTACGCCGGGCTGATCGACCGCATCTACGTCTCGTCCGAGCACCGCGTAGGCAAGTATTCCGGTCGCCTTTTTGCCGAAATGCTCGCCCATGAGGGCGTAGACCCCGACCGTGTGGCGCACGTCGGCGACAACTTCCATTCCGACAGCGTGGCCCCGGCGCGGCAGGGGCTGGCGGGCATCTTCCTGGATGAACGCTACGAGCGCCGCCGCCGTCGCCGTCAGCAGGCCGCCGCGGAATTCGCCCGTAACGGCGGCATCTGGCCCGGACGCATGCTCACCGAGATCGTGACCGAGCGTCTGCGGGGGGATGAGCGCGCCAAACGCGACAACTTTTTCTTTCAGTACGGGCTGGAAACCCTGGGGCCGATCTTCTCCACCTTCATCCTCGGTCTGGTCGAACGCATGCAGCGTGAGCAGCCGGGCGCGGTCTACTTCCTCGCCCGCGATGGTGAGCTGTTCCGCCGCATGTATCAGGCCTGGGCAGGCTTCTCGCGCCTCGAACTGCCCCCGGCCATCTACGCCTATGCCAGCCGCCGCGTGGTGGCAAGCGCGGCCTTGGCCGACGGGCTCGATTACGAGCGTGCGGTGGTCGGCCTGCACAACCCCAAGCAACGCGGCCTGCTCTCCATCCTCAAAACCTGTGGCCTCGATCCGGCCATGTTCACTGAGCTGGCGCACGAACATGGCTTCACCGCCCTCGACGAGCGCATCGACGACTGGGATGATCCCCGCCTCGTCGCCTTCCTCGCCGACGAGCGGGTTCAGGCGCTGGTGCGTCCTGTCGGCATTGAAGCGAAAGCCCTGTTGCACGACTATTTCGCCCAGCTCGGCTTTTTCAATCACCCGCGTGTTGCCATCGTCGACATCGGCTGGAACGGCACCATCCAGCGTTTCATGACCTCGACTTTTGGCGGCGAAGCCGGGGATTGTCCACACATCAGCGGCTATTATTTCGCCCTCGTCACCGGCATGTACGGCGCGGCGGAGCCTGGCGGCGGCAGTATCGAAGGCTTGATCCTCGACCGCCGCCGGGGTGCGCCCCAGGAGCGTGCGCCCAGCGACCTGGAAGAGCTGTTTGAACAGGGCGCCCGCGCCCTGCATGCGACCACGACCGGCTATCGGCGCGACGCCGAGGGCAAGGTCGCGCCCGTGCTCAAGGACGACACCGCCCCCGACCGCAAAGCCGAGCTGGTCTGTAACCCGCTGATCGAGCAGCTTCAGGGAGGCATCCTGCTCTGTCTGGAACATTTTTACGCCGCCCAGCGCCTCACCGGCTTCAGCTTCGATGAACTCAAGCCCTATGCGCTGGCGCTCGCCGAGCGTGCGGTGGTCTATCCGACCCTGCGCGAGGTGAGCGAGCTGGGGCGGCTCGCCCATACCGAAGATTTTGGTCACGACGACCTGCTCGACCTCTCCGCGCGCAGCATCCGCTGGCGCGATTTTCTCCGTCCGCGTCGGCTGATGCGCAAAGTCGCGCTGCTGCCGTGGCGTTATGCCCCCTTCGCCCGTCTGCGTACCCCCTTCGCTTTTGCCCTGGCGCGCTTCTTCCATCTGCGCCAGGCCGGGCGCGGTCAATGATCATGGAGCCTCATCAATGAGCACAGGACGTCGTGCGCGCATGGTGTTGCCGGTGTGGAAGATTCAGCTCATGCACCTGCCGTTTCGTTTCAACCGCCTCGGTGGCCCCGGTTTCGCGCCCGGGCTGCGTGCGGTGGTGCGCTGGTTCGTGACCGTGGGCCGGTTCACCCTCTTCGACCGCGACACGCTCAAATACCGCCTGATTCACTGGCGGCAGATGATGTGGTGAGGGTGAAATGACGGAGGTTGGTGCAATGACGGCCAGAGATGCTGAATCAGCGCTGCTTGCCCGGTGCTCTGTCGTAGCCCGGGAGGCTGCGCAGTCGGCACAAGACCAGCGCGAGGCCAATGTGTTCCGTCTGGCCTCGATGGTCGTTCGGTCACGCTTCCCCAGTGAGTCGATGTGCCTGATGCGGGCGAGCGAACGGTACTTTGCCTCACACCCGAACGAAAGACTGGCACCAGCGGATATTGTCAGGAAGGGATGGGTTCTGAGCCTGCCTCGCCTGCGTGACATGCTGAGTCACCGCCTCTACGGACATTGAATCCATGGCGACGAACCCGGCATTTCATACTCGCACTGCGTTGGCGAAAGGTCTGCGAGAGTTGTTCAGGCAACTCGAAGAACGGCTTTCGCTGCGCAACCCGGTGAATGTCTACCTGGCCGGGGGGATGGCTGTCCATCTCTACACGGGCAGTCGCGTCACGACCGATGTGGATGCGGAATTCGGAGGGCGGGTTTTCCTTCCGAACGATCTGATGGTTGAGGTGACGCTGGAGGATGGCACTCAGCAAGTCGTCTATCTCGACACCAACTACAACTCGACCTTTGCGCTGATGCACGAGGACTATCTGGATGACGCCATTCCTGTAGACCTCGGTGTGGAGCAAATTCGTGTTCATGTCCTTTCTCCCGTTGATCTTGCCGTCAGCAAGATCGCCCGGCTTGCCGACAACGACAAGGAGGACATTGCCGCCCTGGTTCGCCTGGGTCTGACGAACGCCGATGAGATCGAGCATCGCGCCACAAGCGCCTTGGTAGGCTATATCGGCGGTCAGGGCATGCTGAAATTGAATCTGCGGGATGCGGTCGTTTTGGCTCGTGAGGTCGAAAGCGAACGAATACCCAAATAAAAAACGGGCGACCCGAATAAATTCCTGATCGCCCGTTCTGTTTGTTGCCCCGGATTACTGCGGCGGCGTGTTGGGCACGGTGGGGCAGCTTCTGCTCTGGCCGTTGGGCAACTGGCAGGTAGCCGTCTCGCGGTTGTGAAGCAGCACCTTCGCGTCGGTGCGGGACGAGAAGCAGTAGCCGAAGATGGTGGCAGTGCCGATCTGGCCGCTATCCGTGCCATCGAGATATCTGCTCAGGGCAAAGGTCTTGACCGGCTGCGCCTTGTAGAGCATGTACGAGAACATCGGGTTCCCGCTGCTGATGTGATCCGGGTAAGTCGTGGCGGAGCCGTTCGCCGTGGCGTTTTCGAGCATGGCCAGATCGGTGTACCCGGACTGGACATCGAGCAGCAACTGGAACACGTCGCAGCGATAGCCGACCAGCGTTTTGATTTTTGATGCGGCCCCATACAGCGGCTGATTGTAAAGATAGATGGCATCGCGCAAGGCGATCTTCCCGGCGGGGATGGATTGCGGCACGAGATATTCATGCAGCTTGGCGTTGAACGGCAGATCGAATCGACCGTAAACATCCTCACTGCCAAAACATGCGCTGTATGAATCCCCGCCGAGGAGGGTTCCGACCAGAGATTTGTCCTGGGTGGTGGTGTCGAACAGGCCGGAGCCGCTACTCCCTCCCTGAGTGAACCCGTTGCTCCATGAAGTACGGATATAGCTCGCCGCCGAAGCGCCGGTGCCTGTGCAGTTAAATCCTCCTCCGCTTACCGAGGTGCACGAAGCGTAGCCAACCACATCGCCCAAGGCAATTTCCTGCTTTTCACCATCTGGGTGATGCACGCCAGCGATCTGGGCATGAAGACCGGGGAGCGTGGCACTCCAGCCTGCGTAGGCCGCCACATCAGGCGCAGCCTCATTGAGGCGCATGAAAGACGTGTCAGTATTTGAACTGGTGTAGACCAGCTCGGCGCCGCCGTAAAGCGCGGTCAGTTTGGGGTCGGTCGTCGAGCTCTTGCACGCCGCGTTCCGCCACCGCCACAAGGTCTCCAGGCTCGATGCGGCAGTCTGGGTGGAGATGCAGTGGTTGGCGCTCAGAAACCACGGGATCGTCGTGGTCGGATCGAGGTCGTTCAACAGGGTGCCGGTGCACACATACGGTTTGCCGCCAATGACGAACTCCATCTTGGCCGTTGCCCGGCTTTGGAGATCCCATCCGGTCTGACAGTTGACGTCAGTATTGAAGCAGGAAATCTTTTCCTGCCAGTCGCCGCTCTTCGCTTTCCAGTTGGTGCGTGCGCTGGCAAAGAGGTGAGAGATTTGCGGCACCGCGATCTCTACGCGCTCAGGCGCAAGGCCAGCGGGCAACACGATCTCGAGCACCGCCTCTTCGCCGTCGACCGTGGGCGCCCACCACACGTGGGCGGCCTCGTCCTGCTCGCCTGCGGCGAGATTGCGCGCGATGAGGGCGGAGATTTCACTGCCTTCAAAGACCGCAGCATCGTCTTCGCCGGGGGCGTGGACACGGACAATCGCCTGATCGGGCAGGCTGAACACCCGCACCCCCAGCCGAATCGCTACCGCATCGGGCGAAGCCAGCGCCAGCGCCGCAGCATGACCGCCATCCGCCTGTGGCTGCCAGTCGAGCTGGGCACGGGTGTCAGATGCGCTTTTGAGCGCCAGCACCTCGCGCCCCAGGCCGATCTGGAGCGGCACGGCAAGCAGCATGCCCTCGGCCCTGTCCGACTTTGCTTTCGTCCGCGCCTGCACCGTGCGCTCAACCAGCCCGGGTTCGTTAGGCGCCAGCACGAAGCGTTTGGGCACGACGACGACGTGACGACCCAGCGGGGCGCGGCGCGCTTTCTCGACGTTGTGTGGCGCCGGGACGGATTCCGCGCGCAGGAAAGTCACTGCCTCCTCCTGCGCATGGATGGCCGGACTTCCCAGACCCAGGAAGAGCGCGCAAAGGAAAAATGGCGTTTTGTTCATGTTTCACTCAAGCCTTTATCAGTTCACCGGGCAGTTCGAGATCACCGTACCGTTGGAGTGACGGCACGTTTTATCGACTTCGTCGTACAGCATCACCCAGGCGTCGGCCTTGGTTGAAAAACAGTAACCAAAAATGGTCGCGGTGCCGACCTGCTGCACACCACCGGTCGACTTGCCCACCAGGGTGAAACGCTTGTCCGCCTGCGCCGAATACAGCGTATAGGCAAACATCGCTGCGCCGCTATTGATGCGATCGGGGTAATTGAAGCTGCTGCTGCCCTCAGTCATGATGAGGTCGGTGTAACCCGACTGCACCTTGAGCGCAAGCTCGAAGACATCGCAGTTATGACCGACCAGTTTCTTGGCCGCACCGGTCGACTTGATCGGGTAGGTGTAAAAATAGACCGCGTCACTCAGCGTCAGGCTCTGGGCCTGCGCCGGACTGCCACAGAAGGCCACAAGGGCTGCGACCAGGAAAAACACATTTTTTCGCATCGAAATGTCCTCTCATGCATGTTTGTTTCGATCCACGCTCGTGACCGGGCGACACAGCACGGAAGAGGCTATGCCTCTCTCGTGCCTGATTATCCACCAAATGCCCCGCTGGTAGTGTCAATGGCGCTCCCCGCTCCGCCCCCGCCATGCATCACGTATCGCCGCGACCATCGCCCGCAGACAGGCCAGCCTGTGCGGGCCGCAGATCAGGCAAAACACGAAGCGCCGTGGCAACACGACCGCCATCAGCCGCCGCCAGGCGCGGTCGACGTAAGGGCGTCGGCACAACAATAAATTATTGCGGAACATGTAGTACTGGCGGGCGGGCGAATGAAACGCCAGGGTGCGCGTCCGTCTCATGCCGGTGCGCAGGCGCAGGCTGCGCTCGCCGAGCCGATGTTCCAGCACCGCCCGCGTCTCCAGCACCAGACCAAACCCGGCGGCGCGTGCGCGCATGCACCACTCGGTATCCACCGCGTCGATGAACAGGGCCTCTTCCATGAGGCCGATTTGCACCAGCACCGTGGCCGGAATCAGGCAGCCCGAGGCGATCAGGTGGTCGACCGCCAGCGGCGCATCTGCCGTTTCCGGAGTAGGGAACTGGCGGAAACGCGACCCCTCCTTGCGCAGATGATCCAGGCTGGTGCGCGAGCGCGGGTCGAACAGACGCGGCCCCGCCGCAGCCACCGCTTGGCCGCCGGGGGTGTCGAGGGCGGCGAGCAGGCGGCTGACCATATCGGCGGCGGGCACACTGTCCTGATCCATCAGCAACACGTGGCTCGCCCCGGCCACCAGCGCGTGCCAGATGCCGCGGTTCTGGGCGGCGGCGAGGCCCAGGTTGTGGTCATATTTGATCAGCCCCACCCCTGCGGCATAGACCGGGGCCAGCGCCTCGTCCTTCGAGCCGTTATCGACCACCAGCACCCGCACCACCTGGGGCTGGAGCGCCTCGAGCTGGCGGGCGAGCGTATCCGCCTCGGGGTGGTACGTCACCACGACGGCGATGACGATGGGGTGCGAGCTTGGCATGCAGGTCAGCGCCAGTAGTGAGGCAGGCGGTAGACGCCCATGTCGCGGCTGGTGCCGGTGACGACGAGGCGGTGAATGATCGCGTCGAACAGGCGGTAGCCTTCGGCGTCCATGGCGTGGGCGCGGACTTCATAATGACCGGGCAAAAGGTCGAGTTCAGGCAGGACGAAAGTGAAGGCGAACAGGCGGTCGGCAGGCGCAGGCAGCGGCTGGAGTTGGTAGCCGTCGATATCGGAGACAGTGCCATAGACGGGCTGTCCATCGGCCTTGACGATGCCGATGGCGACCGCCGGAGCGCGACCGTCGGGGGCAAAGACCGTGCCCGCGACTTCCAGCGCCTCGCCCATCGCCAGGGTGAACGTCTCTTCCGCGCTGCCGTTGAGGGTGAGGTGCTTGACTACGTTGAAATCGACCGTCGCTGCGGGGGCTGCGGGCGCTTTTTCCTCGACCTGACGCGCCTCGTGCCAGGCGATGTATTCACGGCACACCGCGCTGGCTTCGCCGTAGGCGCGGATGCGGCCATCGTGGATCCAGGCGGCGTGCCGGCAGAGTTTTTCGATGTGGTACAGGATGTGGGAGCACAGCAGCAGGGTGCCGCCCCCGGCGAGGTAGTTTTCCATCCACGCCGAGCATTTGCGCTGGAAAGATTCGTCACCCACGGAGAGGATTTCGTCGGTGATCAGAATATCGGGCGCGACGCAGGTGGCGACGGCAAAACCGAGGCGCACGACCATGCCGGAAGAATAGTGCTTGAGCGGTTGGTCGATGTGCTCGCCGATGTCGGCGAAGGCGAGGATGTCGGGCACCCGGGCGCGGATTTCGTGCTCGGGCAGGCCCATGAGCGCGGCGGCGAGAAAAATGTTCTGCCGTCCGGTGTGTTCAGGGTGAAACCCGGCGCCGAGTTCCAGCAGCGCCGACACCCGGCCCGCCAGGGTGATCTGGCCGCAACTGGGGTGGACAACCCCGGTAATCGCTTTGAGCAGGGTGGATTTGCCCGCGCCGTTGACGCCGATGATGCCCAGCGACTCCCCGGCATGCACTTCGAGATCAATGGAGGTGAGGGCGTGAAAGGCGACCGGCAGCGGGCGGCCCGCCAGCAGCGCGCCGAGGGTGCGCAGCCGTGCGCCCACGGTGCTGGCCGTAGGATAGGATTTGCCGACCCCCTGGAGACGGATCAGGGTACGGGGCGCGCTCATCAGAGGAAATCCTGAAAATAAACCGCGAGGCGGCGGAACAGCCAGCGCGAGCACGCGAGCAGCACCAGCGCGAGCAGCGTCGGCGGCCACAGATCGGCGAACGCCGCGAGCGCCTCCCCGTCGAGCAGGGCGGCGCGGATCGGTTCGACGACATGGACGAAGGGGTTGAGCGCGACCCAGGGCCGCAGCATGTCGGGCACCATGGAGAGCGGATAAAGCACCGGGGTGGCGTAGAACAGCAACATGAACAGCGGGCCGAGCGCGGGCTCGACATCCTTGATCACCACCTGGAGCGCGGCTGTCGCCAGCGCCACGGCGAGCGCCAGCAGCAGGGCGACGGCCCACGCCGCGAGCACCACCGGCAGCCCCGCCAGATGAAGCGGCTCGCCCGCGAGCGCCAGCACCAGCGCGACCGCAATGAACCCGGCGCCGTGGATGATGAAGCTCCCCAGCACTGCGGCGTACACGAGCAGATGATGGGGAAAGCGGATTTTGCGCACCAACTCCGCGTTGGCGGTGATCGCCACCGTGCCGCGCTGCACCGCCTCCTGAAACGCCATCCACGGCCACAGCGCACAGGCGACCAGGGTGACGAAGCTGACGTTGGTGTCCGGGATCTGCACCTTGAACACGGTGCGGAAAACAAAGGCGTAGATCGCCAGCAGCAGCACCGGCTGACCCAGCGCCCATACCCCGCCCAACAGGGTGCCGGCGTAACGGGTCGTCAGCTCACGCCGCACGAAGCTGCGGAGCAGGGTGGTCGACGCGCGGGCGCGGGCAAGAAGTGCAATGGGCATGGCGCAATTGATACGCAGGGGCGGTTCGGGAATCGCCCCTGGCGGGTGGGGATTACTGCGCGGCGGCGGGTTCGGCTTCAGCTTCTTCTGCCGCAGGCGCCGCTTCCTCGGTCGCCGCCGCTTGCGCAATCGGCTTCGTCAGGGGGTGGGGAGGCGTGTCCTTCCAGTTCCCGCCCACGGTGGCGCGGAGCGCGGCAGGGTCGACGCTCACCGCGCCCATGGGGCGAATCGGATCCATGAGTTTGGCGTAAGCGTCTTTCTGCAGGGCGTCCTGCTGCGCGGCGACGAGCTGGGCGCGCACCTCCCCGAACGGCACCACACTGGCTTCCTGACGCGCGTCGAGACGCAGGATGTGATAGCCGTATTCCGTCTCGATGACCGGGGAGAGTTCGCCGGTTTTTTTGAGCGCGAAAGCGGCGTCCTCGAACGGTTTTACCATCTTGCCCCGGGTGACGAAGCCGAGGTCGCCCCCACGCCGGGCCGAACCCGGATCGTCGGACTCGGTGCTGGCAATCTCTTCAAAAGATTCGCCGAGCTTGATCCGTCCGAGCAGGGTTTCAGCCTTGAGTCGGGCCTGTTCCTTGGCATTTTCGTCGCTACAGGCACACGTTTTCACCAGAATGTGGCGCACATGCACCTGTTCACCGCGCTTGTATTTTTCCGGGTTGGCGCGGTAGTCGTCGCGCGCCAGACGTTCAGCCAGATCAGGATTGGCCGTGGTCTTGAGGTGGCGTTCGATATATTCCGCCTGCAGCAGCCCATCTATGGTTTGCGCGATGCGGGTGACGATCTCCGGGTTCTGGTCAAGCCCTTCGGCGCGGGCGCGTTCGGCAACCAGCTTGCGTGTGACCAGATCAGCGGCGAGATTATTGGCTGAAAACGAAGAACGCTGAATGGCCTCCTGTGCCTGGGGCGGCAGCACGGCAAAGCCTTGGCGCAGCTCGGCCGCCGTGACGGTGGCGTTGCCGTAACCGGCGATGAATGCGGCATCATCGGCGGGCGCCGCTGCGTCGGCAGCGCCAACGCCAGCGGACATGGTGTACAGCGCGCACAGTACGGCGGTGCGCAGGGCAGCGGTTTTAGCCTTGATCAAACTCATTGAATCGTTCTCCATGTGGTGAGGTGCGCCCGGGTGAGAGGCGCGCAGTCTGGCAGGGCGCCACGGACAGACATCCGGCCTGGCGCACGGTGGTCATTGGTCAGCGGATGTGGCAGAAGGTTCCGCGTTTGTCGCGTCTTCAGGCGCGGGCGTTTCTGCCTTCTCTTCCACGACAGGCGCCTTGCGCTCCTCCACAGGGGCGGGGACTGTGGCCGGCGCGACGCTGTCCTCGTCCGCTGCGGCGGGTTGCGCCGCTTCAGGCGGCAGACGCAGGCGCTGGATTTGCTCTGCCGCCACCCCGCTCAACTGGCGGAAGCTGCGCATGCGCTGACGCATCTCGTCGCCCGCCTGACGCAGATCTTCGCTGCTGCGGATCACTCTCGGGGTCAGCATGACGATCAGTTCGGTGCGGTGGGTGTCGACGGTCGTGGAGCCGAACAAATTGCCGATGAAGGGCAGGTCGTGGAGGATGGGGATGCCGGTCTTGCCCCGGGTCTTGTTGTCGCGGATCAAGCCGCCGAGGATGATGGTCTCGCCCGAACGCACCGCGACCTTGCTCGAAATCTGGCGCTGGTTGAACGCACGCTGACCGGTGGCGGCGTCCACATCGCCCACGTCGGTGGTCGACTGCTCGACCTCCATCGTCACCATATCGCCGGCATTGACCGTGGGGGTGACGTTGAGCATGACGCCGGTATCGCGGTACTGGATGGAGTCGACCGTGGTGCCGCCGTCGGTGACGGTTGTAGACGAGCGCACCGGCTGCTGGTCACCGACCTGGATATTGGCGGTGTGATTGTCGAGCACCATCACATTGGGGTTGGAGAGCACGTTGATCAGCGATTTGGTCGCCAGCGCGTTGAGCACGGCGCGAATCTGTCCGGCGGGGTTGACCACGGCGTAGCCGAAGCCCTCGCCGGGCAGGACGAGACCGTTGCTGGTGAGTTGCCCCTGTCCGGTCCAGCCGCCACGGAGTTTGTCATCGAAATACCATTGCAGACCGTAGCGCAACACATCGGTCAGGGTGACTTCGACGATGCTGGCTTCGATCAGCACCTGGGCGGGGGCGACATCGAGCTTGCGCAGGGCCTCTTCGATGCGCAGATAATCGCGCCGGTTGGCATGAATCAGCAGCGCGTTGTTGCGATCATCGGCGACGACGCGCACGTTCTCGCCCAGGTCGACCTGGGTCACGCCGCCCGCGTTGGTGTTGCCCGTCGTGCCGAGGCTGTTGGTGGCGCTTGTGCCGAAGCGTCCGCTGCCGCCGCCGCTGGTGCTGGTGTTGCCCAGGCGGTTGGAGCCGGTGCTGCGGCTGGTGCTGGAGAGGCCGCTGGCCACCCCGCTATTGGTCGTGCCGCCGCTCTGGGTGGAGCTGCCGCCGTAGAGGCCGGTGAGCAGTTCAGCGAGATGCTGGGCCGAACCGTTCCGTACCGGATAGACGTAAATCTGCCCGCTGGCGTCCCCTTCGTTGGGGCGGTCGAGGCGCTCGATCCAGATTCTGGCCTGTTCAAGATAGTGGGCGCGCGGGGTAATGACGAGGAGCGCGTTGAGGCGCTCGATCGGCATCACCCGGATGAGCCCGTTGAGCGGCCCGCCGATCACGCCCCCGCCATCGGCGACTGCGGCCGCCGCCGCGCCACGGGCAGCGCCAGCGCGATTGCCCCCCGCCGGGACGGCCGCGACCGCACCTGCGCCACCGGGGGCCGCGCCGCCATCGGGGTTGCGCACTGCGGGCAGGGTGGCGTTGCCGATCAGCGAGCGCAGGGCGGCGTCGACCTCCTGCACCGAAGTGTGGGCGAGCGGGAACAGGCCCACCGACATCCCTTTGAGAAAATCGACATCAAAGGTGCGAATGATCTCCAGCCAGCCATCCAACTGGCTGCGGGTGCCGTTCAGGAGCAGCAGGTTGCGCACGCTATCGACGCGCAGGATGGCGTCGCCCCCGGCGACGGGGCGCAGGATTTCGGCCATCTCGGTCGCGCCGATGTATTGCAGCGGCACCACCACCATGCCCGCCCCTGCGGGCAGGGCTTCGGGACGCCACGGCAGCGGCACGGTGATGCCCTTGACCACTTCGGTCGAGCCGATGCGGTAGCGCCCGGCGACGTCGACCGCCATCGAGATGCCGTTGGCCTGGAGCACCGATTCGAGCAGCGGCGCCACCTGTTCCCGCGTCACCGGAGCCTGGGTGTGGAGGGTGATTTCGCCATTGATCTGGGTGACGATGGCGTAATCGGCCTTGAGCAGATCACCGAGCACGGCGTGGATGACGTCGAGCACCGGGGCGTGCTCGAAGCGCAAGGAAACGGATTCGCCCCGGATGTCGATCCCGGCACGCGCCGTAGCCGTGCTGAGCATGACATCCGTGCCCTTGACCATCACCGGCTCGGCGCGTTTGGGCGTGTCGATGTCATCAGTTTCGGGCGCGGCAGGGGGGGTCGCCGTGGCGCGGGGGCGCATGGCGGCCAGCGCGGCGGCAAGATCCTCGTCGTGCGGGGCGCTGGCGCAGGCCGTGACGAACACGGCGGTCAGGGCGATGGGGAGAACGCGGAACAGGGTCATGGTCATGAGTGGATCAAGCATCGGGTGATTACCGCCTCGGGCGTCGCGCCGGGGGCGCGCTTGCCGGAATGATGGGGATGGGCGTCACAACGTCATATTCCAGACGCAGCTCGCGGGGGTCGAAACCGGCGTGGGTGAAGCGGGCCAGACGGCTCTCGAGCCGCTCCAGCGTCCAGCCCCCGAACTGGCCACCTTTTTTCACCCGGGTCAATTCGCCGTCGTGGCGGATGATCGCCACGCCTTCGCTTGCGCCCCCGATCACGCCGACCAGGCGGGCGTCGGTGAACACATCGCGTTTGACCTCGATCGCGTCCTCCTCTTTCGCCTCGATGATGGGGCGACGCTCGGAGATGAACAGGGGGCGCAGCGCAATCGCCGCAGCGAGCGCGGGATCGGTCACCGCCAGGGACACGGACTGGGGCGCGAGCGCCTCCGCCACCGGCACGATGGGTGTCGGCCAGGCGCGCTCACGCGCCAGCGCGAGCCAGTACAGCCCGATCAGCACGGCCAGCACCGCAGCGGCAAGCGCCAGCGCGGGGCGCGGGTCGCGGGGCCGGGCGACGAGGCGGCTCATTGCAGCCTCCGCAACACGCTGAAACGCGCCTGCACCTGCAAGCGCCCCGGACGGGAGCGATTGCGCGTCGGGGTCAGCACGAGGTTATCGACATAGACCGCCGGAGCCTGCGTCTGTGCGCTGACCGCGACCAGAAACTGGCGCAATTCCTCGTGGCTGGCTTCCAGATTCAGCGAAACCGGGATCTGTTCAAGGCCGTTGGCTTCCTTGACGTTGATCACCTGGCTGCCGGCCACCGCCACGCCAACACTGTCGGCCACCGCACGCATGCGCTGTTGCAGGTCGGCGCCAACGCGGTCGGCGGGCGTGGAGGCCGGATAAGTGAGCCGGGCCAGGCTCTCTTCAGCCGTGTGGCGCGCCGCACTCACCCGCCCGGCGGCTTCGCGCAAGCCTTGCAGGCGGGCAAGGCGCGGTTCGCCCGCCTCCACCGTCTCCGCCGCCCACATGGCTTTGTGGATGAGATAAACCGCGCCGCAGAACACCGGCGCGAACACCAGCAAGGCGCACAGGCCGACTGCGAACAACGCCCGGGCGTGCGGCGTATTGAGGGAAAACGAGGGGGCGGACAAGGCTGCGCTCATGGCCGGGGCGTCGGGGGAGCGGGTTCGTCGAAACGGAAACGGATCGAGAACGACTCCTGTCCGCTGGTGCCGTTGCGGGTGATCGCCGTCGGCGCGCGCACATCGCTGAACCCGGGCTGATTGCCCAGCGTCTCCATCAGTTCGGCGGCATTGTCGGCCTGACCGTTCAGGTTGACGGTGTGCCCGCTCAGCTCGAAATGCACGAGGTGGGCAGCGTCGGGCAACAGCGTGGTCAGGCGTCCCAGCACCGCCACCGGGTCGGGGCGTTCAGCCACATAGGCGTTTACCGCCTGAAGCTGGAGATTGGCCTGCGCCAGCGCCTCGCGCTCGGCGGCCACCGGGGCCACTTCGCGGGTCATCGCTTCGATGCGGTCATCGAGGTCAAACACATCCTGCCGCATCCGCGCCACGGGCGAAGCCGCCAGCGCAAGCAGCAGGAACACCGCGAGCACAAACAGGGCCGCCACCTGCGCATCGCGTCGCCGCGTCCGCGCCAGGCGCCGACCTTCGCCGTAACCCTGCACGATCACCGGTTCCCCGCCTGCTTCCGGGGCGGCCCAGACCTCGAAATCTGCCCCCCCGTCCGCTCCTTCGTTCGCGCCCTCGTTTTTCCGCACCTCGGTGAGATGTGCGCCGATGTGGTGGCGCGACGCCAGCACCAGCTCGATGGTTTCGCCACGCTCATCCGCGCTCGCGTGCCAGCCCCAGGCCGTCTCCCCGAGCGGGAAAGGCGTGGCTCCGGCCAGCGCCAGCTCGATCGCCTGCAGACGCGCAGCGGCGGGCAGGAAGGGCAGGCGCAGCTTGCGCCGCAGGAGAATCTCTTCGGGCAGCAGGAAGGCCGTCGTGGTGGCCGTGCGGCGGTCAGCACTCTGGGGCCACACCGCGTCATGCGCTTCATCGCCATCCGCCGCACGCAGCCGCACCGGCTCGGGCGGCAGCCAGCGGGCGAAAAACGGCCAGCGCAACGCCACGCCCCATCCCTGGCGGAGGAAGTCCGGCACTTGCGCCAGATCGAGACCGAAAAGACTCAGGTTGCCGCGCGCTTGCGCCATATTCAGGAATCGTCTCGTGCCGTGATGATGAAACGCACCGGTTCGGTGCGGATGGTTTTCCAGGGGGTGCCGTCTTTTTCCGGCGTGAGCCGCACCCAACGCCCACGCACCGCACGCCGCTCACCGTCGACCGGGATGGAGGCGAGCACATGCAGCGTGTTCCGGTTCCCGCCCCCGCTCAGCCAGCTCGGGTCGAGCATGGTGGTGTCGATGCCGATCTGCCCCGCATCGCGTGCCGCCGCAATCCGGCTGGCATTGGCTGCGTCGCCCGCAGACAGGACAAACAGCATCTCGATCGGCGCGGCACGCGGATCAACCCCGCCGCTCCCCGACCAGACGGTGAAAAATCCCGCGATTCTAGCATAGAGATCAAGATCGACCCCAAGCACTTGTAACAAATCCTCCGGGACGATGAAGCGTTCATTGCGTGGCCGCCACTGCACCCCCGCCGCCGCGTAGGCTTCGGCCTCGGCCCCGTCCGGCAGGGGCGCGGTGTCGGTGTCGCGCCAGTCGATAATGCGCTGGGCCAGGCTGCGGGCGGTGTCGGGCGTCAGCCCCGCGCCGTGGACAAAAACCGCCTGCAGCAGGGATTCGGTTGCGGTATTGAGGTCGACGTAACCCGAGGCCGGGATCAGCTCGACATCGACCGTCACGCCCTCGAACGTATATTGGCCGCGCCGCAGCCGGTCTGGTGGCGGGGTAGCGGTCTTCCATTCGAGCACGGCAAGCTGGATCGCCGCATCGCCCAGCGCCGCAGCCTCACCGCTGCTCACCCGCGCCTGCGCCGTCCGCACCTCGTTCTTCGCCACCAGCGCCAGGCTTGCCACCAGCAGGGCGAGCGCCGCCACCACCCACAGCACGGCGACCAGCGCGAGGCCACGAGCGCTCTTCCTCACCTTCTGCCCGCGCCCCATGAGGAACCGCCGCTGGTTCCGGCCGCGTCGACCGCCCCGAGCGCCGTCACCAGCGGCGGCCACGCCGCGTTTTCCGCCTCGATCTGAACCCGCACCCGCCCCGGCGTGCGCTCGGCGTTGTCCCAGTCATCACTCCACACCGCGTCCTCATCCTCACGTTCCGGCTTGCTCTGGTAGGCGAGGGAGAACCCGCTGACCTCGGTGGCGAGGACGTGGGTCGAGATGTTCGTGGTGTCAAACACGGGGATATCGAGGCTGCCCGGGGGCGGGCTGATGTAAGGCGCGTACTGGAGCACCAGCCGCTCGCCGGTCGCAGAATCGTCGTGCTGCAACAACAGGCGAAAATGATGCATGCCCCCCACCCCGTAGCGTGCGGGCATGCTGCCGAGCCATTCCAGCGTCTGCGGTGCGCCATGAAAATAGACCGACTTGCTGCCGTCGGCGCGGGTGTATTTAAGCTGCCCCGTCGCCGTCGACAGCGTGGCGCGGAGAAACTCATTCACCAGCCACTGGCGGTCGCTTTGCCCGGCGCGTTCATCGATCCGGGTCGCGGTCGCCCCCAGACCGGCGAGCGCGCTCACCAGCCCGAGCATGACCAGCGCGCTCAGCGCCAGCGCGATGACAACCTCGATCAGGGTAAAACCCTGTCCATTTTCCTGCGGCCTCATCGCACGCTCTCCAGCGCCTGATGCCGCTGCGGCAGCAGGGAGGCGAGGGTCAGGCTGCGGCGGCCTTCGTTCCAGCTTACCGTCACCTCGACGCGGTGCAGCGGCCAGCCCGGCGCGGCGGCCTCCAGATAAGGGCTGCTGACCAGGCTCCAGTCCATCCCGGCGTCGTGGCCCGCGTCACGGATGCCACGGGAAGGGATGTTGTCATGGGTATCGAGCAGGGACATGGCGAGCGCGGTGGCGCGGTTGCGCTGTCCGGCTTCGGCCACCCCGCGCACCGCGCCCCCGGCGGTGCGGTAGAGCGCGCCCAGCGCCATCGCCATGATCGCCAGCGCGATGAGAATCTCGATCAGCGAAAACCCGGCCCCGCGCTTCATCCGCCAACCGCTTCCTGCGTGACGCTGCCCAGCAGCCAGTCGACCCGCAGGCGCACGCCGCTGCCATCGCCGCGCAGCACCTCGACACTGCCCCCGGTCGCCCCGCCGTCGGGGCTGAAGCGGATCTGCCCGCGCCCCCGCGCATCCACCTCGCGCTCGGCCAAGGTATAGCGCAGCGTGAGCGCGTCGGAGAAATCCCCCAGCACCTTGTCGCCCACGCCGTAGTTACGCTGGTCGAGATCGACGAAAAACACCGCCGCCTGCCCGCTGCGCAGCGCCTCGCCACGAGCCGTGTTCATGCTGGCGAAGACGCCGCGCACCGCGCTGCGATACGCCATCGCCTGATGCAGCTTCGGCCAGGCCGTGATCGACGCCCCCAGCACGAACCCGGCCACCGCGATGGCGACCACCAGCTCGATCAGGGTAAAACCGCGCACCGGCTTACTGCCAGTTGCCGATATCGGCGTTGTTGCCTTCGCCGCCCGCCGCGTTGTCGGCGCCGAGCGAATAGATGTCGACGTCACCGCGCTTGCCCGGGTTTTCGTAATGGAAAGCGTTGCCCCAGGCGTCCCTGGGCAATTCCCCGCGCAGGTAAGGCCCATTCCAGCCCGTGACCGTGCCGGGGCGGGCGACGAGGGCATCCAGCCCTTCCTGGGTGGTCGGGTAGCGCCCGACATCGAGCTTGAACATGCCCGCCGCGTTATCCAGATCCTTGACCTGCATCAGGGTCGTTTTGGGCTTGGCGTTATCGAGCTGGCCCAACACCCGAGGCCCGACCAGCGCCCCGAGCATGCCGAGGATGGCGAGCACGACAAGCAGTTCGAGGAGGGTGAAGCCGGCGTGGCGGCGAGGGAGAGTCGTCTGGTTCATGGCACTGGCGGGCGCACAATCCGCCCTTGATGTGAAACCCCCGATTGTAGGCGCTGACGAGGGGCAGCGGGGAGAGTTTTCGCCGACCAGCCATTCCTGCAAACCCGCAATCCACCGGGAGAAGTTAACGCTCCTGCTCCGGCTCAAGGCCCAAGGCCCAAGGCTTGTTCCTGCCGCTCGATGTAGCGTTTTTCAGCAATTTTGATGTTTCGTTGCCGTGCCTGGATGATGGATTTTTCAAGATCATGTTTGAATAACATCTAACTCTTCTTGCGCGGTGTTCAGACTGGCTTTCATAGCTTGCGCTGTTAGCGTATTCCTTTGACTCGAACTTGACGATGCTCTTACACCGCACGAAACCCTTCCCCTCCGCGTCCGAAAACGCTAAAATGCGCGACCCTCATGCGGAGAGATGGATGAGTGGTTTAAGTCGCACGCCTGGAAAGCGTGTTCAGGGTAATACCCTGACGGGGGTTCGAATCCCCCTCTCTCCGCCAAAACATGTCCGCTGAAGTCCGATAAAGGCTGGAAACCCATGAAAATACAGGGTTTCCGGCCTTTCTCTTGTCCGGCGCAGCCCGGTACGTGACACTGACATCCGGCTATTTTGAGGATCAAGATTTTTGCATGGGAAGTGAATGCGCCCTGCCGGGCGCACAAATAAAAAACCGGGCCGAAGCCCGGTTTTTAACCATCTCAACTCGCACACCCGCCCTTACGGGCCGGTGTGCGAGCGTGCGACAGATTTACTTCAGGATGCGCACCGGCAGGGTGGTGCCATACACTGCACCGCTGGCCGGGCTGTAGACGTTGATTGCGCTGTACGCAATGACCGGCAGCCAGTTCACCTTTCTCAGCAGATTGTGAGCGACATCCACGCCTCCAAAGCCGTTCCCATTCGCAGTACCACTAGGCAGCCCGCCTGTGTTCGCTTTGGTCTCAGTAGAGAACGAACCCCAACCGTTCCGATAGTTACCGAGGACGGGTGTGTCATTCTTGGTCAGTTGGGCGCTCAGTGCCCCAGAGTAAGGCGCCGTGCTATTGATCGCCAGCACCGAAACTTCACCCCTCAGGCCGGTAGGCGTTACAGAGGCGGGAGGTTGCGGCGACCAGGTGGAACCGCCCGGGGTGGCCGCAACATACGACTGCTCTTCACGGTTATAGAAGACCGCGCCATTCACCTCGATGCTGTTGCCAAGGCCGCTCAACGAAGCGTATGGCGTGTTGCGCTCGCCGTTGATGTTCCACTCGCCTGCCGGATAAGTGAAGGAGCGATGCCCCGTCGCCCCAGAGGCTGCTGCCGTGTACCAGTAGTAGTAGCGACGGACGGGCTGGTTGAGCACGATGTCGGTCGAGGCCTGGAGCCCCAGGTCGGTGACATACTCGAAGCGGAAAGCGCCAGCCTGGAGCGCGGACGCAACCAGGTCACGTTGCGCAGCCGCCGGGCCACCGGGGTAGGCAGCAGTACTCGCCAAGAGGACGCCATTGGCATCGCCAGCGTCAGAGAAGGCGACATCCGCAACCGTAGCCGTGGTCGGCGTTGACAGGTCGGGCAGGTCGAGCTCTTGCAGGACGAGGCCGGCGAGACGGGTATCAACACCCGCACCGACGACGGCGCCGCCGCCGTCGACACCGCCGAAGATATTGTCAGCGGTGATTTTTTCGCCGAGGCCACTCCAGGTCACATACAGGCCACCTTTTTGTTCAAAGTAGGCCTTGATCGAACCGCGGACGGACGTCACGGGGGCATCAGCCTTTCCGGTCGCAGTTACCGCAGCGGTGGTGTAGGCGCCATCACCCGCAGAACCGACTGTTTGCCCGTCATCCGCTTGATAGATCCCGTCAATCACCGGGGCATTTCTCAGCGCGGTGGATTGCAGCGTATAGGCCTTGCGGCTTTGGACGTTGATGATCGACACGTAGCTCGAAATCGCCGGGGTGGGGAATTGCAGCCAGTCGTCGGAGGCACGGGTCTTGCTGGCACCGAACTGGTTATGGCCCTGGTATTCTGCACCACCCACTTGAGTCCAAGCGCCACCAGTGCCGGGTTCTGCTACGGTGTAGGTGTGGAGGCCATCACTATTACGAACCGCAGCACCGACACTCTTGTACTTCCAATAGTTGTCCTGAACCAGTTTGCCGATGGTTTCATCATAGACGCCGGAAATGGCATAGGCCGGGGGCGCTGCACCGTCGACGTGCTTGGTGAGGGTGTAGAGCGGGTTGGTGTGGATGTCGGTACCCGTAGCCGCAATGGTGTCGTTAACGGCAGGGCCAAATTCGGTGCCAGCAGCAGCCGTAGCACCATTCAGAACCGGCGGAATGTCGGCCAGGGTGATGATTTCGACGTAGCCTTCGAGGGTGTTGCCATTCGTGCCCTTCACACGCGCGTCAGCGTGGAACAGCGCACCTGCGGCGTCAAGCCTCGGGCGGGTGACAGTGTTGTCGCCAGACCAGTTCAGCTTGGCGACGTACTGACCCGTGATGCTGTCAAATTCCTTGGTGAGCGCGGCCGTCCAGATGTCGCCGGGCGAGAGGAAGACTTGGAAGTCAAGCACGTCGTCCGACCATTCCGCGCCACGGAAGCGCACCTTCACCACCTTGCCGTTGATGATGTCGTTATTGGTGATCGACAGCGCGACGGTATTGCCTTCCTGCACGCTGTAGTAAGGCACGACGTTGATGAGGCCTTCGTAGCTGTCGGACACCACGACGTTACCCGGCAGCGCGAAAGAAGCAGCCTGAGCACCCTCTTCAAGGACATCCACGTCGCCAAGCGCCGTACTGGCAGCAGCCGCATAAGCCGCACTCCCAACGACCATCGCACCGAGCGCGAGCGCTACGTTTACTGCGAGGAACTTCTTTTTCATGTAGAAAAACTAGAGTCCCGCTGTCACTGGCTTTGCAGCCCGCTGACGTCGCAAATGGGCACAAATCAGGGCACAAATCAGGGTGCACAAAACAAGTATTGAGCATAAAACTATGCCCCAGGCGCAAATGCGAGCCATTTTCGGCAAGACACACGGGGTGAAATCGAAGACATCAGGAAATCAGATTACCCATATTGGGTAAGCTAGACTATTTTTCAAAACAGCCAACCATGGGCACAAATATGGGCACAAATTTGTGCCAAAAGCTGCGGTTTTATGACAAACGGTTGATAATGTCTTATCTCCCGGCAGCGGGGGCGAAACGTTCGACGACGTGACGGATCATGCCGTTGCCATTCCTTGCGGCGGCCACTTCCCTGCTTCAACTTTTTGCTGATACCAGCGGTGCGTCGCTATATCATCGACCGCGTATTCTCCCCGTGCAGATTTCCAGACGAGCGACGGGACGCGCTGCCGCAGCGTATCAAGGGCGTTCTTTGCGGCCTGTGCTGACACTTTTCGCTTCGTCACTTCCTGATAGAAGGCGAGCGCATCGGCATCGTAGGGGCGGAATCGGTCTCCCTTTTCCAGTATTCGCCAGAACACGGCGCGAGCGGTGGGCGTGAGGCTCAGATACTCCGCTTCCATCTGCGCCTCATCAGCAGCTTGCCGCGTTATCGCGGCGGCGAGCAACTTGTCCTCGAAGCGACCTGTTTGATCGCCCAGCAGCGGGTTCAGGGCTTGGCCGAGACCTTCCATGAAGAACTGGGGGCGCTCACCAAAAGCCTGAAATGCGCCGGCGAGCTTGGCGGTGTCGACGGGCTTCAACTCAGGCAGATGCGCTTCGACCAGCGTGGCGACGTGGTCGATGAAATCCGCTCCAAGTCCGGGTAGCGCCTGCACCGAGGAGCCGTAAAAGGCCGCTGCGTTGTTGTTGACCAGACGCAGCAGCTTGTCCCGATCCGAACCGGACATGACCAGCATCAGCTCAATCCGGTTGCCGCTCCAGTTCGGGCGCGAGATCGGCTTGCAGGAAGGTGGATTTGCCGGTGCGGCGCGGCCCGGCGAGGAACAGGCCGTTATGCGCGTCGCCAAACAGGGTTTTCCCCTGTATTGCACCCGCGTAGCGGCGGGCCAGATCGGGGCGGGGGAAGTGATGATAGATCATGATGCAGACATTTTATCATCTTTTAAAGCGAGACACTTTAATTTTTAAAGCTGACAACTTTAAAAGCGCTTTAATTGAGGGCGCGAGCAGGGCACACCCCCAGCCTGGTGCGGGGACACCACGCTGGGCCGGTGGCGAAATCAGCGCATTCAGTCGGTTGCAGAACCCATCTGCTGATCTACGAAATCAGCCCACCATTGCAACATTGTCCGCCGTTGTTCGGCATACTGGGCACGGTTGTATACGCCCCGGACACCTCCGGGTTCGTGGGACAGGGATTTCTCGATCCAGTCTGAATTGAACCCCGATTCGTTCAAATGGGTGGAGGCGGTGCGGCGGAAGTCGTGAATCACGAAGTTGCGGAGGTTGATTTTCAGTGCCTGCACCACGACATTCAGGGTGCTCTTCGCGATGTGGTGTTTCGGGTTGCCAAGGCTCGGAAATACCCATTCGGAACCGTTCGCCAGCGTCTTTAGTTCTTTGAACATGTTGACCGCTTGCCGGGCCAGAGGGACAAGGTGGGGCCGGTCTTGCTTCATGCGCTCGCCCGGGATTGACCATTGCGCGTTCTCGAGGTCGAGCTCTTCCCAGCGTGCGGCGATCATCTCCGATTTTCGCACCATGCACAGGATCAACAGATGCAGCGCCAGCTTGTGAGTATGCCGGGTGCGGGACTGGTAGATGGCGCTTAGCAGACGCCCCAGCTCATTCGGGGACAGGCTCATGTTGCGGCTTTTGGCCTGGGCAATGAATCTCGCTTCAATGGCCGCTGCGGGATTGAAGTGGGTTTTCTCCAGGGTGATGGCGTAGGCGAAAAGCCGTTTCAGCACGTTGCGGGTTTGGAGCGCCATTTGATTGGCGCCGCGATTTTTGATCTTGCCGATAATGCCCAGAATGTCGGTGACGCTGACGTCGGCAATCTGTTTGCGGCCGATCAGCGGGAGAACGTCCCGTTCCAGGGAGCGCAGAATGATCCGGGAATGGTGGTTGCGCGGCTTCACGATCTCGTCATGCCAGCGGGCGGCGAAGTTTTCCACCGTGTTGTCGGCTCGGGTGGCGGCTTCGCGGGCGTTTATTTTCTCGATCGTATTCATGCACCAGCCGTGCATGAAGGTCTGCGCCAAGTCTCTCAGCGCGGGGGCGATATCGCCGGGGACGGGATCGCCGCGCTTCAGGGCCATCGGCGAGAGTCCGCGCGCGACGAGGGCCTTGCACTCGTTGCGCCATGCCCGGGCGTCCGCCGAGGAGTAGTCCGGGTAGTGGCCCAGGGTGATTTTTTCCTGCTTGCCTCCCCGGCGGTAGCGCATGCGCCAGACCTTTGTGCCGCCGGGCATCACTTCCACAAAGAGTCCGCCTCCGTTGGCTTTTTGATACGGCTTGTGGTCGGGCTTCAGGTCGCGCAGGTCAATGTCGGTCAGTGCCATGATGGCCCCCCCTTGCTTTACGCCACAACAGCCACGGCAGGCGGATGAGGAAACCGGCAACCAGACGGCTGTGCATCCAGGTGAGGAGCAGGTTGTCGCGCAGGTAGTTGAAATGCGATACCCCGCCTTCGGCGGCAGTGAGGTATTTGACCGGGGCGTCGAGGTTGAGCGCCGGCACGCCACGCCAGGCCAGGCGCACGACGGCTTCGGGGTCGAAGTCGAAGCGGCGCATCCAGTGCTGGCCGCGCATGACTTCGCGCAGGGCTTGCACGGGGTAGATGCGGAAGCCGTAGAGTGAATCGCCGATGCCGGCCCACAGGGTCTCCAGATTGGCCCAGGCGTTGGACACTTTGCGCCCGCGCACGCGCAGTAATGGGGCGCTGGCGTCGAACACCGGGCGACCCAGAATCATCGCCGTGGGGGCGGATCGGGACGCGGCCATGAAGCGGGGGATGAGTTCTGCCGGGTGCTGACCGTCGGAATCCATGGTGAGGACGTGGGTGATGCCGCGTGCCGTGGCTTCGTCGAGGCCACGGAGCACGGCGGCGCCCTTGCCCTGATTCGTCGGGGAGACGAACACTTCCAGGCCGTCGTCTTGGGCGGCCAGGGTGCGCAGGAGGACGTCGCTGCCGTCGGTGCTGCCGTCGACCACGACCCAGACCGGGTTCCACTGTGCCCGGGCGGCGCGCACGGTGTCGACGACGCCGGGGCCGGGGTTGTAGCTCGGGATCAGGACGGCGTGGGTGGGTGAAGGGGCGGGCGGGGGCGACATGGCTTGATTCATGGCGCGGCGGGGTCGGGGGTGTGATGGGCCTGGGCGGCGGATTCGGCGAACTGGGGCGGAATCAGGTGCGCATGGGCGAGTTCGGATGCGAAATAGTCTTCGAGTTCGGCGGCGAAACTGGCGCTGGTGGTGGGCGGGTCGAAGCGGCGGCCAAGGCGGATGCGGTAATGAATCGGCAACGGCGGTTGGCGAAACAGCGTCCAGCCTTTGGAGAGATAGGCCGAATCGGTCTCGATAATCAGGGTTTGCACCGGGATTTGCGCTTTTTTGGCGATCAGGGCGATGCTGGAAATGATCGCATTGACCGGATAGCGCACGGTGCGGGTGCCTTCGGGGAAGAGCAGGATTTGCCCGCCAGCGGCGAGGTCGCGGCAGGCGGCATGCACCATCTGCAGCGGGCGATCGTTGGGGATGTAGCGCGCCAGCCGTGCGCCGCCGCCGAGGAAGATGTTTCGCAGCAACGCCGCTTTCATCACGCAGGCGACGTTGGGGAGTTGCGCCACCACCATCACCGCGTCGAGCAGGCAGGGGTGGTTGGGGGCGAGGATCAGGGGGCCGGCATCGGTCAGGGTGTCTATCCCTTCAAATTCGAAGCGGCACGCGCCGAGGGCCGAGATCAGGCGCAAGTAGAAGCGAAAGCCGCGGCTGATGGCGCGACGGCCCAGTCTGCGTCCGCGCGCTTCCGGGATGAAGGGGTGGAGCAGGGCGGCGACGAGCGACCAGCTCAGGCAGATCACCCCGAGCGCGGCGAGACCGAACCAGAGGCAGAACGCGGCATAGGCTGCGGGTAACTGGCGCGTGGTGCTCACCGGCTTGGCACTCGTGCGCTCAATCGTCGACCGTGACCATGGTCGAGGACTGGCCCAGCACCCAGGCGACCGCGACGCCGGCGGCCCAGGCGTGTTTTTTCTCCACCAGCGGGCTGTCGGCAAACGCGGCGCCGTTCAGGGTGTCGAAACGCACGAAGCTGCCGACCCAGTAACTTTTGTAACGCTTGGAGAGCGCGGTGATGAACTGGGTGCCGGAGTAGCCGCCCGAGGTGCGGTAGGCGGGACGATCAGGCAGGGCATAACGCGCGTCGACATCGTAGAAATAGCGGTGCTGACGGCTGTTGGCAAAGATCGGCCCCGCCATCACGCCCAGATTCCAGCCGGAATGGTTGAAGGGGTCGATGTCGAGGTTGATGAAGGGGTTGAACGTCACCCCGACATGCTTGACCGGACCTTTGACCGTATAGGCCGCCCGGATTGGCAGGCGGATGTCGACGCGGGCTTTGCGTGTCGGGTCGCGCCACAGGTTGAATTCGAGCGAGGGGCCGATTTCGACCGTGGGCTTGAGATCGGGCATGCCGCGGCGCGGCCCTTTGCTGTCGCTATCGACGGGCAGCGAGGCGGCGAGGCTGAGGTTCAATTCAACCCGGTCGCTGTCGAAAAACACCCCGCGAATGCCATCGCTGTCGGCTTTGAAAATCTCGCCGCGATAAATGAAATACGGCACCGCCAGGGCATGGGCGCGCTGACGGTCGGAGCCGCGATATTCGGGGAAGCTGACCGCGCCGGTGCCCAGGCCGAGTTCCCACAAGGGTTTTTCTTCGCCCGCAGCGGGCAGGGCGTGTACGGCAAGGAGCGACAAGGCGGCAAGGGCAGGTAATTTCATGGCAAATCTCAGCCGTTGATGGCGGCCTTGCCGTCAATTTCTTCGTCAAGGACGGGCTGGATGTTGTGCTGGCGTCTTTTCCACGCCCGCCAGGTGCGGGGAAGCTGGAACAGGGCGGAGGAGTAATAGACCACCTGGAAGGAGACGAGCGACAGCCAGAATTTGAGCGGTTTGTCGTAGATGTCGCCAGCGAGCAGGGCGAGCAGGGCTTCTTTCATGCGCAGGTAATTGCGCGGGTCCATGAACAGATCGCGCATGGTGGGGCTGGTCATGCGGTAGATGAACCACGAGAAGATTTTCGGCCCGTGTCTCAGTTTGTGATCGAAGCGGGAAAGAATGGAGGTGGCATGCGCCGGACTGCGCAGGCAGGCGTCGATGGCCTCGGCGCCGAATTCCGCCCCGCGCATCGCCAGCAACACCCCGGAAGAAAACACCGGGTCGATGAAGGCGTAGGCATCGCCGATGAGGACGTAACGTTCGCCGCAGGTGTGGTCGGTGGCATAGGAGAAATTGCCGGTCGCTTCCACCGCCGTCACCATCCTGGCGTCTTTCATCCGCTCCACCAGCGGCGGGCACAAGGCGATGGTGTCGAGGAGGAATTGCTCCTTGGTGCGCCCGTTGCGCTGCTTGATGTAATACGGCCAGGTGACTGCGCCCACGCTGGTGGCGCCGTCGGCGAGGGGGATGAACCAGAACCAGCCGTGCTCGAACCAGTAGATGGTGATGTTGCCCTCAGCCGGGCCGGGGTGGCGGACGGCGCCCTCGAAATGGGCATACAGGGCGGAGCTGTTATGTTTGGGGTTGCGGTGTTTGGCTTTCAGCCGGTTGGCGATGAAGGTGTCGCGCCCCGAGGCGTCGATGATGTATTTCGCCTCCCAGCGCGCCTGACGGCCATCGTCGTGGCGGGCGTCGACGGTGACGCTGTCGGGATGAAAATCGATCGCCGTCACTTTGCAGCCTTCAAAGACTTCCGCCCCTTTTTGGGCGGCGTTGCGGATCAGCACCTGGTCGAATTCGGAACGCCGCACCTGATAAGCGTAGGGCATGTCCTTTTCCCAGGATTCGGCAAAATTGAACCGCTGCATGCGGTTGTCGTGCTGGGGGGAGACGAATTCGGCGGAGTATTTGCGGATGCCCAGCGCCCGGATTTCCTCACCCACCCCGAGCTGATCGAACATCGGGAGATTGGCGGGCAGGAGCGACTCACCAATATGAAAGCGCGGGTGATGATCTTTTTCCACCAGCACCACATGACGCCCTTTTGCCGCCAGCAAGGTGGCCGCCGTCGTTCCCGCCGGCCCCCCGCCGATGATCAACACGTCACACGGCGTCGCTGTTACTGCCGTCGTGTCCGGCATTGCCTTGCTTGCTGCTGCGGAAGTTACCATTTCACCTGACCCTCATATATCGAGCGCACCAACACGCTTCCATAAAGGCGGGACTATACCTTAGCCGCCCGGCGCGGGGGAGTCGACGCGCTTGCGGAAGGCATGGGCCTGGGTGCACCATGGGCGCCTGTTTTCGCTCCTGTTTCAGCCCCATGCGCCCTGCCCTCGCCCTGATCGATCTTGACGCCTTGCGTCATAACTACCGCCTCGCCCGTCAACTGCATGGCGGGCGGGCGTTTGCCGTGGTCAAGGCCAATGCTTACGGTCATGGCGCCGTGGTGTGCGCGCGGGCGCTGGCGGCGGAGGCGGATGGTTTTGCCGTGGCCTGTGTCAGCGAGGCGCTGGAATTGCGCGCCGCAGGGGTCAGCGCACCCATCCTGGTGCTCGAAGGCGTGTTTGATCGTGAGGAGCTGATCGAGGCGGCGACGCAGCGCCTGTGGCCTGCGGTGCATCACCTCGCCCAGGTCGAGATGATCGAAAAAACGCCACTGCCGCAGCCGCTGCGGGCGTGGATCAAGGTCAATAGCGGCATGAACCGCGCCGGGTTTCTGCCCCAGGCGGTGCCTGCGGTATGGCAGCGTCTGATGGCGACGGGCAAGCTCGAGCCGTGCGGCTTCATGAGCCATTTCGCCCGCGCTGACGAGCCCGAGATGCCGACGACAACGGTGCAAATCCGCGTTTTTGATGAGGCGACCCGCGATCTGCCCGGTGAGCGCACGCTGGCCAATTCCGCCGCCATCCTCGCCTGGCCCGACGCACACCGCGACTGGGCACGGCCCGGCATCATGCTCTATGGCGCGGACCCCCTGCCGCAAGGGCAGCAGCCCCTGCGCCCGGTCATGACGCTGGAGAGCCGGATTGTGGCGGTGCGCGATCTCGCCGTCGGCGAGCCGCTGGGCTACGGCGCGCGCTTCGTGGCGCAGCGGCCAACCCGCGTGGGTCTGGTGGCGGTGGGCTATGCCGATGGCTACCCGAGGGCGGCGGCGGAAGGGACGCCGGTCAGCGTCGACGGACAATTGACTTCATTGATCGGGCGGGTGTCGATGGATGTGCTCACCGTCGATCTCACCGCGCTGCCGCAGGCGACGCTCGGCAGCCGGGTGGAACTGTGGGGGCGCGAGGTGCCGGTCAACCGCGTCGCCAGCGCGGCGGGGACGATTTCCTATGAATTGCTGTGTAATGTCAAACGGGTAGGGTTTGTCTATCAGGGGCGGTAGAGACTGTGATTCGTGTCAAGCATCCGGGCACGGCGCCAAGGCTTGCGATGCGATGGGTCAATGCAGCAGGGACTGGATTTTCTCGCGGGAAAGGCCGGTGTACTCCATGATCTCTTCGATTGGACGGCCATTGGCAAGGAGCTTCCGGGCAAATGCCCGCCGCTCTTCTTCACGGCCTTCCACGCGTCCTTCCTCGCGTCCTTTGTTTACCGCCGCCCGCTCTCTGGATTCAATATCCCAGCGCATCTTGTCCCGTGCGTCGGCCACCATCCGCGCCTGCTCGTCTTCCGTGAGCGTCATCAGCTTGGCGACAGCCTTTTTTACCTCGGGGTTCTTCTCTGCGAGCATGACAAACTCCTCTTTACTCTTCGCCTTCAAAAATCCCATCCAGTCCCACAAGGTGGAGCCGTCTGTGTTGCGCGGCAGCTTGGGTAGCTCCAGGGTGTTGACCTCCAGCAGGTCGGTGAATTCCGAGCCGCTGGCGGCGTCGTGGAGGCGGTAGCGGTTGTGGTAGGACGTGTTCTCGACGATGAGCTTGAAATCGGTGATCAAGATGCAGATGGTGCGCTGGATGTTGCGGTAGGGGTCGCCTGCGCCGATCTGCTCAGTGACCATTTTAGCCAGATAGAAGACGATGCGCTCGCGCAGATCGGGTTGGTCGACGAGCTGGATCTCGATATCGACCAGTTTGCCGGAGCGGGTTCTGAGCTTGACGTCGAGAATGCTCAGCTTGTCGCCCCAGCCGTCGCGCATGAGGTGAGGGTCGGGGAGGAAGACTTCTTCGTAGTCTTCAGGGGGGATGGTGAGGGCGGATTTGAGGAAGTTGGTCAGGTGCCCGATGTCGTGGCTGTCGCCGAAGATCATCTTGAACACCGCGTCGTTGATGGGGGAGAGAAGGAAGGACGGGGGCATGTTCGCACTCAGGTAGCATTTTGATATGCCATTATAGGGGCGAACATGGTTCAGGAGAGCGCCAACTGGGAGCGACGGCGTCTCGCCGTCGCCGATGGCGGGGACGCCATCGCTCCCGGAAAGTGGCCCTTCAGAACCGATATCCTGCCTTCACATTTCCCGTCACGCCTTCGCGTTTGCCTGTGTAGCCTTGTACGCCGACATCCAGTGACCAGCCTTTGGTGGCGGTGGGCGTTCTGGGAGCGACGGCGTCTCGCCGTCGCACGATGGCGGGGACGCCATCGCTCCCGGTGGGGGTCAGAACCGATATCCTGCCTTCACATTTCCCGTTACGCCTTCGCGTTTGCCTGCGTAGCCTTGTACGCCGAAGTCCAGTGACCAGCCTTTTTCGGCGGGGGTTAGGGTCAGGCCGAGTTCAAGCAGGGCGGTGTCGCCTTTTAACGTTGGGGCGTCCAGTTTGTAGCCGTAGATGCTGGCGTTGGCCTTGCCGTCGTATTCGTGCTCCCACGCTGCGCCGATCCAGGCGGTGGTTTGGGGGGTCAGGGCGTAATCCCATTTTGTGCCCAGTCTGGTTCTTTGGGAGGCTACGTCCTTGAATTTCACCGTCTCGCCGGTGGTGAGTTTTACGGTGTCGCCGTCTTGATGGCTCCAGAGGTATTGTCCGTAGACATCCAGCTTGCTTTGCTCGGAGAGTTTCAGCACATAGCCTGCGCCGACGTGTGCGCTCAGGTAGGTGGATTTGGCGTTGTAGGCGCTGTGGAGGGTGGTGCCGTTGATGAAATGTCCGCCGAAGTCGGTTTTGACCTGGCCTGAGCGCAGGCTGGCGTCGAGGTAGGGCTGGGCGGTGGTCGAGGGGTTGAGGGCGAGATGGGCCAGGATGCCTGCGCCGGTGTATTCGGTGTCGCCGCTGCCGCGCACGCTGGCGGCGTTGGCGAAGCTGTTGTGGCTGGTGTAGTCGCCTTTGCCGTGTTCGAGGAAGGCGGCGGCGGTGAGGTCGCCTGCACCCGCGCCTGCGCCCACGTCTCTGGAACCGGCGAGGCCGGCGAGGAGGGTGTAGCCGTCGACGTCGATGTGGGAGCCGGTGTTGTGGCGCATTTTTCCGTAGCCGATGGCGGCGAAGCCTTGCAGGCGGGGGGCGCTTCCTTCGGCTTTGCCGCTGGCGAGCAGGGCGGCGCTCAGGCCTTGGGTGGCGGCGAAATCTTGTGCCTGATTGAGGTAGGCGGCGCCGCTCAGGAAGGCTTCGGAGAGGGCCTTGGTTTGGGCGTTGAGGTTGATGCCGCCGTTGCCGGGGGGCGGGGGTTCGACGGGGGGAACGGGTGGCTCGACAGGGGGTTCGACCGGTGGCTCGACTACGGGCGGTTCAACGGGGGGCGGTTCAACTGGCGGCGGGGGCGGCGGATTGACGGGCGGCACGTAAGGCGGCGTTACTACCGGCGGCGTCACCGTCGTTGTAGCGACGAGCTTGTTGCCATCCGGCGCGATGCTGAAGGCGTAGGAAGTAAACGTTATGCCCGCTGAGATGGTGACGGGGGAATAGGCGCTGGCGCTTGTCAATGTGCCGCCTGCCGCGATGAGGTTGATTTTGTTTCCCGACGCGAGGCTG